>JBGPBY010000417.1:0-6626 GCA_041481485.1 Terriglobia bacterium
CACAGTTCCGCACAGGCCCGACGAGTTAATCTTTAAACCCATTTTTCAAGAGGCAGCGGTCCACCTTAAGCACGCTGTTTTTTGGTCCAAAGAATGGGGACCACCTCAAAAAGACCCGGCGACCAATGCGATCACGAAATACAGATTTGAGATCGGCCATCCATCCGATCTGGTCCAAAATGGATGGTTGCGGGACTCGGTGAAAGTCGGGATGACTGTATCCGTGGCTGGAATGTTGGCGAAGGACAACCCCACAATCAGAAACGCCTCAACGGTAATGCTGTCGGATGGGAAGGTTTTAAGAGGAGCTGCGGATTACATGGTACCGCCGGGACACGAACGGCGGCTCAACGCCTGGATCAGAGAAATCACCTTGTCAGATGGTCGCAAGCTACCGTTCAGTAAGGACCTTCCATAGGAAATCAGGTTAGCCGCCTCCGGCGATGCGGGTGGAAGTCAATAGTCGCCAAACCATATTACTTCTGAAGTCTGTGAACCAGAGGCAGCAAGGCAAAGGCATCAAATATCGCGTGAGCAACGAACAGCGGCCACAGTTGACGCCACCGCCAATACACAAATCCGAAAATCAACCCGACTGGGAAGACGTCCCTGAACACATAGGCACCCAGACAAGCGTGCAACAGCGTTCGAAACAACGCACTTGCCACCATTTGCAATCAGCCTTATCAATAGCCTGTGTAGCAGAAGCTATTGTTAAGGATAGTGCAAATTGATGTTCCAAATCGGCGATTGCGGATTTCTAATGTTTGGAAGCTGGCGATTTCGTACGACAAAGTGTAGACCCTCAGTTTGGCGAGGGCCTCTCGATGTGCTCGATGACGATGAATTCGCGCGAAGCCTTGCTCTTCTCGAGATGCAGTCCCAGTTTTTCGACCGCGTTAAAGACGTTTGGCGCTTTCGGGAGACTCAGGTCCATGCCCATCTGGGCAGGTGTAATACCCCTTTTTTCCAACTCCGTAAAGAAGCTCTCGTCTATGGCAAATTCCACAACGATATTGAACAGGGGGGCGCAGGAGGTTCCAGCCGGGGGAATTGATCTAGTTTCCTGTCCGTTGGGACTGCCACTGTCGTCATCCTCAGCTTGTGTACACCGGCCGCGGCAGTTTGTTAACACGTTTGTAGCGAATGGGCGTAGTAGGACTTTGTCGCCCTGAAGCATTAGGCTGCAGGAATTGCCCTCGAAAGCCTGGGAATAGGCCGTCAGATCCCGGGTCGTCGGTATCTCGGAAACTGAGCGTGCTCCCGATTGGGTCCGCTGCCAATCTACGGGATGCGGGTTATCAGGGACTGAGATGGACGAACTGTAAACCACCGGCGAGTTTCGTCAGCGGTCCGGGCATATTTTATTGATGGCGCAGGCCCCCTCCTTGCGGTGATGCATTGGTCCGCGCGCTGGACTCCGCATGAAACCTCGTATACCCTTCTCCCGATCTGCAGTCCAAGCGAGCCATGAAAGCACTCGTATTGCTTCTAATGCAATTCGCGATTCTCCAGGCGCCGTCGCCCGTGCAACCGTTCGATTCCGTGCAAGGACTCGTCGTTACTCTCAATGGCACGCCCATACCGAACGCCAAAGTCACAGCGACACCGGATGGAACAAGCCAGCCCGGATCGCTCGCGATTGTTACCCGATCCGATAAAAATGGCGCTTACCGATTTGAAAGTCTGGCGCCTGGCAATTACGTTGTAACTGCGGAGATCGACGGGCAAAAAGGAACGTCTATCCGAGCGGTGCTGGCAGGGAAGACGACTTTTTTCGACGACTTCGTTGCTGTAGTCCGTCAGGAGCCCAATACGACCGTTGTCATCACAGATGGGCCAGCCAAGGATGTAGCGCGTTCGTCCATCAATCCGCAGTTGGCCGGACCAGCCCAGGTGGCGATTCCAGGTCCACCTGAGAATTTCGACCTTGTCATCCTTCCATTCGCCGTCAACGTCAGCGGCCACCTTGCGGTCATGCCGCGCAGGAGCACGACTTCGCCAATGAGGGTCACGCTGTCGGGACCCAATCTCAGCATGACAGAAAATATCGAGGTTCAATCGGACGGATCATTCACGTTTCGTGCCGTCCCGCCCGGAACCTATACGCTTCGATTGGAGCCCAACATGGGGATCCCTAAGTTGGACATCAGAGTGGCGAACCGGAACATCACAGATATCGAATTCGGCGACCGCACCTTCGGTTTCCGCGTGGAGGGCCACCTGCCTCCTCTCGATCGTCTGGCACCATCGGCTCAGCGGGCTCAATGGGTATATCTGCTCGGGCAGGACACCGTGGCGGTGCAGGAATCCGGCCGAATGAAGGGTCTTTTGATATCTTCGGTTCTCGATTTGGCAAAATCTCCAGCCGCGCCCCAATTGTTGGCTACGAATGAATCGAACGAACAGATCGAGGTGCCGTTTTCTCCAGTCGGCGCAGACAGAGAGTTTGAATTTCTGACCATCCCGCCGGGATCGTACGTCCTGAGAGTGTTCCAGGACTCGGGACTTGCCAATACGCCAATCGTCGTCAAAGAATCCGATGTGTCCGGTATCGAAGCCGGAGTTGGCTTTCGAGTGCGAGGCGAAGTGGTTCCCACAAACTTTGGAACGCGACCTCCGGGTCTCATTCGTCTGACAGCGGTCGCGCCCAACGGGCCCGCGGTGTCGGCAGAAATCAATGAGTATGGCGCTTTCGAATTGGCAAGTGTCGGACCGGGGCAATATCACGTCTTGATCGACGGTAAGTTTCAGTCCAAGCCATCTCTGATAACGGTAGACTCGAACGACACCATCATTCGATTGGAAGCACCCTATAGTTCATGGATTCGCGGCCACATCACGTTTACTGGCGGGAATCCGCCGCCGGAGGCCGTTGCCGCAATTCACGTGGCGATGACCAACGGCAATGTATCGACGGTCAATACCGACGGTTCATTCCGTTTACCGTCGAATGACGGCGAATATGATTTCTCCGCATTGGACCTTCCCGAAGGTTACGTCGTGCAGTCCGCAACCTACGGCACGGATAACATCATGGACTCTCCCGTCAAAGTGGATGCATCGGTTTCAGCGCGGGAGATTCTGCTGACTGTGGAGTACCGGCCGGGTGCGCCGAAGTAGATTCCTACGATGAAGAGAATACCTTTACTGTTCGCGGCGCTGGCGATGCTACGTGCGAATCGGACTCTATCACCGCCGGTACCATTCCGATATAACACGAGTACTGGGATGTTTTAAGAGCTCTGGCATGGGTACGCCCATTGCGCGCGAGAAACTGGCCAGTCTTTACCGATCGTGAATTCAAGTGGCCGTATTGTCGGTATGTCGGACAAGTGAATTTGATCGTCCGGCTTTCATTTCATCGCTTGAATGATTTGCGCTTCCGCCATTCTTGCAGCCATTTAAGGTTCTTGACCTTGCGCGGAATGCCGCCCTACTATCCGTTCAAATGGATTACAAATCGCGAATAACACTTGAGCCCGGCAAAAGAAGCGGCAAACCGTGTATCCGCGGCATGCGGATTACGGTGCATGACGTGTTGAGCTATTTGGCCGCAGGCATGACTCAGGAACAAATCCTTGCGGATTTCCCATACTTGGAAAGGGAGGATATTCTCGCCTGCCTTGCCTACGCGGCGGACAGTGAAAAACATTCGATGCTCGCGCGCTGATGAAGCTCGTGTTCGACCAAAACCTTTCTCCCGCGCTGGTCAAGCGACTCGCCGATCTGCTTCCAGAATGTAGCCATACTGAGCTTGTAAGCCTGGCCCAAACCGACGATCGTTCGATTTGGCAGGGGAGTTGTTCTTGTGTCCAAGGACAACGACTTTGGTTTTCTGGCGGCTGAACGAGGATCACCGCCGAAAGTAATCTGGATACGATTGGGCAACTCCACGACCGACGAAGTAGAGATGACATTCCGCCGTGACATTCATGTCATCCGTGCTTTCGGAGAAGATTCCGAGGTAACCTTGCTGATTGTTCTACCGTCGCAGTGATTCTCTTTCAACCCTCAAGTTGTGAAGGTTGCAGGCCAGTTGGCGTACAGTCGGCCAACCGTAAACGTGTTCGGCTCAAGAATAGGTTGGCGGATCTATGAAACCGTGAACCCAGGAACTGCAGCCGCTAATGTGGCTGGAAACGCAACTGCTCCTGTGAACACCAATTCTTTTGCAGCAGGCGGCAACTCCCCATAGAATGCCCAGTGAATATCGAGTTTGAACTATTGAGGAGGAATCATGATTCGAAAATCAATGCTCCCAACTGCATTACTGGCCGTGCTCTTCATGTTTACGGCTACATCGACCCAGGCGCAGCAGGGACCTCCTGCCGGAGGAGGCGGTGGGCGCGGGGGTGGCGCAGCTGGTGGACAGGGCGGCGGAGCTGCACGCGGAGCGGGCGGACGTGGCGGTGGTGCGCCGGCGACCACGATGATCAAGCCGGGACTCTTTATGATTTCCGGCATCGGACAGGGTGCAACCGTAGTCGTGAGAGTCACCGATGACGGTTTGGTTCTCGCGAATACCGGCCCCTTGGGAGACGCGAATAACACGGCGCTCATGGACCAGATCAAAACCATTTCCGACAAGCCGATCAAATACGCCGTCGTCGGCGATGTTCATCAGGATAAAAGTGGCGGTACCGGATTTCTTATCAAGAATGGAGTTCAGGTCATCGGTCACGTGAATGAAAAGGAAGGCTTGAAGACCTATACGAATGCCGCCGGTACACCAGAAGCGCCAAACGTGACGTTCGACAAAGACTATTCGATCAAGCTGGGAAATAAGGAAGTCGCTCACGTGTATTACTTCGGTAAAGCATCCACCAACGGAGATGCATTCGTATATTTTCCCGATCTCAAAGTCGTCACCATGGGCGACGTGTTTCAAAACGGCATGAACTGCGACTACGCACAGGGCGGCAGCATGATCGAGTGGCCGAAGACGCTGGAAGCGGTCATGAAGCTCGATATCGATACGGTGATACCGAACCGCGGTAATCCTGGAACCAAAGCCGATCTCCAACCGGCACACGACCGCATCGCGAAAATCGATGCAGTCGCCATCGATCTGGTCAAGAAGGGAACTCCGAAGGACATGCTCCTGGCGCAGATCAATGCAGCGGATGCCACCCTGATGGTCAACGCATTCCTGAACATGAATGCCCAGCAACGGCTGGATGCCTTTTACGAAGAGGTTTCGAAAGCGGCGAAGTAAAAGGTACACATTGGGGCTGTCGCTTTCCCAGCCATTCAGATTTATAGATCTGTCGTACCTACGGCACTCTGTTTGGTGTTGCGATTCTTTACCCCCGGCTCACGCCGGGGGCTAATGAACTGCCGCCGCTAACGCGGCTGGGAACTCCACTGCTCCTGCGGTCCATAAGAAGAAGGGATCTCATTCCCAGCCGCGTTAGCGGCGACAGTTCGCTAGCCACCGGCGTCAGCCGGTGGTATGGCACGCCACGAGAAACAGAGTGCCGTAGGCACGACAGACCGGCTGGGAACGAATCACTTGACCAGGCGGCGCGTCATGGATTTTCGCGACCATGGAAGCAACACGGCCAGCCACACCAACAGAATTGGGAATGCCTGAACTTGCAGTGGAAAACCCAGCGTGAGTGTTCTCACCAATGAAACGACGGATGTGAGGGGCAAAGCCCAGGCCAGCCACTGAAGAACGCGTGGCAGGTTTTCCATGGGAAAGAAAATTCCGCAGAACAGAAACATCGGAAAGATCAGCAGATATTGCGGGTAGGAAATATCTTCGATGGTCCGCGATCTTGCAGCAACGAGCACTCCCAATCCCGCGAAAATAAACGCGCACCCAAAGCAGAGTGGCAGGGCCATCAATGCGCCGGCTGCGGAGAAGTCTCCCAGTGCTGTTCCGATGAGCAGTACCGCCAAAGATGCAAATGTGGCCTTTGTCGAATCCCAGATGACCTCCGCCCAAAGCACTTCCGACAGTGTGATCGGCGTGGTCGCGATCGCCTGGAATACCCGTTGATAGTACATTCGGATAAAGCTTCCGTACGCAGCTTCGAAGAATGCCTGGAACAAAATCGTTTGTCCGACAATACCCGCGAAAATGAATTGGCGGTAGCTGACAGTGGCGTGATCGATCTCGACCGTTTTGACGATGCCGCCGAGTCCAAAGCCAAAAGCGATCAGGTAAAGCAGCGGTTCCACAAATGTCGTCACGACCGAATAGAGGAGACTCTTTCGATAGACATCGAAATAGCGCAGCCACACGCAGCGGATACCCCACCATGCCGTCATTCGCCGTTCTCCAGACGCGAACCGGTCAGCCGGAGATAAACGTCTTCCAGATTCGGAGGCCGTTTCCACGAAACACCTCTGCGGATTTCCTCCTCAATTTCGCCGTTACCCATGTGTTTCAGGATCAAATCGGAAGGCGGACCGCAATCGAGTATTTTGCCACGCGAAAGAATGGCAACACGATCGCAGAGCCTCTGTGCTTCTTCCATATAGTGGGTTGAAAGCAGAATCGCGGTGCCTTTCGCCCTCTCTTCGGAAAGGATGTCCCAGACCACTCGGCGGACCTCGGGATCGAGGCCGGTGGTTGGCTCATCGAGAATCCAGACTTTCGGTTGGCTGACCAGAGA
>JBGPBY010000418.1:0-6609 GCA_041481485.1 Terriglobia bacterium
CCGCGCACAGTTTTTCAGACTGGGACTCCTCGGATTGGGTATCCATAAACGAAAGATTGTGCGCGGTCATAGACCGCGCCTACATTGGCTGCCGTCGCAGATTTCAAACTCACCCATTACCAACAATTGCAGTACTCAGGGAATACCTGTATTTGTGCGGCAAATCGAGAAATCTCTCCGAGCTTTCATCCCGCTATGACATTATCGCGCAGCCAGTTCAGCTTCTATGACTCCGGATTTAGAGTTCGCGTCTGCAGCTATTACTCGTCGAGTACAATAAGCGCCGGCGGAACCGACAGGTGGGATATGTGGAACGGTGAATTCGAAATCAGGAGCTCTTCAAGCGCCGTGAGGCGCTGCAAACGGCTTCGGCATTCCCTGCGGAGATCGTGCTGCGCGAGTTCGAGAAACCCAAAAGGAACAAAGAACGTGCCGCCGGGATGTAGTGCGGCATGAAGAAGCGAAGCCGCAAACCTGCCGGCCAAATCAGATCGACTCTATCCAGGGCAACGACAGCTCAACGCTCATTAAAGGCCTCAGAGGCTGCGGAGCTGTCGTCATTTCCTGTTGTCGGTGTCGGCGCTTCGGCCGGCGGTCTGTCGGCAGTAACGGACCTGCTTAAGCATCTTCCGCCGGAAATTGGCGCTGCTTTCGTCATTATTCAGCATCTGGATCCCAGGCACGGAAGCCTCACCGCCGATATTCTCTCGAGAGTAAGCTCGATGACCGTGACCGAAGTCCGGGATGGGATGCGGATACGGCCCAGCCATGTCTACGTCATTCCTTCCAATCGCGACATGCGACTGCAGCATGGGATCCTCAAGCTCACTCCTCGCACGGAAGCACGTGGGCAACACCTTCCCATCGATCTGTTTTTTCGCTCGCTTGCCGACGATCGAAAAGATCGAGCAATCGGCGTTGTGTTGTCGGGAATTGCATCGGACGGAACGGCAGGCGTGCAGGCGATCAAAGCGGAGGGAGGGATCACGTTCGCGCAGGAGCCCCGGTCCGCCCAGTACGATGGAATGCCGCGCAGTGCAATTATGTCCGGCGCCGTAGACATCGTCGAAACGCCGGAAGGGATCGCGAGAGAAATCGCGAGAATTTCGAACCATTTCCCGGTGCGGCGGGCCGGACTCCGGCGGATTGAACTCGAACGAATACAACCGGGACCGAATGGAAGTCTTCGCAAAATCTTCGATTCGGTTCGGAACGTGACCGGAGTCGATTTCGCGCTGTACAAACACAGCACCATCCAGCGACGCATTGAGCGGCGGCGGCTCCTGCTCAAGATGAATGATCTGCAGACCTACGCCGCTTATCTTGGAACTCATGCGGACGAAGTCCAGGCGCTTTTTGGGGATCTTCTGATTCCCGTCACCAGCTTCTTTCGGGATCCCGAGACTTACGATGCTCTGAAGACCCGAATCCTTCCAAAGTATCTGGAAAACTGGGATTCGGCCGTTCCTTTCCGCGTCTGGGTTGCGGGATGCTCATCCGGCGAAGAAGCCTATTCCATCGCGATCGTCTTTTTTGAGGTTCTGGATAAGGCCAAAATCCGTCCATCGCTTCAAATCTTTGCTTCCGACATCAGCGAATCGGGTTTGAAAAAAGCGCGTGCCGGAGTTTACCCCGAAAGTATTGCCAGGGACGTTTCGAAAGGCCGGCTCAAAGCGTTTTTTGAAAAAGCAGAGGAGGGCGGATACCGTATCGGTAAAAAGATTCGCGACACGTGTCTGTTTTCGCGGCACGATGTCACGAATGACCCGCCGTTCGCCAAGTTGGACCTGATCTCGTGCCGGAATGTCCTGATCTATTTCACGTCGGACCTCCAGAAGCGCGTCGTCCCTATTCTTCACTACGCGCTGAACCCGGGAGGCATTCTGTGGCTGGGCCGATCCGAATCCATCACCGGTTTTGGAAATCTATTCGCGATGGAGGACCGGTCCAACAAGTTCTATTCCAAAAAGACCATTGCCACCCCGCTCAAGCTGCACTTTTCAATTGGCAGGCACTTGCATGAGCGTATGTCCGAGCGCAAGCCTGCCGGACCGTCAGCGACTCTGCAGGAACTCCAGTCCGAAGCGGATCGTGCCGCAATCCAGCACTATGCGCCACCGGGCGTCGTAATCAATGATGCGGCGGATATTCTGCAGGTCCGCGGACGTCTCGCACCATACGTTGAACTGGCTCAGGGACAGGCCAGCCTGAGCCTGTTCAAGCTCGCCCGGCCGGAGATCGTGTCGGATCTCCGGTACCTCATCAGTTCGTCACGCAAAGAGAATGCCCCAACGATAAAGAACGGTCTGACCCTGAAAACGAATGGTGAACGGCGCGTCTTCGGAATCAAGGTCATCCCGCTTCGCCTGGTCCCTCCATCTAAAGAGCGCTACTTTTCGATCTTTTTCGAGGAAGCCCTCGGCTCTGGTGAATCAGCAATCTCGCCAGGGCGCCGCGGGAAATCGATATCAAAGAGTCCGAAGGGAATCCAGCAGCGGGACCAGATTCGCGACGACCGGCAATATCAACAGGAGCTCATCTCGGAGTATGAATCCACACAGGAAGACCTTGTTTCTTCTTACGAGGAGCTTCAGTCCACTAACGAAGAACTGCAAAGCACCAATGAGGAACTCGAGACCGCGAAGGAAGAACTGCAATCCGCCAATGAAGAAATGACGACGATCAATGACGAGTTGCAAGCAAGAAACGTCGAAATGACTCAACTCAGCAACGATCTGACAAATCTTCTAGCCAGTGTTGATCTCCCCATTGTGATGGTCGGCCCCGATGGAAGAATCCGGCGCTTCACGCCGAGAGCGGGTCAGACGCTGAACCTGATCCCCACTGACGTTGGGCGTTCCATCGGGGACCTTCGGACGGGCCTTGAAACCCCAAACCTGGAGGATCTTGTCTCTGAGGTGATGGCAACCCTGTCACTCCGGGAAGCAGAGGCCCAGAATAAACAAGGCGCCTGGTACCGTGTCCAGGTCCGGCCATACCGGACCAGCGATAACCGTATCGATGGCGCTGTAATCGCGCTGGCCGACATCACCGTTCTCAAACAGGCAGCCGGCGTTTTGCAGATTGCCCACGATGACGCCCGAAAAATAATCGATACGATGCCAACCCCCATATTGGTGATCACCTCAGACCTCCGCATTCAAGGCGCCAATGCTTCGTTTTACAGCATGCTTCGGATCTCATCTGCGGAAACTGAAGGAAAACTTCTCACGGAAATTTGCGAAGGCCGCTGGAACCTTCCGCGTCTATTGACAATGTTGAAAGCGGTTTTCAACAACGGCGTCACATTCCGTGACTTCGACGTGGAACAGGACTTTCCGAATGTCGGGCATAAAAACATGGTTCTGCACGCGACGGCAACCCGGTTTGCTGGAGCCGGCAGCTATACGGCACTGCTGGCTATTGAAGATCGCACTGCAAGAAACGCGACTGCCAAACGGCTTCTTCAGGCCGAAGAACGATACCGCCATCTTCTCGAGAACGCGAACGACGGAATCCTTATCATGGATCAAAACGGCAGGATTGAATTCGCCAATCACCGTGTCGAAGTTATGTTTGGCTACGCACAGAGTGAATTGAACGGACAATCCTACGAAAAACTGATTCCCGATAAGTACATCGGAGCCCACAGAAAACAGCATGCCGCATTCATGGACCAGCCCGAACCGCGAGAAATGGGACGAGGCGACGATCTCTTCGGCAAACGCAAGGATGGCAGCGTGTTTCCAATGGAGATTTCACTGAGCCCGGTCACGATGGATTCCAGATTGTCAGTCACCGCAATCCTGCGTGATATCACCGACCGGAAGAAGTTGGATAGAGATCGTCAGGAACTCCTGTCGCGGGAAACCCAGGCACGTCAGGAGGCCGAAAGAGCCAGTTTGATAAAAGACGAGTTTATCGCTACGCTTTCCCACGAACTCCGCACTCCTCTGACTACGATTCTCGCCTGGGCCCAGACCATCAACCTCGGCAAGGCGAAGCCAGAAAAAGTAATGCGCGCTTTTGCAGCAATCGAGAAGAGCGCCAAAGATCAGGGCCAGCTCATCGACGATCTTCTCGATGTGTCTCGAATCCAGGCTGGAAAAATGCAGTTGGATCTTGGCGAAATCCATCCGACGGAATGCGTTCTCGCCGCGCTGAATTCAGTGCGAGGTCTTGCAGAAAACAAGTCCATTACGATTCAAACCGAATTTGATCCTTCAAAGGCCATGATCACCGCCGATTCCGGCCGTATGGAACAGGTGTTCCGCAATCTGTTCACCAACGCCATCAAGTTCACGCCTCCGGGAGGGAAGATCACTGTCCGGTCGAAGATCGATAAGGGTGCGGGGCGTATTGAAATTCAGGTGGAGGACACTGGGAAAGGCATTCATCCTGAATTTCTGCCTCACTTATTCGATCGCTTTAGCCAGCAGGACAGTTCCACGAAACGAGCCTTTGGCGGCCTTGGGCTGGGCCTTTCGATAGTCCGTAATCTGGTTGAAATGCACAATGGGACCGTAACGGCGTACAGTGCCGGTGAAGGTAGAGGTTCCATCTTCACGGTTACATTGCCGTGCACCATTAGCAATCTGCCTCAGTCCGAGGTCAACAGAACCAACGGCTCTCGTCAGGCAACGTCTAGACCAGGAAAACGGCCCGCTATTCTGGCCGGCCTGCGCGTGTTGGTTGTCGATGACCTGGAAGACGCGCGGGAAGCCTTTTCAGTAATGCTGCAGTCCTGTCGTGCACAGGTTGAAACGGCCGTGTCCGCCGCCGGCGGCCTGGCGGCTCTTGCTCGGTTTAAGCCGGACATTGTGCTCTGTGATGTCGCGATGCCCGAAGAGGATGGACTCAGCTTCATTCGCAAAGTCCGGAAACTGAAGCCTGGCGACGGGGGTATGTCGCCGGCCATCGCCGTCACGGCACATGCAAGCCACGCCGATGTCCGGGCGGCCAAGGATGCCGGGTTTGACACGCATATCGCCAAGCCCGTGGATGCCGTAAAACTTTCGCGTCTGATCTTGAAATTGTCAGGACGCAGAAAGAAAGCCGCGCTCATCGCAGGGTGAACCTGGCTCGTTGGCAAGGGTTTCTATCTCTATATCGGCGAAGACATTCCTTACGAGCAAACGTGTCCGGCAAAGTAGTTTCGGAAGGGCCTGAGTTTCTCGCAATGCTGGAGGGTTCAGCATGACGTGGCATGCCATCAAACCGGAATCCTGGGACCAGAAAACCGCAATTGTCCTCGCGCATGGGGCCGGACAAGGAATGGACTCGCCATTCATGAAGTTTTTCCACAGCGAGCTGGCGCGACGTGGATTTCTCTCTTTGCAATTTAACTTTGAATATATGGAAGCGAAGCGGAAGTTTCCTGACCCTCTGCCCAAAATGCAGGCCCTCTATCGGCAGGTCGTTCAGGAGATGGCGGAGAAGCATCGCCCGCAATCGATTGTGATCGGCGGAAAATCCATGGGTGGGAGAGTCGCTTCTTACATTGGTGCAGATACGCCTAAAGTTTCGGGGCTCGTTTTTCTGGGGTATCCGCTACATCCGCCCCGCAAGCCGGATCAACTGAGGGACTCGCATCTCTATGGAATCCATTTGCCGATGCTATTCCTCAGTGGCACTGCCGATGAGTTTGCAGAGCGGGCTCTGCTTGAACAGGTTGTGAAACGATTGGGCAGCCGGGCCACGTTGATTTGGACAGAGAAAGGAGATCATTCGCTGAAAGTGGGAAAGACAGGACAGGTTCCCCTGATCGCCGCAGCAGAAGCGATCGAACATTGGATTCGCGAAAGAATATAGTTCACTGGAAAGTATTGGAAGCCGAGGCCGCGCGCGATTCTGGAAACGGATGAACGCCGAGATATTTTCTGGATCTGCCGCCGCTACGCGGCTGAATAGCGTTTTGGGTTCGTTTTCCACCGGCTCACGCCGGTGGCTATAGGGAAGTGCCGCCGCTACGCGGCTCAGATGCGGGTTTTGCTATTCCTCAAGGCTTCGACACCACACGAATATCCATACTGTTCGTCATGGACTCGATGACATGAATGGGATATCCGTGCGCCTCGTAGGCTTTCATGAAATTGGGATCGAACTCGTCGCCCGTTGCCAGCGAATCAAATGCGAACAACTTATATTCTCCAGGCACGATATCGGTCAGCGCGAACCGGCCGTTTCGATCGGCGACTGACGATTTGTAAAGGTCCGGACGGAATCGGGCCTCGGGAAGCAGCACGATGCGCGCGCCGGCAGCGTTTTCGGATCGAGCGTTTGTCGCGGCACCGGTAAGGCGTGTCGTTCCAACTCGCCTAACGATGTCGATGATGCCGCTTCCGGACCCGCTAAGCTGCCAGGGAAAATTCAGAATGTCGTTTGCATTGTAAGTAATATTCTTCGTGTAGAATTTGCTTGTCTGCTCATCCTGAAACCTGACCACGTATTCCCCCGGCACCAGGCCAAGTATTCTGAAGGTTCCGTCAGCGCCCACTTTCGCTGTGGGAGGTGTTCTCCCCGAGCTTTTCGGATCGATCGGGTAGATATTGACAGTGCCCGACAGTGGCGGGGTATCCGAGGAACTGTCGATGCGCACGCGACCTGTTA
>JBGPBY010000419.1:0-6602 GCA_041481485.1 Terriglobia bacterium
ATCCGCAGAGGAAAGATTACAAACGAGATTCGCGCATCGATCCTTGATGAACACGCCAGCCTTGTCATTATGGGTACACATAGCCGCGGGTTCGCTCGAAGGTTGCTCATTGGTTCCGTGACTCGGGACCTGCTGCGAAAGCTTCCAGTACCCGCCATTTCGATTTCGAATGATAGCCATTCCATAAAGTTCTCACGCATCCTTTTCGCCACCGATCTTTCCGACGCATCTCGGGAAGCAGGAACGCCAGGCCTTCCTGGACAGTGGCAGGATTTGACGCCAGGATTCCAAATGCTTTCTAACGTTTCGCCCGCACGGGCAGCGCCTCACGGGCCGGCCGGACCTTTGGGACGAGTCTAACGGTGCTCGCCTGCGGTCCTTTTTCTCCACGCTCCTCGATGAAACGCACCTCAGAACCAAGCTTGAGATTCTTGAACTGGCCCCTTAGGACGCTGTTCGCATGGAAGTAGATTTCACGACCATCCGGTGTTTCAATGTAGCCGCAACTCTTAACGGGGATGAGCTTCGTGACGCGCGCGAGAGCGGCCGGCTCGTGAGTCTTCACGTCCAGTCTCTGCCGGCGCGCGTAATTCTCAAGTTGCCGACGTGCGGCGGCGAATGCCTGCTTGATGGCGCCTTCAATGTTCTTACGGGACGTTTCCATTTCCGCACGATGATGATGCGCTCTTGCAATTTTCCGCTCTTCTGGACGCAACGTGGGCGCACGGTTGATAACGATTTCCCCACCCGGAACGGTCAATCGGATGCGCACCTGAAACGAGTACCCTTTCTTCTGGCGAATTGCCGGACCATCGACCATCACGCGGCAATTCATAATAGGGCTATAGAACAATTCCAATTTCCGGGCGTGATCGCGAATTTCCGCTTCAACGGCTTCCACTGCATCAACATTGCGGAACGTCAGTTGTACTGGGACGGCCATGTTACCTCCTCTTTTCAGTCCGTAGAGAACCCGATTTGCCGTTCACCGATTGCCCAGGTATTCCATCATTCCTCTCAAAGTGGCGATGGACCGGTAGTCGGACTCCGGAATCTCAACACCGAAAGCTTTATGAATCCCCAGAACAACCTGGAGAAAATCGAAGGAGTCTATGTCGAGGACTTCACGTATGCTTTCGTCGGGGGTTATCCGATTCAAATCTGCTTCGGGTGCGATGCGATGAAGAATCTCAAAAAGCCGGTTTCGCAATTCGTCCTGATTCATAGTTTCTCCGGTTCTCGAAGGTAGCCGGAAAGCGCAGAGAGGAACTGGGCGCCGCGCCTGCCATCAGTGGCCCGGTGATCGCCAGCAAGCGTGGCCGTCAAAACGGGCCGCACTGCAAGTGCCCCCTCTGCAACCCATGCACTCTCCTGAATTCTCCCGAACCCCACCAACGCGACTTGGGGAGGGTAGATCACCCCATAGACTGTCTCGACTCCAAGGTCGCCCAGACTGGTGATGGTGATTGTTCCTTCGGCAATTTCTGAGCTTCGAAGATGCCCTTCCCTGGCGCGCGCGATGAGATCGATGAGCGCGGCCATGAGCTGAGTGAGATCGTATTGCTCCGTGTTAAGAATCGCGGGGGTGATCAGGCCGCCCTGCCGCAACGCGATGGCGAAACCCACATTGACGGCCGACTTCATCTCAAGGCGATCATTCTTCCAGTAACCGTTCAGCTCCGGAACGTCTTTCAGCGCCAGCACTACTGCACGAATCAGCAACACGGCTGGTAACAGTCGCTCCTGCACAGGTCGTTTCAAATTCTGATCCTTAAGCCATTCAAGTGCACGATGCATATCGATGCGCGTTTCAAGGTAGTAATGCGGAATCTCGCGATTGGACCGAGCCATCGCCGAGGCGATGGCATGACGTATCCCTGCAATCGGAGCCGTCGACGCGACAGGAACTGGAGCAGGTGTCACAGCCGCTTCTGGTGCGACCGCCCGTTCGACGTCCTCTCGGGTGACAGCGCCGTCCGGTCCAGTGCCGCGAATTGTCGAAAGATCGATGCCACGCTCTATCGCGAGCTTTTTCGCGAACGGAGAAACACGCTGCCGCGCCGATCCCTGCGGCGGAGGTGCGGTTTCACCTTCCTCAAGAATCGTGGCGAGTACGGTGCCAACGGGCACTTTCTGATCCGGCTGCACAAGCAGTTCGTGAACGATGCCGCTGGTAAAGATCTCGACATCAATGTCCGCCTTTTCTGTCTCGACCTCTGCAACGATATCGCCTCGCTTTACGCGGTCACCTGGCTTGATCTTCCAGCGCGTGAGCTTTCCCGACTCCATATCCGCGCCGAGACTTGGCATGCGGAACGGGGTCATGCCGCTTTTCCTGTGATCATCGCTCGAACCGAGCGAATGATTTTCTCCGCCTGGGGCAGGGCCGCGTCCTCCAAATGCTTTGCATAAGGTATCGGCACTTCTTCACTGCAAACGCGTTGAACGGGAGCGTCGAGGTCATAGAAACCGTTTTCCATTATCCTCGCGCTGATTTCTGCGGAAATACTGCCTGTACGCCATCCTTCGTCGACAATGACCGCGCGATGCGTTTTTCGGATCGATCCGAGAATAGTCTCGCTATCCAGGGGCCGCAACGTACGCAGGTCGATTACTTCACAGTCCATACCATCCGATGCGAGTTTGTTTGAGGCTTCAAGCGCCTTGAAGAGGCTGGCGCTATAGGAAATGATCGTCACATCCTTTCCCTCGCGAGCCACCCTGGCGTGGCTGATCTCCACGGGGCCTGCGTCTTCCACCAGTTCTCCTTCCATATTGTAGAGGTTGCAGTGTTCGAAAATGAGCACTGGATCCGGATCCTGAAGGGCCGTTCCGAGCATTCCCCGCGCATCTTCCAAGGTCGCCGGAGTTAACACCTTAAGGCCTGGAATGTGCGCATACAGGCCTTCAAGGCTATGCGCGTGTTGCGCAGCGAGTTGTCTGCCGGCCCCGGTGGCCATTCGAATCACCACCGGAACATTGAATTGTCCACCCGACATGTGCAGGTAGGTTGCAGCCGTATTCATAATCTGGTCGAGCGCCAGCAGACTGAAGTTGACCGTCATGATTTCGACAATGGGACGCATGCCGCCCAGTGCTGCACCGATTCCTGCACCAACGAAACCGGATTCCGATAGCGGGGTATCTCGGATCCGGTCCGCTCCGAATTCGTCCAATAATCCTTTACTTACCGCATAGCATCCACCATAAGCGCCGACGTCTTCACCCATTAGAAAGACGCGAGGGTCTTTCAAGAGCGCTTCACGGATGCCCTGACGCACGGCTTCGCGATACGTCACCCTGCTCATTCGCTCCTCCGATCGGAATAAACGAAGCGCGTGAGCTCCTTTGGCGGCTCAAGTGAGCCTGCTTCGGCGAATGCCACCGCATCATCCACCTCTGCGGCGACGGAACTTTCGATACGTTCGATTTCGCGATCGTCAATGAGACCTTCCCGCCGCATGCTGGAGATCAAGAGCGGGATCGGGTCTCGTTTCTTCCATTCTTCGACTTCTGACTTTGGTCGATACAGTTCCGGATCGAACATGGAGTGAGCTCGGAAGCGATATGTCCGGCATTCGAGCAGGTATGGGCCTCCTGTCGTTCTGACCGAAGCCGCAGCACGCGCAGCTGCCGCATCGACCGCCATCACATCCATTCCATCAACGGCCTCAGCCGTGACTTTGTAGGCGGCAGCCTTGGCGGAAATGTCGGTGAGGGATTCGGATCGTGATAGCGCCGTGCCCATCGCGTAGAGATTGTTTTCACAGATGAACATCACCGGCAGGCGCCACAATGCCGCGAGATTCATCGACTCATGAAATGCGCCTTCGGCCACAGCGCCCTCTCCAAAAAAACAGCAGACGATGCGTTCCTGCTGCTGCATTTTCGCGGCAAGTGCCAGACCCGTCGCAATAGGAAGCCCGCCACCAACAATCGCATTACCTCCGTAAAAGTGCGTGGCCGCATCGAAGAGGTGCATCGATCCTCCACGACCGCGGCTGCATCCCTCCATTTTTCCAAACATCTCCGCCATAATACGTTGTGCGGAAACTCCGCGAGCCAGGGCATGACCATGCTCGCGGTAGGTTGCAATAACGGCATCGTTTGGCCGTAGCGCCTGCAGGACGCCGGCCGCCACGGCCTCCTCGCCAATATAGAGATGCAGGAAACCGCGGATTTTCATAGCGCTGTAGAGTTCGACGCATTTCTCTTCAAACCGGCGGATTCGGACCATTTCATAAAGCAGGTGCAGGGCATGCTCTGGGCTCATCACGATGTCTCCAGTGTGGACAAATCACCTTCCGGCAGACCTAGTTCTCTGGCCCGCAGAAGGCGACGCATAATCTTCGCGCTGCGTGTGTGCGGAAGCGAATCCTTGAATTCAATTTCCTTTGGAGCGACGGCTGACCCCAGACGTTCGCGCGCAAATCCGATCAGTTCGAGACGAAGTGTATCGCTCGGATCTGTTCCCGGTTTCAAGGTGACGAAGGCCTTAACAATCGACCCGATAACCGGATCGGGCTTTCCAATTACTGCTGCCTCGCTGACGGCAGGATGAGCCATCAGGACGCTCTCGACTTCAAACGGACCCACCATGTGCCCCGCCGTCTTGATAATGTCGTCGGCACGGCCGAGGAACCAGAAGTAGCCGTCAGAATCGCGGCGCACCAGGTCTCCAGTCAGATACCAGCCGCCTTTGAAACACTTTCGATAACGGGCCTCATCATTGAGATAACCACGAAACATTGACGGCCAGCCTGGCCGAAGAGCCAACTCTCCTTCGGCGTTCACCTCAGTGAGAAGTTCGATCCGCTCGTCTTCAGTCTTGCGCACCACTGCCGCTTCCACTCCCGGAAGCGGCCGACCCATCGAGCCGGGACGAATCTCCATCGCTGCATAGTTGGCGATCATGATGCCGCCCGTTTCCGTCTGCCACCAGTTGTCATGGATGGGAAGGCCCAGGGCTTCCTGGCCCCAGAGGACCGCCTCCGCGTTAAGAGGCTCACCGACGCTCGCAATAAAGCGCAGGTGGCTGAGGTCATACTTCCGGCGTGGCTCACCTCCTGCGCGCATCAACATGCGAATGGCGGTCGGCGACGTATACCAGACCGTGACCTTTTGCGTTTCGAGAATGTGGTACCAGCGTTCGGCATCGAAGTCTCCTTCGTCGAGAATGCTGGTGACCCCATGCAAAAGCGGTGAAATGATGCCATAAGACGTTCCTGTCACCCAGCCTGGATCTGCCGTGCACCAGAAGATGTCCTGCGGATGGAAATCCAAAACGTACTTGCCGGTCATGTAGTGCATCAGCGCCGCCTCATGCACATGGATGGCGCCCTTAGGACGTCCGGTTGTACCGCTTGTGAAATGAAGCAGCGCCATTTCCTGCGGGTCCGTATTCGGAATTGAGAAGTCCTCAGAGGCCGCAGACATCAATTTACTCAGTGACCAAACGTTAGGCTGTGAATCTTCCGCAGCGTCGACTAACAGGATGTGCTGCAAGCCCGGAAGACGATCGCGTAGCGCTGCCACCTTCCTCTTGTAGAGCTTCTCTGTGGTGACGAGAACACGGGCGTCTCCCAACGAGAGGCGCTCGTAGACTGGTTCCGGACCAAATGCCGAAAACAGAGGGCAGAAGACGCAACCTCTCCTTAGAGACCCGAGGGCCGACGCATGCAATTCCGGCATCCTTCCCACGAGTGCGAAGACGCGCTCGCCCTTCTCGATCTTGAGAGTCGCGAGCACATTCGCAAACCGATTTGTTTGTGCGCGGAGATTTCGAAAAGTCAGATCGCGGATTGTGCCGTCTTTACCTATCCAGCGAATCGCGACGTAATCGGCTCGAGGTCCCGCAGCGTGCCTGTCGACGGCGATGCGAGCAATGTTGAAGTTGGAGGGATCGGGGGAAATCTGAAGTTCTGAACGTATTGCCCCCCACGAAAAGGATTCGATAGTCCTCCCGTAATCCGCCATGTTGGGCGCCAAGGCCAAGTCTTTAACGGTCTTGAGTATGGGCTCCATCTTCGCTCCTGGATGGATTGCAAGCGGGATGCCACAGCACGAGGCGCATTGTAATACCGAAACCAGCCGAGAACACTGAATTTTGCCGGTTGACGGAGAGCAGTTTCACATACCCTACCCATTCCGTGGCGTAATTTAACAGCTCTTTCAAACCGACTGGGTCTCCGTGTCAATTCGCTTCGGACATAAACGAGCGCTTATGACATTTTGGCAAGGGCAAGACGCGAATTGCGCGCCGCTTTAACCCTCGTATTCAGCCACTTCGAAGTCACGCTCGAGCCGGGCGTGCTTCGAACGAAAGCCTGGGGCGAACCGATTGACGTCAGCCGCCACGAACCCGCGGTTGAAGTGAAAGGTTGGTGCGAAAAGGACTACAACTTGCCACAACCTCCAGCGGACGTCGCTATGAATCGGGGAGTTACATTCCTGCTCAGCGTTCTAATGGTCTTCAACACTGGCCCCCTTTCGAGCGCAAGGCTTCTGACCGATCAGATTGGCATCGAACTGCTCCGAAAGTCGTATCTCGAGATTCTGGAGCTTGAGGACATTCCAAAGCTGACTCCGGCTGAAATCAAGGC
>JBGPBY010000420.1:0-6576 GCA_041481485.1 Terriglobia bacterium
CTATCGCGGCAACGTTTCTTCTTGAGCCGCGGAGCGGCGACAGTCCGTTAGCCACCGGCGTGAGCCGGTGGAAATCCAGCCAGGCTCCATTTCAGCCGCGGAGCGGCGGCAGATCAGGAGAATTGATCGCTCTGCCGCGGCATCGCGTAAATTCTCGCTCCAGCCGCGATGAAACGATAGAATCCCCCGCAACAAAACTTCGCTGTTGAAAGGACGCTGATATGTCAAAACTGAAAATCGTTCGTTTGTTCTTCGTGGTGGTCGTCCTGGCCGGACTTGTGGTGCCGGTGATGCTGGCCCAGCAGCCGGCCGCGGCGCTCACGATGAAGCAGCTGAAACCCAACGTGTGGGCTGGACTTGGCGGTTCCGGCGGAAACAGCACGATCATTGTTGGTCAGACCGGTGTCATCGTCGTCGATGCGAAGCAGACGGAGCAGGGCGCGAAGGATCTGCTCGCCGAAATCGCGAAGATCACTCCGAAGCCTGTGAAGACCGTCGTGTTCACTCACAGCGACGGCGACCACGTTAACGGCATCGTCGCGTATCCGGCCGGTGTGACCATCATTGCTCATGAAAATAACAAGAAGGAGCTCGACAAGGCTCTCGCGGCCGGCGGGCGCGGCGCACCACCCGCAGACCGTCTTCCCAACCGGCTCGTGACGAAGGAAAAGGAAGCCACCACCATCGACGGCGTCAAGATCGAGTTCTATCACTTTGCCCCGGCACATACGAGCGGCGATCTGATGGTGTTTCTGCCGGACGAGAAGATTGTGTCCACCGGCGACGTCGTTGTGAGCAATCGCGCCGACGACAATCCCAACATTCACTTTGAAAAGGACGGTTCCACGGAAGGCTGGCTGACAAACGTCAAAGGACTGATCGGACTCAACGCGGAAACGTACATCACCGGACACGGCGATCTGTTGACCAAAGCCGATTTGCAGCGCAAGTACGATGCGACATTGGCGCGCCGCAACAAGATTGCAGCCATGGTGAAAGAAGGCAAGTCGCTCGATGAGATCAAAGCTGCACTTCCGGATGCCCCGGCTCCCGGCGCCGCACCGCGCGCAACGGCCGCTCCGCCAGCCGGCGGCGCTCCACCGGCTGCAGCACGCGGAGGCGGCAATGCCGCAAAGACGTTCGTCGAAACCGCCTACACTGAAATTACGAAGAAGTAATGCCGGAGGGACAGACGCGGCTCCGCGTCTGTCCCATTTCTTGTTCATGAGCGAAATTCGTGTTGCTGCAGCCACAAAGGATCGATGGCCGGACGTCCGTGCGTTGTTTGAGGGACAAGGCGAACGCGGCTGCTGGTGTCAGTACTGGCGGCAATCCTCATCTGCATACTCCAACGCCGCTCCGGGATTCGGCGAGTCGAACCTTCAACTGCAGGTGGAAAGCGGTCCGGCTCCAGGATTGATCGCATATCTCGACAATGAGCCCGCGGGTTGGCTGGGCTTCTGGCCTCGAACTCGAATGGAGCGGCTGGTTCGGTCCCGGACAATTCCGTCAATCGATGACACGCCCGTATGGTCGATTGTTTGTTTTATGGTTCGCGTCGGCTATCGAAGGAAGGGAGTGGCGAACGCCTTGCTGGACGGCGCGGTGCGGTTCGCACGTCAATCCGGAGTGCCGATGCTCGAAGCGTATCCCATCGATTCGGAGAATCAACGCGTCGACGTGGCGTTCGGTTATGTCGGATTTACATCCATGTTCGAGGCGGCAGGATTTCGCCGCATTGTTGAAACCGCCGCAAAGAGCGCGGGCCAGACGCGTATTTTGATGCGTCTCGAATTATGATGTCTCTCTTGCGGCGACGCTCCATGCGTGGATTCATGGTGGCCATTTTCGCGATGGGAGTGCTTCGTTTTGTTCTTACCGTTTCCGGAATTCCCGACAGCACGGTGAAGTACTTCAGCATGACTGCCGTCGTGTCCGCGGGAATTCTGTTCTTCGCTGCCGCAACCCAAACGCACAAAGAACGCTTGATCGCGTCCTATCTTCTAATACTGCCCTACATGATCGTCGAAGTCGCTGCGCTCAGCTATACGTGGATCAGCGGGCGGCAGACCATCTTCCATACGCATGAGTATTCTTTAGGATTCTCCCTCCCAATCCATACGATAGGTCACTTCATTGGCGGATTGACATGGGAACCCGTGGGAGTGTTTCTGCTTATGGAAGTCCTGTGGGTAATGGTTTGGTGTATTCGCCGTGTGATCCCGGCCGCAACCTAAGCCTAAGATCGTTCCCTCATCCGCCTTCTTGTCGCCTTCCCAGCCGCGTTAGCGGCGGCAGCTCCCTTTAGCCACCGGCGTAAGCCGGTGGAACATCAATCCACGAGGAATAGAGTGCCGTAAGGCACGACAGATCTGGCAATTCTTTTGATCTGTCGCCGCTACGCGGCTCATTTGGTTTTTGAACTAAAGTTTCCACCGGCTTACGCCGGTGGCTAAAGGGAACTGCCGCCGCTAACGCGGCTGGGAACACGACTCAAGGCGTAAGAAGTTGGCCGAAGAGACGGGAAATGTGCAGCAGTTCCCAAATAAATTTCGCTGTCCTGATCGTTTTCAGGCTTCATTCACGCGTTTTATTTCGAGAGCAAAATTTTGAAATCGCAAAAATGCGTGAAAGGAACCTCGAAATGAGATTGAAGCCAGGAATCAAAATCGCGGCCAGCGCCGTTCTTTCTCTGTTGCTGGTAACCGGCTCCGGTGAGTTCACCGCGCAGGCACAGAGCTTGAATGGCCAGGCGTCGTTGCAGAATTCCCTGAGAAGCATATTCACAATTGCCGCCGTCGCGCCTCTTCCGAAGCCCTCGATGCCGGAGCCCCCGCGAATCCCTCAGCCGGCGCCGCAAACCAAGACTTCCGGGAAGCATGGCTGGGTGAAGTGGGTGCTGATAGGCGCCGGAGCTGGAGTCGCAACCGCCATCATCGCTACCCGGGGAACTTCGGAACCCGTCGTGACCATCGGCACACCGTTTGTAGGTAAACCGCAATGAACTCCGCTTTGTTGGGACGTGTCGTGACGTTCATTCTTTGCCTGTTGTTGATTTCACCAGTCGCTTCATCAGCGGCATCTGCCGGGCAGTTTGTTACCGGCGTTTCCGGACCAGTGGCCGGTTACATTCTCGATTCCAACTCGGGAAACCTTCGGCCGATTCTCGGGATCCTTGGCAGTTCCACACTGGGAAAGCCAATGGATCTCGGATACACGCTGGATCAGGCGCTAACGCTTGGACCACGCTTTGCCATCGTGTCGGCAAGCGGGAACGCGGAACTTCAAATCCTCGACCTGGAGACGAGTCCACCTTCTGCCGCGGCGATTGCCGGAGTACCGTCGGGTCCTTCCGTGGCCGTCGCGAGTCTGCATGCAACTTCAGCAGCTGTTTACCATCCCGAGGCGCGGCAGGTGTGGATTCTCACCGGCTTGCCTCAGAAGCCGAAAGTCTCCCACTCGATCGACCTCTCATTGTTGGGACAGGTAAAGCAAATGGCAGTCCGCGATGACGGGCAGGTACTGGTCTTTTCGGCAATCGATCGCGGAGAAGAATCCCTCTACGCCTGGAGCGCAGCGCTGGAGAGCATTCGCGTTCTGACGCCCACGGTCTCGATTGGAGGAATCGCAATGACAGGAAATGGCGGAGCCATTGTCGCAGATCGCGGCACAAACGAAGTGTTCGCGTTCTGGGATGCCGGCGGCGCTTCAATCCGGCAATTCCTCGTCGGAGCGGAGGATGGTGTGGCATCTCCGGTGGGAGTGGCGGTATCGGCGAGCGGCCGGATTCATATCGCGAACTCCGCATCGTCCACGACGATGACTCTCGATCCCGGCGGCCGGTTCCTCAGTATTCAGAATTGCGGCTGCGACATATCGGGTGTTTATCCACTGAAAGACTTTGTTTACCGGTTGACCAACAGGATGGATCGCACCATTTTTCTCCTCGATGCCAGCACAGCGGAAGACCGCCTGTTGTTTATTCCGACGCCGGAGGGCGAGCGATGAAAATTTCACACACTCCCAGCAACGGGCAGCGTTCCATCTGCCGCTTGTTGACACGGTTGGTTCTTATGATTGTCCTGGAGCACATCCTGATTGTGATCGGGCCAGCCCAATCCATTGTGGGGACCTACGCCGGCAATGGGAGTTCCGGATTTGGTGGAGACGGCGGTCCCGCCACGTCCGCGAAGCTTCAGTCTCCCAGCGGCATTGCCATGGATGCGGCGGGAAACCTTTTCATTGCCGATAAGTTCAACCAAGTTGTTCGAAAGGTCACATCTGACGGACGCATCGAGACTGTTGCGGGTACGGGAACATACGGCTCAAAAGGAGAGGGAGTGCCGGCAACCTCCGCAAACCTTGCGGACCCCGGTGGTGTTGCGGTGGACGCAGCCGGCAATCTTTACATTGCCGACTCGTGCAATTCAACAATCCGTAAGGTTGGAACCAACGGAATTATCACGACATTCGCCAGCGGATTCAACTTCTGCTACTCCTACTACTACTATTATTACTACGACTATTTTTATCCGGCAGCCACGGTGGGTATGGTCTTTGATGCTGCCGGAAATTTGTATGTGACGGACACGTTCAACAATCGAATTCAAAAAATCACTCCGGGCGGCGTCAAGTCTGTAGCGGCTGGCAGTGGGCTTTATGGCTTTAGCGGAGACGGCGGACAGGCCATCGCTGCCAGTCTTGCGGCCCCCACAGGGGTTGCGGTCGATGCTGCCGGAAATCTTTTCATTGCGGATACCGATAATTCCCGAATACGAAAGGTAGGCCTCAATGGAGTCATCACCACGGTTGCGGGGACCAATAGTGTAGGCTTCGTCGGCGACGGCGGACCGGCATCGTCCGCACAACTCTCCTATCCGACTTCAGTCGCACTCGATGCAAGCGGCAACCTTTTCATTGGGGATTCGGGAAATGCCAGGGTTCGACAGTTTGCACCGAATGGAATCATCACGACAGTAGCCGGCAATGGGAGCTTCAACTTTGCCGGTGACGGAGGATCTGCAACGAACGCGTCATTCTTTTCTGTCAGTGGCATAGCCGTGGATACCATTGGGAATCTCTATGTCTCCGATTCCAGCAACAATCGGATTCGCAAGATCGCCTTCATCAAATCCCCGCCGGTGCTTGCGAGTATTGTCCAGAACCTCGGATCTACCGGCGGTTCCTTTAATGTCGTTTTGAATGGATCGTATTTCTTTGCGCCATTTACCGTGTCTGCGGAGCCCGGCATCACGCTGGATGACGTCCGTATTCTCAGCGACTCGACAGCAACAGCCCGGATGACGGTCGCATCCAATGCGGCACTGGGACCGCGAAACGTAACGGTGACGACACCGGTCGGAACGAGCAACGCAGTAGTCTTCAATGTGGCTGACCCGTTCCCGGATCTTTCCGTCAAATCCTCACATTCAGGAACTCTTGCAGCTGGTTTCAATGGTGTCTTTACGGTCGGAATTCAGAACGCCGGTTTCGCGAATACGTCCGTTCCGTTGACCTTGACGGGAACTCTTCCTTCTGGACTCCACTACGTTTCCGGTACGGGAACCGGGTGGGCATGTTCCCTGACAGGACAGACCATGACCTGCGGATATTCCGCACCGCTTGCGGCGGGAGAAACCACGAATCTCAGCTTGACGGTGGCGGTCGAATCCCAGCCGGCTGCCGGTAGTTCGCAGGAGATTTCGGTCGTCACAACGGGCGACCCAATTTCCACCAACAATTCCGCCTCCGATCCCATCGTTGTCGTTGGGCCTCCATCTCCCACCATTACTTTCGGTCCTGGAGGATCTAGTCCCGGAAGACAATCTGGAGCTGGGATCACGCTGCCGGCGCCGTTTCCCTTTGATGTCACCGGCAAACTCACGCTATCGGTTACGCCCGACGCGGCAAATCCCAGTGACGACCCGTCAATTCAATTTGCTACCGGTGGACGGCAGGTGTCGTTCGTCATTCCAGCCAACACTCTGACCGCGCGTTTTGGAAACATCACGACAGCCGGCATGATTGGCTTCCAGACCGGCACCGTGGCTGCGAAGCTGACATTTGAGGCATCGTTCGATAGCGCCGCGATCCAGACGAAGTCCGCGACGCAGACGATTGCGCGCGGGGCTCCGGTGATCCAGAACGCTCAGATCACGTCGGGCAATAGTACTGAGGTCGCTGTGACGTTGTCGGCAACTTCGCGGGAAGTGACTCAGATGACCCTGACGTTTTGGACCACTCCGGCAGTCCAGCTCAGCTGCGGATCGGTGCCTGGCTGTGTTGCTTCAAAGTCGACATTGACGCTGGATGTCAAAAGCCTGTTCGATTCCTGGTACTCCAGTGATAGTACCTTCGGCGGCGTCAGCCGGCTCCGCTTTCCCTTCGCAATAAAAGGATCGATTAGTGGCTCCATCACCGTTCGTCTGAGAAATAGCCAGGGAGACTCGAACCAATCTACGTTCATTCCGCTGCCGGCGTCGAAATGAGCGGGTTTCTGAAATGCCGCGAAGCGGCTACCGATTAGAGCCACGGAGTGGCGGCATTCCCTTAGCCACCGGCGTGAGCCGGTGGGAA
>JBGPBY010000421.1:0-6565 GCA_041481485.1 Terriglobia bacterium
AACGCAGCCAGGCATGGTTTGAATCACAAAAACCGGACAGGTTTAGGTTCGCACCCCTGTACCGAAATCGTTTGAATTCCCCAATGATTTAGGGGGTATGTCAGGAGTTCTGAAGTTAGTGTTGTCGATAATCGCGCTAGCCGTTGTTGTGTTAGCGGCGTCATCTCAAGGGACTGCCCCTGCCGGCTGGAACGATCCGTTTCCGGCGCACAAGATCATGGACAACTTCTATTACGTCGGAACCAAGGAGCTGGCTTCCTTTCTGCTGGTCACTCCACAGGGTCTCATTTTGATGAACAGCGATTACGAAGCATCGGTGCCGGTGATCAAGAAAAATGTCGAAGATCTGGGTTTCAAATTCACCGACATCAAAATCCTGATCGCCGGGCATGCGCATCCGGATCACGTGGAAGGAGACGCTCTGGTAAAGCAAATGACAGGCGCCCAGGTCGTGGTGGGACGAGTGGACGCGCCGCGAACCGCAGAATTTAAACCCGGAGGCAAGGAGCATCCGATCGACCGTATGGTCGACGACGGCGAATCGGTCACGTTTGGCGGGACGACGCTAACGGCCCATCTCATGCCCGGTCACACCAAAGGGTGCCTCGCCTGGTCAATGGATCTCAAAGAAGACGGCAAGACCTACCACGCATTTGTCGAATGTAGCCTGAACGGACGGTTCCTCACGTCGCTCGATCAATACCCGGGCATGCTGGACGACTTCCGGGCCACCTACAAAAAGGCCCGCACATTCCCGGTGGACTTATGGGTCAGCTCTCACGCGTCGTTCTACAACTTGCCGGATAAGTACGCCAAACTGCAGAAGAGAGTCCCGGGCGATCCCAATCCGTTCGTGGATCCCAAGGGATACCTCGCTCATGTCGACGAATACGAAAAGAGCTTCGAGGCTGCGGCCGCAGCTCTACAGGGGCCGGGACAGACCGGCCGCGGCAGGTAAGATCTTTTAACCCAACCATCCGGCCGCGGCTTGTTTCTCGTGCGCGGTAATCGCGTTGCGCATAAACATGGCGACCGTCACCGGCCCAACTCCTCCCGGAACGGGAGTGACCCAGCTTGCGACTTCCTTGACGCTTTCGGTATCGACGTCGCCGACGATGATCGGTTCTCCGTTTGGTCCTTCGATTTGATTGATGCCGATGTCGATCACCGCAGCACCGGGCTTCACCATATCGTCACGAAGAAATCTGGGCTTGCCGACCGCCACCAGTACCGCATCGGCTCGCCGCGAATGAGCAGCAACCGAGCGGGTCTGGTGATGGCATACCGTCACGGTGGAGCCTTCGGCCATCAACATGAATGCCGCCGGTTTTCCGACGATTTCGGAATGGCCAATCATCACGACTTCCAAACCGTGTAGATCCAGGCCGGTCTCTTTAATGAGCGCCACTGACGCCGCTGCCGTGCACGGTGCGAGCGCGAGATCGTTGTAGACAATATCTCCGATCGATGCGGGATTCATTCCTTCGAGATCCTTGAAAGGATGAATGGCAGAAGCAAGAGAACGCACATTGATATGAGCGGGTACAGGACGCTGAAGGATCACGCCGATCACATCGGAGTCGTCGTTCATCGCAACCAGACGTGACTTGCACTCGTCCTGGCGGAGCGTGCTTGGCCAGATCTGTTCGTCGAATCGGATTCCGACTTTCTTCGCCGCGTTGACTTGTCCGCGCACGTACACCGCCGCCGCCTTGTTCTCGCCGATACTTACCGACAGGATTTTTCCAAGCGGCCGCTTCGCGCCAGCGGCTTCCACGCGTTCTGCAACGTTTTTGAGAATACGGTCCCGCAGCGCGCGGCCATACAGGAGTCGATTGTCGATCATGATGCTGCCCTCACGCTGAGATCGTAACCGGATTCAGGGGACAGGTTGGTATCCCTTTTGCCAAACGCTGGTTTGTGAATTGCAGTGAGAGTTACAATGTCGCAAATGGAAATCAAAAAGCCGGTGACCATCGACGACATGTACCACATGCCGAGAGACGGGCGGAAATATGAGCTCGTCGACGGTGAAGTCGTCGTGAGTCCTGCAGGAATGCGTCACGGGGAAATCGGCGTAAAGATTGCCACATTATCGGGACATATTTGGATGACAACCCGGTTGGAGAGGCCTTTGGTGGTAACGCGGGTCTGATCTTCCCGAACGGAAACCTGCGTTCATTTGATGTTTTTGTTGTCCGGACCGAGAAGTTGCCCGATAGAAATCTGCCGGACGCATTTGGAGAGTTTGTTCCCGATTTTGCCGCTGAAGTTTTGTCTCCAGGCGATCGGCCAAGCCAGGTCGCTCAGAAGATCGGAGAATTTCTGGAATTCGGCGTACCGATCGTCTGGCTTGTCGATCCTCAAGACCAGACCGTGACTGTCTATCGTTCGCTGACGCAGACTCAGCGGTTCACTGCAAGCGACGTCATCGATGCCGAGCCCGTCCTGCCCGGATTTTCATGCAACGTTTCCCGCTTCTTTTAATTGGGGACAGAGACGAATCGCTCTCTGTCGCTATTCATAAGTAGCCGACTGTAGGCGCGGTCATAGACCGCGTCAGAAAAATGCGATGCCGCGGGAGGCAAAAATCACGGCCGTCCATAACGCCAGCGAGATCGCAGTTCGCAGGGTGCCGCGTTGCCGGGCGGAAGTTATGGCAACATCCAGAGCGATGAAGGCCAGCAGCAGCATTTTGATTCGAAAAGAAGTGCTGTTGTAGTAGCCCACCGCTCCCGCAGCAAACAAGAGAATACCGGTGACAACAACGAGAGTAAGACCGATGCGGCGCATCCAGCGGGCTTCGTCGCGAAAGGTGGGGATCAGAATCGCGCCGCCGAACAGCGCGAATGCGAGGACATGGAGAGCTCCGACGACGGGATATCCCCACGTCGATTCGCTGATCACCTGGCTGATCCACGCGTCCTGAATTCGTTCGCATAATTCCAGAATCGGCATTGACGCGTTTTCAGATCGGGCGAATGTCGAAATCCGCGATTGCGCGCCCCGCCAGCACGACGCCGCTCCACAGGATCAGCGAGAGAACAGCTGCCAGCTTTTGTCTTCCGGAACCGATAACGGCGCCGCGATGAAGTGTGAAATGTCCGGCAAGCGCCATGGCGAGCAATCCCATTTTCACAACAAACGCAGGGTTGTTCAGGTACCTTTCCAGATCTGATCCGAACAGCAGCGGTCCTGTGACCAATACAGTCAGCAATCCGGCGGAAGTCCAGGGTGCAAGTCCGGATGCCATGTCTCGCACGGCGTGGCGGCGCATTCCGAGTCCGAGCAGGCGCACGTCCAGGAGGCAGATCGTTCCGACCAGCATCGTCAGGCCGATGATGTGCACCGACTGGATGACCGGAAACAACCAGGATTGCTTGATGAACTCCGCCATTGCCGAGCTGTCAGTTACTTCTCAGTTTTTCCAAACAATTTCTGGTAGTCGACCACCGGCGCGTCGCAGACAAATTCGGAAACAAACTCGGTTTCCGGGCGGAACGGAAAAGTTCTTGCGGGTATGACCCAGGGCTTGACCCATACGTTCGGGTCTTCCACCGTCACGTCATATTGGAGACTGCCGTTATCGAGTTTCTTGAACCGTTCGATGACATGCAACGACTCGGTGTGCAGGAAGCTGTGGACTTCCGTCTTGTCGTTGTAGCCGGAAGACTCAATCACCAGTGTGTCTCCTTCCCATCTCCCAACGGCCGTTCCCATCCAGGTCGGATCGGGATCAGGGGGAAGCGGTCTGCCGTCCAGGGGGATGAAGCGGATCGCGTTCGGATATTCAAAGACCTGGATCATCATTTTCGGAGTCTGGATAAACTGCCACGGGTACGGCGTAATGTAGGTTTGCGGGATGCCCAACGGCACGCATTCCTGGACGAGCGTCGTCCTGCCCCGAATATCGTTCGCCGTCCGAACGATCTGAAACTTTTCCGCTCCCGGTTTCAGTGCGGGCGGCGTGGCGCCTTGCGGAAGCCCGGCATTGCCGTACACACCGGTGAAGTCCGGATGGCCATCCATTCTGCCTTTGATGTTCAGGCTTACTGCGTTGCCGGCTGGCTTCGCGACAGGACTACCTGCGACGGTCACCGTCACCGTTTTCGTCACCGTACCTGCTCGCAGCGTGTAGGTTGTCGTTTGAGCCGGAGCGACTTGTTTGCTTCCGCGAATCTCGACGGGTCCCACCTCCGGGTCAATCGTGAGACCGCGTGCGGCTTCAGCCTGCCAGACCAGCTGGGCGGATTCGCCCGGACGGATCGTGGCGGGCCGGACCTCGAAAGAGAGAATCCTCGGTTCGATCGCGTTCCCGCGTTGCTGGGCCAGAACCGGAAAACACAGAGCTGCAACCATGATGATTCTTGCTGTCATCTTCATAGCGGAAAACCTCCCAGTGGTAGTGGAGGCAATTTGAAATCTTGAGGCATCCGACTGTAGGCGCGGTCTATGACCGCGCGCGATTTCTGGAATTGAGATTGTGCGCGGTCATAGACCGCGCCTACAGTGTCTTGCCCACAAATTTCAAACTGATCCGATACCCTCCCAATCGTCTTAGCCGGAACCATATCGATGTGGTGGTAAATTACAACATATTTGTTTCCGGTACTCACCAATCTATGGTATTGCTTCCGAACCGAAATCATCGTGCTGGCGATTAAGAATCGGAGGTTCAGAAATATGAAGAGAACACTGGCGCTACTTGGGGTTGTTGCGCTGTTGATCACCACGGCGCCGCTGGGCGCCCATCATTCAACAGCAATGTATACCGGATCCAAAACGGTGACCGGAAAGATCCTGAAATTCGAGTGGACGAATCCGCATGCCCATATCTATCTCGAAACCAAGGACGAGAGTGGCAAAGTCGTGGTCTGGGACTGCGAAATGATGAGTCTGAACCATCTGAGATCCTACGGCTGGACAGCCAAGACAGTAAAGGTCGGCGACGTTATTTCGGCTACCGGAGCATTTGCGAAGAGCGGCGATCCTTCGATGATCGCGAGCCGGATGAAACTCGCCGATGGCCGCGAGATCTCTTCCTAGTTTTTGGAATTTCTGCCCGGCATTGGAGGGTTTCATGAAGCGCGCATTGAGCATCGCGTTTGTCATCTCATTGGTTGTTTGCATGGCTTGGGCACAAGCGCCGCAGGGTACTCCCGCGGGCCAGCAGCCAGGGGCGCCGGCTCCCGGGGCAGCAGCCGGAGCTGGAGCGGGACGGGGTGGCCGGGGTGCCCCTACGCCTCGAATCGTCAGCTTCCAGGCCAACCCCGTATCGATCAAAGCCGGAGAATCCTTCGTCTTGTCGTGGACGACGGAGTCCGGTACACCGACAATCGACAACGGCGTCGGCGAAGTGGCGCAGCGCGGAACGATCAAGGTCACACCCAGCGCAACGACGACGTACACCCTGACAATGGGAGGAGGCGCCGTAACGCGCGCAGTGACGGTGACCGTTGCAGGAACGACAGCCGCCGCGCCAGCTGCAGCCAATGCTGGAGGTCCCAAGCCGATACCTCGAATCGACGGCAAGCCGGACTTCTCTGGAATCTATGGCTTTACCGGCATGGCCGGCTTTGGCCGCGGCAACCGCGGAGCAGCCGATCCTGCAGCACCGCCGGCTTCGCCTTTTGCCAATCTTCCGGCGCAGCCAACGCTAAAGCCGGGCGTCAAGAACACCGCAACGGTGAATCCTGCCGGCGGAACTGCCGACTGTTTGCCGCTCCCGGCGGACTCGGCGTTCGGGGTGCCGTATCCATTCCAAATTTTCCAGAACAAGAACTACATGATGCTCATCAATGAATATCCGGGAACGTTTCGCATCATACCGATTGACGCGCCGCATCCGGCCGATGCGGATCCCACTTGGATGGGAGATTCGGTAGCGCGCTGGGACGGCGACACGTTTGTCATCGATACCATTGCCTACAACGGAAAACATTCGATCGGCGGTATTCAGGAGCCCAGCGAAAGTTTTCACACGGTCGAACGTCTCACACGCACCGGTGCGACCACAGTCTTCTATGAAATCGTTTACGAAGATCCGGAAAAGGCCACTGGGCAATGGAGAAAGTCGCAGACATTTACTGCCGACACTCGTCCCGGCGTGATCAAGGTTATGGAATTTATCTGCGAGAACAACCGCGACTATCTGCCGCTGTTCGGACCGCAGGGTCCTCCTGCCGCACAGCCAGGCCGAGGGGGACGGGGACAATAACAGCGCCAGCGTTTCCAAATGGATTTTTTAGCAAGGATTGAGGAGAGCGGCTTCTGCCAATGGGTGCGTGAAGCCGACTCTCTGTTTGCCTTCCCGGGAATACTTCTCCTCCACACCATCGGAATGGGGCTCGTTGTCGGCATCAACGCGATTTTCGACCTGCGGGTGCTCGGCTTTGCACCTTCCGTGCGCCTGCGAGCCTTTGAAAGATTCTTTCCGGTGATGTGGATCGGCTTCTGGACCAACGCCGTCACCGGCGCCATTCTCCTGGCGGTTAACGCAACGAAACTTACGCGCAATCCGGATTTTTACGTCAAACTCGCATTCATTGCACTTGCCGTCGTGAAC
>JBGPBY010000422.1:0-6555 GCA_041481485.1 Terriglobia bacterium
CCAGCGTCGCCGTAACGTTTCGGGCACAAGAGGAGTTCGATGCGTTGAAAAACGCCGCAGGCAGGGAGGCATCGTTGTTGACCGGGCACAGTGTCGACGTCACCGACGACGACGCAGTGATGAAAATGGTTGAAGGCATTCTCGCCAATCAGGGACGGATGGATGTGCTTGTGAACACGGTCGGAGGGTACAAGGCTGGCATGAAGCTCTGGAATCAGGACTCCAAGGTTCTCGATCAGATGCTTTCCCTTAACCTCCACTCAATTTGGGCGTTGGCACGTGCCGTAGTGCCGGCGATCTTGAGACAAGGCGAGGGAGCTATTGTCAATGTTGCGGCCAAAGCGGCCCTCGATGCACCTGCCGGTGCCGCAGCCTACGCTGCTTCGAAAGCGGCAGCAATCGCGATGATGAACTCTCTGGCCGCTGATCTTAAAGGTACGGGTGTGCGTGTGAACTCCGTTCTTCCCAGTATCATCGATACGGAACCCAACAGAAAGGCCATGCCCAATGCCGACTTCGCAAAGTGGCCTAAACCGGTGGACATCGCCCGAGTCATCCTGTTCTTGTGCAGTGACGATGCTAAGGTGGTCCGCGGGGCGTCCATCCCGGTTTACGGGGATAGCGTCTGAGCGCGCCTTTCGCAACGATTACTCTCGAAAACGCCGAAATGTCACAAGCATGACCACCGTTTTTTGCGCGGCTTAATCGCCATGCATTTCATCGGGCCGGTGTAATTTACTCACAGCGAATTGAAAAGTCGCGTATGGTTATTAGAGCGACAATCAAGTTGCTACTAAACAATGTTCGGAAGTTCTCTGACCTGCCTCGGTCGGTTTTTTTATCCCCACCGCATCAGCCCGGAAGTTTCCTTACAGATAGGTAAATCACTATGTCGAAAAAAATGTTCGTCGGGAATTTGTCCTTTCAAACCACTGAAACCGATGTCCGCACTGCGTTTGAAGCATTCGGTTCTGTCGAGTCCGTCGCGATTATTATGGATCGCGACACAGGACGTTCGAAAGGCTTCGGGTTTGTGGAAATGAATGAAGGCGATGCCCATAAGGCGATTGCTGGATTGAGCGGCTCTCAACTCGATGGCCGCGCCCTGACTGTCAATGAAGCTAAGCCAATGGTCAAGCGTGATTTTGGCGGCGGCGGCGATCGTGGCGGACGCGGCGGTTACGGCGGCGGACGCAACTAACAACTTTCCGGAGGGCCTGTCAGGTTACTCATAGGCTCTCCACACAGCTTTCCTCTTTTCGTGAGGGAATGCCCTTCGCATGCCGATAAATAAATTCGCGTCCGGCGCTTCTCTTCCGACTTTACTAAAGAGACTTTCCAATCAGGAGCATGGACAAGGCCACACCCCCGAAACTGCGGAGGCTTACTGCCTTTTTGCCGCCTGCTCTGTCGTCGTTGCAATCCTTTCAAGTAAGGCTTCAACGCGTTCCATGTGCTGGAAATTTCTTTCAACGTATTGTCGCTGCGTCTTGAATGTCTTGGATCCGCGCCAATACACCATTACGAATACCCAAAATCCGATAATTAACAGAAACGGTAGCCAAGACACCAATGCCTGCCATAGAGCTCCATTCATCGGCCATTTCCTCCAAATCCCAACGATGCCCTCCTGATTCTCAAAACAGCGACCCGGGGGTACGCGGGGGCATAGCATAGTCCAGACCGGTGAATGTGTTGGAACAGAGTCTGGCGGCGGCTGCGCTCAACTGCGCAGAATCCAGGTTTCCATAATGGCGGTAAGAACGAAGCCGCTGGATTCTTTCGTGCCGGACTTTGCTAAAGTAGCCATCATGCGCGCAATGCTGCAAGACCTCCGGATCGGAAGCAATGATCTGGGAAGCCGATTGCCGGAAGCAGGAAACTCCGATGAAATTTCACGGCTGTCGCGAACATTCAATCATATGCTCGATCGAGTTCAGGCCTCGGTCAATCAGGTTCGTACGGTGACCGACTCCGTCGCTCACGATCTCAAAAGCCTGGTGACATGGATTCGAGGCCGCCTGGAAGCGTAGTGGGAATCGACGTTCTCGAACGGATGCGCGTGGCAGGCGCCATTGCGCAATTCGCTCCGGATGCATCATTGGTTATTGCAAAGTTACTAAAGTCTTCCGACGAAGATGCGAGGAAACTCGGCGTCGCCATTCTCAGCGAACATGAGCTGCCCATCGCAACCAGCCTCCTCAAATCAAATCGCTGTACCGATCAGATGCTGGGTTTGAAGATCATGACCGATATGTGGCCCGTCGTCGCAAGGGATCACATTTACGACGTGCAGAACATACTTCCGTGCACGAGATCCGCAAGGAACTAGAATGAGTGGTGGATCCTGATTTGAAGGTTATCTGGAAGATCGTTTTGGAACGAAGCCCGTTACAATGCCCGTGACCCAAGCCCCAGCCGATGCTGTCATGACATCTTTCAAATGTGCAGGCTGGTTCTCTATAATTGCCTGCGATTCGAAGGAAGCTGCCGAGGGTTCGTTCGCAATACGCCTCTGACGATTTCCACGTTTCGATTCTTGTGCGAATGCTCATGGAACCTTTGCGCACTATCGATTTATCGCTCAGCAAAGGTAACCAGCAAGTAAGTCAAAATCATGCAGTCCAGCCTTGAACAATTTGTTAAGGCCGCAGAAGTTTTCCCTGCAGCCGTCGTTATCGCGGATGCCGATGGGCGTATCGTGCTCGTGAATGGGAAAACACTGGCGATGTTCGGGTATCAGCACGATGAGCTCGTCGGACAGATGATTGAAATGCTTATACCGGAGCGGTTCCGCGGACGGCATGTTCACCACCGGAACGATTTCAACGCAGCCCCAAAGACCCGGCTCATGGGGACGGGGATGGATCTGGTCGGCAGACAAAAGAACGGCGAAGAGTTTCCTATTGAAGTGAGTCTCAGTCCCGCAAAAACTGAAACTGGCATGCTGATCGTCAGTATGATTCAGGACATCACCGTTCGAAAGCAGGCTGAAGAAGAGTTAAAACAATCGGAACAACGATACCGATTGCTTTTCGAGAACGCCGTCTTCGGCATATTCCGCATCAGTCTCTCGGGAGAATTCCTGGATGCAAACCCCGCCCTCTGTTCCATGTTGGCATATGACTCTGTCGACGAACTGATCAAAAAAGATGCGAAGGTTAACGTCTTCCGGGATTCCGCCCAAAGCGCTACGCTATTTGAAGAATTAAGGAAACACGATCGAATAAGCGACGTTGAAGCAATCTGGAGACGAAAGGACGGAAGGCCGATCACTGTTCGCATCAGCGGCCGCACAGTGCGAAATCCTGCCGGGAATCCGATTGCCTTTGAGCTATTCGCAGCAGACGTCACTCATCGCGCGGCTCTTGAAGAGCAGCTTCGGCACTCTCAAAAAATGGAGGCTGTCGGCAGACTTGCCGACAGCATTGTTCACGACTTTAACAACCTCATGGCGGTGATATCCGCCCAGGGTGAGCTTGTATTGGAACTGGAAGATCTTCGTGCGATCCGTCAGGAAACAGAACTCATCGTCGCGACTGCCGAGAAGGCTGCAGCCTTAACGCGTCAGCTGCTGGCATTCAGCCGAAAGCAGGAAGTGGAATCGAATGTCGTGAATATAAACATGCTGCTACGCGGCAACCTGGATCAGATTCTGGGAAGGCTCCTCCCCAACGACGTGGAACTGAAGACAGTTCTCTCTCCTGAACTCGGCAATGTCCTGATCAATCCCGGTCACTTTGAACAAGTGGTAATGAACCTGGTAGTCAATGCCAGAGATGCAATGCCTAACGGAGGCAGATTAACTGTTGAAACATCCAACGTCGAACTGGATTCATTCTATGCCCAGGACCATCTCGACGTGACAGCCGGAACATATGTCATGCTTGCCGTCACCGACAATGGGATTGGTATTAGTCCGGAAGTCCGATCGCGGATATTTGAGCCGTTTTTTACGACCAAGGGTTCCCGCGGCAACGGTCTCGGCTTGTCAACGGTATACGCGAACGTGAAGCACGCGAAAGGACACGTCTGGTTCTATTCCGAGATTGGTAAGGGAACAACTTTTAAGGTTTATCTGCCCCGGGTGGGCGGGGCCTCTGAACTTATTCCGATTGAATCCAAATCCACACGGAGTTGCACGCATACCGGAACGATTCTCCTCGTCGAAGACGAAGTGCGCCTTCATCGATCCATACGGCAGATACTCGAAAAAGCGGGATACACCGTCTTGTCGGCGTTTCACGGAATGGACGCCATTCGTCTTCTTGAAGGCCATGAAGGACAGGTTCAACTCGTGCTCACCGATATCGGGTTGCCCCATATTCGGGGCCCGGAACTGATCTCCCATGTGAAACAGCTACGGCCAAACGTCGAAGTCCTCTATATGTCCGGATTCGGGGAGGATGGGCTTCGCCCTCAAGAGGCGGCGCAAATAGCCGATCGATTTATACAAAAGCCATTCCGGAAAGATGCGCTGCTACGCATGGTGCAAAGCACACTGGCAAATACAATCTGAACTCGTCTTCATATATGGGCTTCCAGTTTCTCGGCCGAATTTGAACGCAAAAGAGCCGCGCCTGTTTTGACGGGAACGGAAAGCACAGGAACGTGAGAGCGTCGAATGATGCGTTCCGCTGTAGCTCCAAGCACAACGCGTTCCAGCACACCTTTACTCTCCAGATTAATCAGCAGAAGATCGGCATCATGTTCATCGGCGAACTGGATGAGTGCATCGTGAATCCGCCCCTGCACGATGTGAATACTGCATTCCGATTCGCTGATGCCTGTGTTCTTCAGCGCCTGACGAAAGCGCGTCACCGCCTCAGCCTGAATTTCAGAGAAATCGAATGGTAACGTCCCCGGTACCTGTACGGTCCACTGCCCGGATTCAAGAAAGTCGACGGCGTGAACCAAATTCAGTGCAGCTTTGAACGTTCGCGCCAAATCAGCGGCGTAGCGCAAACCAGTTTCCGCACTGCTGGAGAGATCGGCAGCATATACAATGCGACGAATCTGAATTGGATTACTTCCGGAGATCTCACGATGCATGCCTTTTTGAGAGACAGTCAGTATCGGAACCGGAATCTTTCTCAGAATGTGTTCAGTGGTGGACCCCAGAACAAACCGCTCAATGTTTTTTCGGCCATGCGTCCCCATCACCACGAGGTCCGCCTTCTCGGCGTGAATGGTCCGCAGAATTTCTTCTCCAGTTTCTCCCGTCTTGACGATCAGATGGAAATTGGCGAAGTCGCGGCAAACGGCCGCAATTTCTTCATGCAGAGTTTTCTGCGCTTCCTTTACCGCAAGTTCTTCAATCCCCTGCGTTCGTTCTCGATTGCCAATATCAAAAACGGCCAGAGGCGGGACGACATGGACCACAATCAACCGCGCTTGAAACTGTTTCGCGAGAGATAGTCCATATCGGAGAGCCTGTTTTGAAGGTTCAGAGAAATCAAAGGGAACCAGAATGTTTTCAGTTTGAAACATAGTCCTCTCCTTTGAAGGCAGCATTGCGAACTTAAGTGTTTGATCTACTAATTCCTGCCTTCGAAACGGCTTTTGAAGGTAGCCTTTTGCGCCAAGCCGTATTGCTTTCGACCTGGTCTCAGAATCGGCGAACGCGGATACCATCAACACAGGTGTGGTGGATTGCTTTCGCTTCAGTTCCATCAAAAGATCGACGCCACTCTTCCCGGGCATTCTGTAATCGCAAACAATCAAGTCTATGGGAAGCCGCTGAATGACTTCGAGCGCCTGGTCGACATTTTGCGCTGTTTCGACAACGTGACCTTCGCGTTCCAAAATCCGTTTCATTGAATCGCGGCATGTTTGGTCGTCGTCTGCGATGAGTATCATGGGTTCCTTTCCAAGCCTCTGTACTGTCTTTTCGATGACACTACGAAGCAAGAGAAGGGCCTCCAGTTCCGAAACGATGCATGTGCTTGATGCTGCTCGCGAAAAGAATCGGTGCATGCCTTGAGCACTGCATTCTACGTAGACGGTATGACACGGTGCCTGAATCATGACGGGACGCAGAAGACTTACGGTCGATATAGGCAATGATTCAGAAAGAGCAGGTGACAACTTGTCTAAGGCTTCGCTTCCGACTCGTTCCAGTTGAATGCAAACCCTTGCAAAAACATCAAAGGCCGGTGCATGAGACGTTCAACCCGTTTGGCCCAGTTCGTGCTTATCTGTTGGTCATGAAAAGCAATACCAGACCGACGCCCTTTGAAGAGCTCAATGAAAGTGCCAGAAAGGTATTGACGCTCATCGTCAACACCGACCAGTCGACGGGAGAGAATAGAAATCGCCATTTTGAGGTTCCCGTCATTGCGAAGCTGCGCGAAATGGAATCCCAGATTACCGACAAATCTGAGCTTGAACAGTTTCGCATTGCTGCGGCACTGGCACGCAATTGGATTGATTCCTATCAGCCGCACGCGAAAACTCTTGTATTGTTCGTGCATGCCAATGGAAGCATTTCCACATCAGTTCTGAACGTGCCTTTGGAGACTGACGTTCGCTGGCAGTCGGTCCCCCATATTCAAC
>JBGPBY010000423.1:0-6554 GCA_041481485.1 Terriglobia bacterium
AGGAGCCTGGAACGTCCCGTTGCCGTTGTTGCGCGAAACGTAGACGCCGGCATTACCGAAGCCGATGATGTCGGCCCGTCCATCTCCCGTTACGTCAGCCATAAATCGCGGATGTTGATCGACGCGCCAACCGCCGGCGTTATAGCCGTAATTGGCGACGACCAACTGAGGCGGCTGGAACGTACCATTGCCGTTGTTGAGGGAGACATAGGTGCCGTCATTGCCGAATCCGACAATGTCCGCCCGTCCGTCTCCAGTCACATCGGCCATTAACCGGGGGTGCTGATCGACGCGCCAACCGCCGGCGTTATAGCCGTAATTGGCGACGACCAACTGAGGCGGCTGGAACGTGCCGTTGCCGTTGTTGCGCGAAACATAGACGCCGGCGTTGCCGAAGCCAACGATGTCGTCGCGTCCATCTCCGGTGACGTCCGCCGGCATGCGCGGGTGCTGATCGACACGCCATCCTCCGGCGTTGTAGCCGAAGTTATCAATCACCAGTTTTACGGAAGGCTTTGGATACAACGTGGTCGAAAATTGTGCATCCTGAGCATCAATATCCACTCCACCGTTAACCGCAGTGTTGTCTTTCATGATCGACGCCGGCAGCCAATAGCACATGATGGAATCGATATCGGCGTGAGCTGTGGCGATGAGCGCAGAATTTGCCAGAGGAGTGAGAACCTGAGCAATGACCTGCTGTTCAGTCCATCCCTGCGTCGCCATGAAATACTGTATTGCCTTCGCCCGGTCGATACGATCGACGATCTCCTGACGCATGTGCTCATGCGGAAAGCCGAGCGTATGACCCGTTTCATGTCGAACAACCCGGTAGAACTCCGAATCTACGGTGTTCATTGTGAAACCCTGGAGGTTCATCGTCGCCTGACCGGCGGGTATCTGAAGAACATCCGTGCCCAGATAGGACCAATAGCCGGTGGCGTCCCGGGCAATTCGAACTTGAGGATTCGTTGAGGTCTCGACGAACTGCACATTGGCCCATGTTCCCCATGCGTTCATGTGCGAGAGAATGCGCGCTCGCAAATCGGCTGGCGGGTTGTCCAGAAATCCGACGGTCAGATGAACTCCGCCGCTACCCCAATATTTCGCAGTGAGAAGAGACAGATGCTGCGGCTCGATCACAGCATTCGGCATCGCGAGTCCCAGGAACTGCTGAGACGGTGCGTTTGCGGGGTTGATCGCTACGGCTTTGCTGGCAGCGTTGACCCACAACGACTCTGGCAATACCTTGATCGTACAGGAATTCTTCGGCATTGGAGTCTCGGTTTCTTTGGTACTTGTCTTTGTCATTACAGTCTCCATTTCTCTGGCGTTAAACGGTGCCGCCAGGCGACACCGCGTTTTCGTGTGTATCAGTGTTACCGGACAAGCTCCGGTGACTTGTTTACTGAAAATGACTGTAGTGTGAGAAACGTTTCGAGGGGGTCTTCGGATATACTCCCGGCTTGCTTTCAAAGTAAGGAGGATTTCATATATGAACCAAGCCACCAGTGTTGCTGCATTCGCGGACCTCAGTCCGGGCGTCAGCGCCTTCATCGCCAAGCCCCGAAAACTCTACATCGACGGTCAATGGGTCCCGTCCGCTTCGGGCAAGACCTTCAGCACGATTGATCCCGCCACTGAACAGGTGATCTGCGAAGTTGCCGAAGGCGACAGGGAAGACGTGGACCGTGCTGCAAAGGCCGCGCACAAGGCGTTCTACGAAGGCGAATGGTCACGGATGATTCCGGCGGGTCGCGAAGCGCTCTTGCTCAAGTGGGCGGATCTTGTGGAAGCCAACGCGGACATGCTTGCGGAATTGGAATCGCTCGACAACGGCAAGCTGGTCATGTACGCGAAGATGATCGACGTGCCCGCCAGCGTGCAGTTGATCCGCTACTATGCCGGCTGGGCCACCAAAATCGGGGGCACCACGGCCAACGTCTCCATCGGGATTCCCAATATGGAGTTTCACGCCTTCACGTTGCGCCAGCCTGTCGGGGTCGTCGGCCAGATCATTCCCTGGAATTTTCCGCTCGTGATGGCGGCTTTGAAACTGTCGCCGGCGCTGGCATGCGGATGCACCAGCATTCTCAAACCCGCCGAGCAAACGCCTTTGAGCGCAATTCGTCTGGTGGAACTGGCCGAACAAGCCGGTATTCCAAAAGGTGTGATCAATCTGATCACGGGTTTCGGCGAAACCGCAGGGCAGGCGATAGTGGAGCACCCGCTCGTTCGAAAAATTGCCTTCACCGGTTCCACGACTGTCGGCAAACAAGTCGGCAAGCTCGCAATGGACAGTCTGAAACGTGTGTCGTTGGAACTGGGCGGCAAGAGCCCGGTGATTATCGCCAAAGACGCCAATCTCGACGAAGCGATCGCAGGCGCCGCCAACGCCATTTTCTTCAATCAAGGCCAGGTTTGCGTGGCTGGCTCCCGCCTATTTGTGGAAGAGCCCATCTTCGATGATGTGATGAGCGGCATGACGGAAATCGCACGTTCCATGAAACTGGGTGGCGGCCGCAATCCGGATTCGCAGATGGGACCGCTGGTCAGCAAGGAGCAGCACGATCGGGTACTCGGTTACATCGAGAGCGGGATTCGCGAAGGCGGTGAAGTACTGGCGGGCGGTGGCCGGCATGGCGACAAGGGCTACTTCGTGCAGCCGACCATATTCAAGAACTGCAGCTCCGCGTCCACCGTATATAAGGAAGAGATCTTCGGCCCGGTTCTGGTTGCGAACAGCTATAAGGATGCCGACGAGATTGCCGCGCAGGCAAACGATACGGTCTACGGACTGGCTGCAAGCATTTGGACGCAGAATCTCAGCCTCGCGCATCGTCTGGCGAAACGGATCGAGGCCGGCACGGTGTGGGTGAACTGTCACCACATGGTCGATCCCGCGCTGCCCTTCGGGGGTTTCAAGCAGAGCGGCATCGGTCGCGAACAGGCAGCCGACGGGATAGAGCTTTACACCGAAACGAAATCCGTTTTGATGCGGATATGAAGCAAGGAGAAATGACGATGAAACTGAAACTTGCAACAACAGTGCTGCTGCTCACCGTGATGTCGGTGGCGGTCTGGGCCCAGGTGAATGCAGGCGAACAGAAGCCCGAAGCCAGCATGCCCTTCAACATGACCACGGTGACCACCTTTAACCTGCCATGGCGGCTGGCATTCCTGCCGGATGGCCGCATGCTGATCACCGAAAAGGTCGGGCCGGTTTGGTTGGTGAGCCAAAAGGGAGAGAAGATCATGGTCAGCAATACGCCTCCGGTTTATTACCAGCAGCAGAACGGCATGCTTGGCGTTTACATTTCGCCCCGTTACGCTACCGACCAGAGTATCTATCTCACCTATGCCGAGCCCGGCGGTTCTGGCGGCGGATTGGCGCTGGCCCGCGCCAAACTGGCAGTCACCGCCACCACGGCCAGCCTACAGAATTTCGAAGTGTTGTGGCACCAGATGCCCCAGGGCAAGGGCGGTCAGGAAGGTGGAGCGGTCGCCTTCTCACCGGACGGCCAGTATCTGTTTCTCACGGTCGGCGACCGTCAGCGCTTCACCCCCGCTCAGGATCCAGACCAGCCCGTCGGCAAGATCCTCCGCCTGACATTGGACGGCAAACCCGCGCCCGGCAATCCCAACTTCGGTAAGACCGGCGCTGCCACGATTCCGCTGATCGATCCGCCACGTGACACCGAAGCCGCCAAGACCGCGACCGTAGTGAGTACCTATACCTTCCCAGGCCCCAACAACACGCCTGCGGAAACTTGGACCATGGGCCACCGCACGCCCTATGGCCTGGCGTTTTCGCCCAGCGGTGAATTGTGGGAACTCGAGCATGGCCCGCGCGGCGGCGACGAACTGAACCTGATCGAGAAGGGAAAGAATTACGGCTGGCCGCTTGTCGGATATGCGCCGAACTATGACGGCGTGGCGATCCCGCATCCCGATACCCGGCCCGACCTGGCGAAGCCGGCGATCTATTGGGTTCCGGTAATCGCTCCAGGCAATCTGATGTTCTACCGGGGAACCCAGACTTTCCCGCAATGGAACGGCAATGGTTTTATCGGCGGCATGGGAACCCAGTCGCTCACCCGCGTCATCTTTGATGGTAAGGGTGGAGCGAAAACCGCAGAGCGCTGGGCTGTCGGCAAGCGCATCCGCGATGTGGCAGAAGGTCCCGATGGCTCGCTGTGGTTGCTGGAGGATGCCAACCCCGGCGCGCTGATCCATGTGACACCGAAGTGATCCCTTCGCCATCAGGCGAACGAGAAGCAAAAGGCCGGAGCGATCCGGCCTTTTTTCTTTGCAATCAGCAGTAAGAAATTTCCTTAGCAGCTATTCCTGGATCGTTCTTCGATCCGATTCCTGTTTCTCTGCCGGAACGCCCTCAAAAAAATCGGATACGGGGCAGGAAAATTCTGGCAACAGAGGCGAGGATAGTAAATCTGCCCCGGAGAGAACGGCAGTGGGAATCAAGCCTTCGACAGTGCGACTGAACACGTCGACCTGACGACGTCGCCAGTCGACAATCCAGTATTCTTCAACGCCACGGCGGGAATACAGCTTGAGCTTCGCTTCACGGTCGCGTCTCTCATTGGCCGATCCCGGAGAAAGCACTTCGATGATCAGTTCCGGAGCCGTATGGAGTTTTCCGTCTGTACCGAGTGCTTTTCCCAGCCGTTGGTTACCGATCCAGATCACATCGGGGGCGACATCGTCGTCATCTGCGAAGATTAGGCCGGGTGCTGCCACCGCCCTCCCTAGTCCCGTTTGTGCCGACCATTGTTGAAGCTTCATTGCGACATTGAGACAAACCACTTGATGACAGAAGTGAGGCTGCCTGGACACGTACAACTCTCCATCGATAATCTCGTAGCGTTTGCCGTCATCCGGAAACGCTTCAAGATCTCGGGAAGCAAAACGGAACGTTGTGTTCACGGGATTGTTGTCCATTGGGCCTGAGGCAAAATATAGCACAGGGGGCGATGAAAGGCGTTGACGCGTCGTCGGTCTCTAATGGTAACGCGATGCATTACTAGCGGATTTCATGATCAAGTCGTTCGGGGACAAGGAAACGGCGAAAATCTGGAATCGGGAATACTCGAAAGAGCTTCCGAAGGAATAGAGAATCCTCTAACTGGCATCCGTCTGGCGTTACTACAGGACGGCATTATAGAATCGCGTGAACTCATGAAGACCCTCATTCTGGCGACGGCATTGACGTTCACTTCCGCTATTTCCATCCCGTCCGAGAATCCTTTCGCGAATTGAGTTGGCCGGCATCACTACACATCACTGTATTAATTTATGAGGACTACAGTCGCTCTGGATGATGACGTTTTTGAAGCGGCAAAGGCACAGGCACAGGCTTCTGGAAGGAAACTGGGAGAGGTTCTCTCGCAACTGGCCCGGAGGGGACTGAAAGCCGCCTCGCAGAGGACGACAGAAAGCGGGCTTCCCGTTTTCAGCGTTCAACCGAACGCCGACACTATTCCGAGCAGAAGGGCAAAGGAGTTACTTGCTGAAGATGCGACGTGAAGACAGTTCTGTTCTGAGCAGGCACGCGTGTAGGGCGCCTTCGACTAAACATGTATCAAAAGATTTTTCGAAACCAGTCCATATTCAGGCCATGATTGTGGCGTGATTACTAAAGTCCAACTGGACTCATCAAATCGGATCATCCTCTCCAGGGACTTGCGGCGAGCGGCAGGTTTTGAGCGAGGACAGAAACTCAAGGCATCTGCAGCGCCGGGCCGGATTGTGCTGGAAGTTGAAGCCAATCCAGCGGGGAAGGTCGTTAAACGCGGGAAGCTCAAAGTCTGGACGGGAGCTGTACCGAAACTTCCTCTGGCCGATGCTGTCGAGCATTCACGCCGATATAGCCGATGACTTTTCTGAATAAATTGGGGACAGAGAGCAGTTTCTCGCTACAACACCAATCAAATCCGTAACGTTTCACAGGAAATTGCTCTCTGTCCCCAATTTATTACTTGCGGTACCCCTCACCCGGCCTTCGGCCGCCCTCTCCCGTTGGGAGAGGGATTTCTTGATATGCACTCCTTCACCTTCACCTCCCCGGCGGCGCTGCACCTCGCCCGCCCCTTCCCGCCGCCGGAGCCGCAGGCGGCAAGGGAGGCATTGCCGCACCTCCATCCAGCGTGAATGTGAACAATCGATGGTTCGGGTTGCTGCGAGCCATCACCGACAGATACTGCTTTCCGTCCAGCATGTACGAAATCCAGCCGTTCGGACGCTCGCCCAACAGAGGCTCCTCCCATAACTTCACGCCCGTGTCCGCGGTGTATACCGAGTTGCCGACAAATACCAGACCGCCTGCCGTCGCCAGCGTTCCTCCACCTGGGCCCATGGCGCCAAACAGCACCCGCCATCGCTCCTGCTGCTTCACGGGATCCCACGCCACGAGGAAACGGCCGGTGATCTCCGGTTGTGACGCTGCGTACTCGGTATCCGGAATTGTGCCCGTACTATTGCCAAGCCCCGTATTCGGGCGGCCCGGCGTAAACTTGAACTCCGATGCCGGCATCGGC
>JBGPBY010000424.1:0-6550 GCA_041481485.1 Terriglobia bacterium
ACCCCTCACCCGGCCTTCGGCCACCCTCTCCCGTTGGGAGAGGGATTTCTGGATAGACCGCCCACAGCCACTCGATTCGCACTACTTCAGCAGTTCCGCACTCGCGATGGATTTCCCGTTATTGCCCTGGCCGCCAATAATCAGAACTGAGCCGTCATTCAAACGCGTTGCCGTGTGTGCAGCGCGTGCCGCGTTCATGTTTCCTGCAGAAATGAATGGGCCTCCCTGGTACTGCTCCGCGCTCGCAAGCCGCGTTGACGCCGTACTGCCTCCAACCTCCACGATGGCTGCGCCATACGGCGCAACCGCAAAGTTTTGCCGGGCATTTGCCATCGACGGACCGGGCGAAAATGTGCCAGCCGCGGGGTTATAAATCTCGGTCGTTGCCAGAACTGCGGCGTTGGCACCACCTGCGATCACAACCTTGCCATCTAAAATGACGGCAGTGTGCCCATACCGGCCGGATGACATGGTGCTGCCAACCGTCGTGAATACCCCTGTGGCCGGATCATAAAGTTCCGCGCTGTTCGGGTAGGTGTAACTGGAGCCGTTGCTGGCCCGGCCTCCCGTGATCAGAACCTTCCCCTGAATTAACGTCGCAGTATGAAACTCACGAGAGAACTTCATGCTTCCGGTATCTGAGTAACTTCCGGTCGTGGGGTCATACAGCATTGCAGTGCTCGTGGTCTTGCCGGATTGATCACTTCCTCCGGCGATAAGGACCTTTCCGTTGGGCAGTAGTGTCGCCGTGTGATATGTGCGTTGTCCTCCGATACCGCCGGCGGAACTCCATGAGTTGTTCACAGGATTGTAAACTTCCGAACTGGAGTTCCCGCCTCCTACCACGAGTACGGTTCCATTCAAAAGCAGAGTCGCCGTCTGACCTGCGGCCTTATTCGGCATGTTCCCTCCGGTCAGGGTAAACGTGCCTGTTGCTGGATCGTACAATTCTGCACTGGCAAGCGCGGCACCGGACGTATTTAGTCCTCCGGTTACCAGAACCTTTCCATTATTCAGCAGTGTCGCTGTGTGGAAAGACCGCGCCGTCGTCATGGAACCGGTCAGAGTAAACCCGGCGATATGATCGACGATTCCCGTTGAAGGGATATCCTTGTAATTCGTACCTCCGGAGAAACTCCAGGTATCCACATACGTTCCGGGCAGAGTATGGGTCGTGTTCAAAGTGATGCTGCTGCCTGTCGCACCTGTATCTTTGCCGACTCCGGTAATGGTGGAAGCTGCAGTGTGCGGACTGCCATCGAACGCCACGTCATAGGGGATGACGACAACCGTCGCGTTGGCCTTGGTGATCGTGTCGGTAATTGTGGTCGACGGAATGTCTTTGTAGTTGATACCGCCCGAAAAACTCCACGAATCCGTCGTATATGTACCGGCATTCGTGTGCGTGGTATTCAGCGTGATGCTGCTGCCGGCGGCGCCAGTGTCGCTGCCGACGCCGGTGATTGTGTAGGTCGCCGTATGCGGATTCGAATCATAGACGGTGTTGTAGGGGGTCACAGAAACCGCCGCATTGGCCTTGGTGACCGTATCGGTAATTGTGGTCGGCGGGATGTCGTTATAGTTGATACCGCCAGAAAAACTCCATGAATCCGTCGTATATGTACCGGCATTCGTGTGCGTGGTGTTCAGCGTAATGCTGCTGCCGGCGGCACCAGTGTCGCTGCCGACGCCGGCGATCGTGTAGGTCGCCGTATGCGGATTCGAATCATAAACGGTGTTGTAGGGGAACACAGAAACCGCCGCGTTGGCTTTGGTGATTTTCAGTGTACCGGCGAAGTAGGTCACGCCGTCATATGGTCCACCGTCCGGAGCGGTCAAGCCAGAACAAGTAATTGGATAGCTGCCAAAGTTGGAATATTGAGTTGCCGTCGTTCCGCAAACAATTGTTCCAATGTGACTGCCGGGGTCGATTCCGCCAAGGACGTAATCGAAGACGGCGGGATTCGGAGTGCCGAACACACGCGACTTGTCTACTGCGGTGACCAACAATTGCTTGATGACACCGACGGTAAAGGTCGAAGCCGCACTCTCCGTCCCGTTAATATCAACGGAAGTAATGTAGTAGGTATATGTCGTGTTGGGACAAGTATCCGCGATAGGACAGGTTGCCCCGGAGTGTAGAAAATCGGTGATCTGATCCTTAAAGGAAGGGACCGGTGGAGTGCCGGTTATTTCAGCAATCAAGCGGGGAACCGAATGATCCGGATCGGAACGATAGATCCGATTGGCGCGGATTTGACCGCTGACAGGCTGCCCCCACGTCATCGAGATCCACAGTGAGGTGCTGATTCCTGTTAACGGGCCCCGCGTAGAAGTGGCGTCGAGTGCGGAAATCTCCATGTCATAGGTTCTTTCGCCAAGGTCCGCTTCTCCAAGATCGGCTTCTCCGAGATCGGCTTCGCCAAGGTCTGCTTCACCCAGGTCCGCTTCTCCAAGATCCGCCTCTCCCAAATCCGCTTCGCCGAGGTCCGCTTCTCCCAAATCGGCTTCACCAACATCTCCGGATAAACCATTCACGTTACGTCTTGCTCCAACCTGCTGAAGATTCAGATTGGACCAGTCGTCGGAGTCTCCCATCAGTCGACTCAAAGGATGGGCAGTGCCCTCGAAGGCGCCGCTGTAATTCACATCCAACGCGTTCCCTTCACCGCCGGGTCCATTGCGATGCCAATCGGGGGGGATTTCGAAGTTCGGGCTTTCCACTCGCACAGCCGGAGTACCGCCCGCGTTGGAAGTCCCGTCGCAATACGCCTTCGCGGTGCCTTCTGTCAAATTCGGTACCGTCGGCCCGTAGTACCGGATCCGATAGGAATTCCCGAGAGAGGCACCCCCGTTGGGCAATACATCTTCATCCAAAGGATGCAGCCGCCCGCTCGAGAAATCGACATGCTCGAAGCCGTCCGCGTCTGTCAGACCACGCGTCTGATACAGATAATTCATCACGCTCGGATAGATCGGAATGCAGTTGGGTGTACGCAACAACCCTGCGTGCGACAACCCGAAGGTATGTCCCAGTTCATGCATGAACGTACCCGCCTGCTGTTGTGCGGTGCCAGTCTGATCGGAGCAATCGATGTGGAAATCGCACCCTAACGGATCATCAAATCGCCACAGGCCCATCGTGATCATGAGATCGGCGCCGGGTCCATCCGCGACTCCCGATGTGCTGCCCGGATCGGGACTCAGAGGAACGCCTGCTGAGTTAAATGGTCCCGCCAGCGCATGCGCAAACAAGGCGTACCGAAAAATATCCTTCCGATTGCGGTCGAAATGGCGTTCGATTCCCAGAACTCGGAATCCCGCTGAGATGGCATGAGTTCCCTTTTTCCAACTCAGCACCGAATACGGCTTGTTGAAAGCGCATTTCGTCGTGGGCGAGGGATGACACAAGATTTTGGACTCGTCGATGACGTCTCCACCGCGCGCATAGGCTGGTGGAACGATGAAGGGGAATCCAGGATACTCGGTTTTGCCAACATCGAAATGCATGGTTATTCCATGCAAGGCAAACGTTTGCCCAATGGCGCTCAGGGCGTCATATTTCGGGATATGCACGTGCTCGTGCCCCGCTTCATCGGTCGCCTTCATCCAGTCGATTTCGACGAACACATCCGGAACATTGGGATTTGCCCCCATGTTGTGCAGATCGACACACGGCCCATCCGCGCAACCGCCGAAGGTGGCGGGGTGCAATGGATCTCCCGGATCGAGATGCATTCCGTTTAATTCCCATGTATTCAACAGCCCGTCAAAATCGTCGTCCGTAACGTTTGTACTGGTCCAGAAAGCAGCGAGGGTCACACAAACCTGATTGTTTCCGGCGATTAATCGCGCGGAATAGGAAGAGTCATTCGCGGCCAGATCCAGATTGTAAGTCGTACTATCCCAGCGCCCACCGGCCGATCCCTTGATTGGATCATTGATGATGGAATTTCGGGTACCGACGGTGATGTTGAGAGTTTCCTTGAACCCGGGCTGCCCATTTCCCGCAATTGGCGTGATCCTGGCTGCAGCCGCCGGCGATGCCTGATAGAACCCACCCATCGAAACCGTGAAGGTATCCGAGAATTTATTCAATGTGAACGCGCCATCGTAAGAAACAACAGCACGAAGCGGAGCGATGCGCGGCTGCCCGGGCACAACGATGCGATAGACCACTACGAGCGTCGCCCCATTCGTCAGCGAGGTGTTTCCGTTCCCATTGCCGCCGCTATCCGCAAGTTTTACATCGTGATGACCATTGGCCAATCTGACGTTGTACGTGTGGTCGACCGGTAGATAACGCAGAACATCGGCCCGATATACGCGCCCTGATCCGTTTGCAGTGCCATTCGGACCGCCTGAACTTAAGCAAGCTGGATTATTCGGCGATCCGAGTACCTTACCGACGATAGCTTGTCCCCTGAAGAAACCCTTTTCCGCTACGGGCATGGGAAATGTTTCCTCGGTTTCCCAGTACAAATAGGCGGCAACAATATCCGAAGGAATCGATCCCGGAGTGTCGCATGACACAATTGCAGCCGGTACTGGCCGTGTGGTGCACGGCACCGCGTTCATGTCGATAGTGCCTCTGGCATAGCCGCCGGTTCCCGTTCCGCGAAGACCGACGCTCGCGGTGGCGTAATCGCCCGTTACAAAATAGTTCTTAAAGTAGCGAAGCGCAGTGTCGCTGCCCTGGGCCATTGCCTTCGGAGCGAAGAGCACAGGAAAGAAAAAAGTTAAGAAGACAGAGATTCGAATCAGTAACAAGGAAGTGAGTTTCCTACTCATATGTCCGTCCATGAATGCGGGTGTGCGAGGCTTCCAGCAGCACGGCGTCCAGCATCAAAATTGATCAAGTACAAAATTGTTTAACCGGCGTTTCAAAGTCACGAACTTATAACCTAATAAGCCCAGTTTTATCCAGTAACAGTTTTGTAAACGATGCGACGTATTACGACAATTTTGTAACACTTCGTTGGTTCCCGCAGTTGAGGCACGGACGGACGGTCCCTTTGCCTGGCTCAATACCGGCACCTTTCTGAGCTCGAACCCCGGCGTCAAGCCCGGAGGAGTGGGGATCACCAGGCCCTCAACACTGACAATTGAACATTGAACATTGAACAATGAACATTTCCCCGGGGAATGTTCATTGTTCACTGTTCAATGTTCAATGTTCAATTGTCAGTGTTGAGGGCCTGTCGCGCTTCATTCGTGACGTAGAGAATCGATGGGATGGAGGCGTGAAGCCCGCCATGCGGGTACAGTGCCAAAGACCAGGCCGACTGCAACGCATACGCCAAAAGCCATTGCAACGACAGCCGGGGTAATGATCGGATGCAATGGCGAATACTTGCGCACGAGCACGGATATACCACCTGAGGTAAGCAGGCCCAGCATTCCGCCAATCAGAGTAATCACCAATGCCTCGGCAAGAAACTGCATGAAGATATCGCGGCGACGTGCTCCGACAGCCATGCGGATGCCGATTTCATGAGTCCGTTCCGTCACCGTCATGAGCATGATGTTCATGACACCGATTCCGGCAACGACGAGAGAAATGGATGTCAGTCCGGTAAGCAGAGATGTCACGATGGACATCAGCCGGTATATGGTGCCGAGGATTTGCTTCTGCGTCATCACACCAAAATCCTCCGCGCCTTCATGTGATCCTTTGAGGGCACCGGAAATCTGATCAAGCACCGTTTCCGGGGAAGCGGAAGGATTCGACTGTACGATGATTCTGTTGATTTGAACGCGGGCGATCGCATTCTGAACCGCACCCGCGGGCAGATACACCGCATTTTCGAATCCGTTCCCGCCGAACAACGCGGAAGCCGGTTCTTCGTGAAGTACGCCGATGACACGAAACGGAACGCCCTGCACCATCAAAGTTTTTCCAATCGCTGCATGCTCACCGAAGATAGCCTCGCGTTCGGCCTGGGCCAACACACAGACGCGTTCGTTTTCCTCGGACTCTGTAAACACGCGTCCTTCCGCAAGTGGTCGTTTCCGCATTTCGAACCATGAAGCCGCTGTGGCAATGACGAAAGAAGTTCGTGTCTGCCCCTCATGATCGACGGCGGCACCCACAAAGATCAGTGGGGTCACCCGATGCACTGAAGGAAGGGTGCGCAGTTGCTCGACATCGCGTGAAGTCAGCGTCGAAACTCCCATCAGGGCGAGAGGATTGGGCGTCGAGTTGTTGTCGAGCTTTCCGGGAACCACGAAAACCAGATTGGCTCCAAGATTCTGGACCTGCTCGGTCACTTCCTGCTGAACGCCGAGGCCAATCGAAGTCAGCAGCGAAACAGACCCAACTCCGATAATCATTCCCAGAGTTGTCAGGGTCGTACGCAGCCAGCTCGATCCCAGCGATTGAGTCGCACTCGAAAAGTTTTCGGCCAGGACCCGCATTGCGAAAGTATACGCGGGCTGACAGCTTCCTGAGGAACGCCGGCCAGTTCAGGGGCGGACTATGCCCCCAAATGACAATTGAACAGTGAACAGTGAACATTTCCCCGAAGAAATGTTCAATGTTCACTGTTCA
>JBGPBY010000425.1:0-6543 GCA_041481485.1 Terriglobia bacterium
GCCAGCTCATGATCATCCATGCATAACTCCGTATACAGCAACGGACCATCGGGTTCTGAATGATTTGGAGCTTCGTTTGCTTGGCCAGTGCGACAGACCCATGATCTGAAGGATGATCAAAACCAAGAGAGAGAAGGAACTCTAATATGAAACGCCACCAATTCCAGGTTCGATTTACGTCGATCCTTAAGTACTCGCTCATCGCGCTGTGTTTCGCGGGCCTTGCATTTTCCAGCCCCGCATATGCCTCCACGATTACAGGGCTCGTTGAAACACCCAACAGCCTGAGTTTTAATTTCTCGGGGAACGGGTTTGCCGACTTTGTCACTCCCTCTCTGCCGGCGCTGACAAACTGGTCTCTTTCTGGAGGAGAAGCGCAATCGGAGAACACAACTAAATATGGCTTCGCCATTTTTAATTTGAAACACTTACCGGATGGCACCGTGCTTCCGAGTCTGGGTGATATCGGATTGAATACCTTGTACGGCAACGCTCTGACGGACACTAAAACCCTCGCGCATGGTTCAGGCTTCGATACCTACTTCGTAACCATTACGGTCAACGAGAATGTTACTGGGAACGGACAATGGGGTACATTCTCAGGCTCGTTCTCCGCTGTCCACAATGCGCCTGAAGGAGGCTCCACAGCGTTGATGACACTGATCGGGTTTCTACTGATCGCCGGTGCGCGAACGGTATATCAAACCAGCCGTTTCTAGTTCATCGTAGAGTCGAGGAGAGACAGCACTCCCCCATCGCCACCGGCGTGAGCCGGTGGCGGATCACAACAGTTCTTTCAGAGGAGACTGCGCTCTAATCCACTTTTTGATAGATTAAGGATCGATCAGAATTACATCGTCCGCGATGAACTTTGTGATTTTTCCGGTGTTCTTCCTGAGTGGAGCGCTTTATCCCGCGCAGACTTTGCCAACGGTTCTGAAACAGGTGGCAAGACTCAATCCTTTTACCTACGGCGTGGATTTCCTCAAACACGCCATTCTTCCAGCATCGACAGTGCATGATTTCAGTGTCACCCTGCCGGCATTTGAACCCGTTGCGGATATCCGTGACAAAATTGCCGATAATGTCACGACACGTGCCGTTCTTTGCAGGAGCCGCGATGCTATGAGGTCGAGATGAAAATAAAGTTCGAGATGTTCCGAAGTACGTTTAGTTCGTGGGAAACGTTGTTAGAGAAGGCCGCTGAATTTGCAAATAGTTTGCCGCCAGACCGGCTCATTAACATCAGTCATTCTGAAGACGACAACGACGGCATTGTCGTGGTGTGGTACTGGGGATAGAAAGGCAACTACCTTCTACCGCCAGTTTTAGTGTTTCAAAAGGCGTTTGATCTCCGGAGCGAATTCTCCAACGGCATTCGAAAGTGTGCCCCAGATCGCCTGGTTCAGCATTCCGTGCGCGCCATTGGAGAATGCATGGAGACGTTCCGGTTTCCACGTGGTCGAAATCATGCCGCTCCCGAATGCGGCGCCATACATGGCGAATTGGGGCCGCCGATCTTTCTCGGTTCGGTTGTATGTCACAAAATTGCGGATAATGGCATGACGCATGCGGTTCCAGGCGCCGTCGCACTTGCACTGATCGTACCGTGGTTCATATCCCAGCGCCGCGTTGCCCAGCGTGGACAAGCTGTATTGAATGATCGATTGCGCTTGATGCGAAGCGGCCCTTTTGCCAAACCCAGTCGGCCCTCCGCCCCACTCCTCCGGCTCATCGGTCGCCTGGTCCCACACTGCAAAGAATCCCGTCTTGATGTAAATGCCAGGCGACGTGAAGGATTGGACAAGGTACAGTTTGGCGCGTTCCGATCCGTTCAAAGGCAGCAGCGGTACGCTCTTCGGGACATAGGCTCCGTATAGCCAGTTCACCATCGGCTTGTTGCCGCTGTTGCCAGTTGCCGCCGGTGGCGGTGGTTGAGCCGCGCATTGAAGGGAACACGAAAGGAAGAATCCGATGAGTACGGCTATACGCGGCATCCACATCAAAATGGAATCGATCGTATTCTTCTCTAATTCCCGGCAGCCGACGGAATCGGCATACCCAGAGTCGACATGATTCGTACAGCCTGGTCTTTGACCAGTGTGGCAGTGGCCACAGCACCTGCGATGTTTCCGGATTGATAGGATGCCGTAGCATCGGCCCACATCCGGGTGAGGTCCGCCAGACCGGAACGGGCTCCGTCAAGACCGGCCTCATCCAACCCGTCCGGCAGTTTCTTACTCTTCGACAGTACATTGACCCGGCTCTGGATTGCGCCCACCATTTTCGGTACTCCGTTGCTGAGATCTGCCCAGGTGAGGCTCAATTCCTCTTTCCTTACGGTTGCAGCCGCAGTGAGATCGCTCACTGCAGAATTCACACTGTTGGCGGTACTCATTGCCGCGTCATAGTCGCCTTTGTCGAAACTGGCTCGGGCCGAGGCCAACGCTGTTTCCACGGCTTGCGCCTTCTCGGGAGCGTACTTCAACGCATCTCCTTTTGCGGCGTCATATGTGGCCTGCGCCGATTTGATGGCCTGGCTGGCAGGCTCCTTGTTGCCAGAGCAGGCAGCCAGCAACAGGAATACCCCGGCGACAAGAAGGTGAAACGAATGTTTCAACATGGAATCTCCTCCTGAAGGCAGTCATCCCCTGATTCGTGTTGGGTCATTGAGTTATGGAATTCTCAGTCGCTGTCCGACCTGAATCCGATTGGGATCTTTCAGAATGTCTTTGTTGGCTTCAAATATCTCGGTATAGAGATTCGGGTCGCCATAATACTTCTGGGCGATGCGAGAGAGCGTATCGCCGGGCTGCACATCATGCCACTGCGTGGTGTCCCACGAGTCCCTTGTGGTGTCCGTCTGTTCGCTCATCGTCAGCTCCTTTCCTGTAATCGGATCGAAACGGCGTTGGCGGAATTTCCGGTGACGATAAATTCTGTCTGAGGACGCAATTCTGCACCTTGGCTATTGGGTTGCGTAACTGTAAGACAAAGCAGCTTCCGGAAGAGCGACCTTCTACTGATTACAGTAGGACTCAAGGTGAAAGCGGGCCAGCATGGTGCGAACATCCGGGACTCTGTTTCCGCGCCCAAAGCACACATCGCTGAAAGGAGAATGCCACATGATGCGAAGAGTCGTGATAGCCGTTGCCATATTCACCTGCATTAGCATGAGCCCGGCACTCGCCCAGCAAAGTCAGCAAAGTTATCCCAGGTTCACCATCAATGCTGGAATCGGTCCTGGATTTAACCAGTCCAGAACTTCGGATTTCGCAAATACCAGTTTTCAGGTCGTCGGCGGAGGCGGATACAACTTCAGCCATAGTGTTGGGACATCGATTGAATACCAGTATTACAACTTGAGCATCAAGGACAGCGTCGCGCAGCAGGCTTCTCTTGCCGATCCGTCGGGCCATCTCGGTTCGCTGACTTTGAATGGCATTTTCCGGATTCCGAATCATCTTGGAATTTATGGAATCGGAGGCGGCGGCTGGTATAGACGCACCGTTCATTCCGGAAAGGCAACGGTCATACCTGCAGGAACCGGGTGTCAAGCCATCTGGGCCTGGTGGGACGTCTCCTGCAGTAACGGCGTCACACAGTCAGCTGCAGTGTTGGGCGACGACACGGATGACGCATGGGGCGTGAATGTCGGGGCCGGAGTGAATTTTCGAATCAGAGGGCGTCTCAAGGGTTACACCGAGTTGCGATACCACCACGCATATAACAGTCAGATATCAACTCAGGTTACTCCGCTGACGTTCGGTATCCGCTGGTAGATTGACTTCACCCGACGAAACGGTATCCAAAGCCGGGGACCGTGAGAATGAACTGTGGATCTTTGGGATTGTCTTCAATCTTTTGGCGTAAACGAAGAATGTGTACATCCACTGTGCGAGTCAGTGGAGCCTGCGGATAACCCCATACGTGCCGCAGCAATGCATCTCGCGACAGGGTCTTGCCGCGATGCTGGACAAAGTAACGCAGCAAACGAACTTCGCGCTCCGACAGTTCGATTCGAGAACCGTTCCGGACCAGGTGGGATTGATTGAAATCCACGAGCCTGCCCTGGAATTCATAAATCGCGATCTCCTGGATTCGATTGCGGTCGGATCGAACCAGCAGGGACTCAATTCGAATCTGCAGCTCATCGAGATCGACAGGTTTCACCAGGCAATCGTCCGCGCCGGCTCTGAAAACCGCAACCCGGTGCTGGGCATGGTCGTGCGTTGCGGCTAGGACCACGATCGGGACCTGGATGCTGCGCTGGCGCAACTCGATGCATATGTCCATCGCGTTGATTCGAGGCTCAGAATGATCGATGACGATCAGGTCGAAACTGCCGGCAATACCGGGATCCGTTTGAAACCTGGAATGGGTAGCTGCGGCGACAGAATAGCCGCGGCCCTTTAGCGCTTCGCTGACGCTTAGCGTCGAAGAAATGTCTTCCCTAATAAGCAGGAGATGATATTCCATTCGGTGTTTCTAAATAGACGGTGTGGCTCTCGAAACGGCTGTTACATTTTTTAACCGCGGCTACCCTGAAAACTGTGATTTAAATTAAAGTGCGGAGGATTCAATGAAAGACAAGATTTTGTGGGGCGGTATGGGCGTGATGTTGGCAGCGATTGTGTTCCCGGCTGCAGGGTTTTCCCAGGTCCAGGCGGTTCAAAATCGAATCCCGCAGCCGATTGTGGTCAATGGGCAGACGGCAAGCGGGGCCTATGTGACGACATCAAACGGGCAGATTCAAAGTTTTACCTGTCCATCACCCCAGCGTTTCACAACAGCCGATGGCAGCTCACAGGGATGGGCCTGTTATGAGCAAACAACCGGAGTCTGGCTGCTCAGCGCTCTGCCGCCTCAGGATCAGGCCGCTCCGGCTCCGGTGACGGCGCCTCAACCGGCTCCGCCGCCTGTCATCTACCGGCAGGCGCCGCCTGTCGTTGTCTATCCGCAAACGCCGGTGGTTATTTATCAGTCCCAGCCCGCAGTAATCTACCAGCAGCCACCGACGATAGTTTATGAACGGCCGGAGGTAATCTATGCGCCTGCCCCTCGCACCGTCGTTGTGGCTCCAGTGTATCCGTCCTCGGTCATACTGGGACGGGCAGCCATTGAAGCCGCCGGACGAATTGCGTCGGCAGTGATTGTGAATTCGCATCATACGGAGTATTACGGCAGGGGAGTTGACCGGGATCGAGGGCGCCGCTGATAACGTTTCTCTCAGGCAAGGTGGTGTCCCTGCATCGACAAATGATCTCCACGATCTTGTAAGGAGGCACTATGTTGTTCGCAGGTTTGTTCGCGGTTATGTTGGCTGCCAACACGGAAGTCATGATTCCCGAGGGGACTATTCTTCCTATTATCCTGAATGAAACCTTGAATACCGCCAAGATTCAGGAGAACGACCCGATTCTATTCTCACTTGCCGATGATATTCGGACGGCCGGCCATCGGGGACCGGTCCTGATCCCGCGCGGCTCCAGCGTTGTGGGCCGCGTCGTGATGTCGGATCGCGCAGGTCATTTTATAGGGCGGTCCCATCTGGATATCCGCCTTCAGACAATCGTCACTCCAAACGGAAGTGTCTACGATGGCCTGTCCGCCAAGATTGTCGATGTTGCAAAGAAGAAGGGCGAAAAAGGAGAAGCGAGAGTGGACGGACAACTTCAGGGTCCCGTTCATCGCGGGCGTGACACCTTCTTCCTGTTGTTTCCGCCGACTACACTATTTCAGCTGCTGGCAATACCCAAACGCGGGCCCGATATTGTGCTGCCCGTCGAGAGCCGTCTTTACGTCAAGCTGATGAACCCGATTTACATCGAAACGGCTCCGTCTAATAACAGGCTCGGCGAAGTAGTGCCGCCACAATTCGCTCCTCCAATACAGGCTCCGGCTGCTGTTGCACAAGCTCCTGTTCCAGTGGCAACGCCTCAGCCCGCGCTGTCTGCAAACGGCATTGAGATCCTGATAGCGCCGGTCGCACTCTATCCGGACGCTATACTTCGCGATCTCTTCCGTGCCACAACACATCCGCTCGAACTGGCTCAGGCGAATCAGTGGGTCCATCAGCGCCGCGATGTGCGGGGGAGTCTGCCCCTCAGCGGCTACAACGAGACCTGGGATCCCAGCGTGAAAGCGCTCACCGCGTATCCGGATTTGCTCCAGAGGCTAACGTCCGATGTGGATTGGTTGATGCGGTTGGGGACCGTCTATACCGTACAGCCCGTCGAAGTCATGAACGCCGTTCAACGGATGCGTGTGCAGGCCAATTCATTTAACCGGCCGGCCTTGACGGCCGCAGTCGGCGGACGTTAAGGGCGATTCCGACTGCAGGCGCTGTCGATCAAGAAATCCCTCTCCCGACGGGAGAGGGGGCCGCGGGGGGGGCCGGGGGGGGGGGGGGCCCCCCCCCCGCCGCCCACCTTCGGGGGGGGGGGGGGGGGGGGGCGCGGGCCCCCCCCCCCCCCGCGGCGGCGGCGCCGCGCGGCCCCCGCCCGGGGGGCGGGGGGGGGGGCAGGCCGCCGGGGGGCCGGC
>JBGPBY010000426.1:0-6521 GCA_041481485.1 Terriglobia bacterium
CGCCAAGTCGAAAATTGTTGGCTTGCCATACGCGAAGCGGTTTACTGGATGCGCCAGAGCCGAATCCAGTAAGCCTTCGTCTCTAATTCCAGCAGAGCCGCCAAATGTTGCGATCATTTGTTCGTGAAGCACAATGACCGTGTCACGCAGCAGCCAGGAGGGCCGCTTCACTTCGCCAGTTCGCGCAATGTATTGCGGTATCGCTTCATCACATCCTTGGCAATCTCCATCTGGCGGGAGAACTCGGCGTTTGTGGCTGTCAGGCGGAGGCTGCCATCGGCCGCCTCCGTCAGACACACCTTATCGCCTTCGCGCAAGTTGAGATGAGCCAGGGCTTCCCTGGGAAGGACAACCCCGACCGAGTTGCCGATTTTGCGGAGTTTGATTTCCAATACCATACCTAACAGTGTAGCCACCGCTGTTATAACATGCAAGGCCGGCGATCGCCGCGCGTTTAACCCAGCTGTGTTCGCCGAAGCCGCAAGGCGTTGGTGATAACCGAAACCGAACTCAGAGTCATGGCGGCACTCGCGATCATGGGACTCAGCAGAATTCCGAAAAACGGATACAACATTCCCGCGGCTATCGGTACGCCGATGGTGTTATAGACAAACGCCAGAAACAGATTCTGGCGGATATTTTTCATCGTGGCGCGGCTCAGCGCACGAGCCCGGCCGATCCCACGGAGATCTCCACGCAGCAAGGTGATGCCGGAACTCTCCATCGCGACATCGGCGCCGCTGCCCATGGCGATCCCCACCTGGGCCTGAGCGAGAGCCGGAGCGTCGTTCACGCCGTCACCGGCCATTGCGACGATGTGGCCCTCGGCTTGAAGCTCCCGGATGACTTGTCCTTTTTGCTCCGGCAATACGTCGGAACGAACATCGTCGATTCCCAGTTGGCGCGCAATAGCCAGTGCTGTCGTGCGATTGTCTCCAGTAAGAACAATGACTCGAATTCCGTCCTTCCGCAGATTCTCGACTGCCTCGAGCGCCGTTGCCTTGATTGGGTCCGAAACACCAATCAAAGCTGCGATCTTTCCGTCCACCGCAACAAACATCACCGTGTGTCCGTCGTGACGGAGATGTTCCGCTGCGGTAACGGCTTCCGCAGCACTCAGCCCCAATTCCTGAATAAACGCCGAGGTGCCGAGAGTGACCTTTCGTCCATTGACCGTACCCGAGACACCGCGGCCGGTCTTCGACTGAAAATCCGCAACCTCCGACAGTGTCAGATTTCGCGTCTCAGCAGCTTTCACGATTGCAGAAGCCAGTGGATGTTCGCTTCCCCTCTCGACACTCGCTGCCAGACGGAGAACTTCGGGCTCGGGCAAATCATTGGTAAAGACGAGAATCCTGGATACAGAAGGCTTGCCCTCCGTCAGCGTGCCGGTCTTATCGACCACAAGCGTGTCGACCTTCTCCAGAATCTCCAGCGTTTCTGCATTCCGGACCAGTACTCCCACCGTCGCACCTCTCCCGATACCCACCATGACGGACATCGGGGTCGCCAGACCGAGCGCGCATGGGCATGCGATGATCAAAACGGCAACCGCATTTAATAATGCAGTTGTCATGCGAGGCGCGGGTCCAAGTAACGCCCATATCACAAAGGTGATTACGGACACGGCCACCACGGCCGGAACAAACCAGGCGGAAACGGTATCGGCGAGCCTCTGGATTGGTGCGCGGCTGCGCTGCGCCTGGCCCACCATTTGAATGATGTGAGAAAGTACCGTGTCCCTGCCCACACGTTCGGCACGCATGATGAACGTCCCGGACTGGTTGGAGGTCCCTCCCGTCACCGCAGAGCCCGCGGATTTCTCGACGGGTATTGATTCTCCCGAAATCATGGACTCGTCCACGCTGCTGGATCCGCTCGTGACAATTCCGTCAACGGGTATTCGTTCACCCGACCGTATGCGCAGAAGATCCCCGGCTTTCACGGCATCGAGTAGGACTTCCTGCTCGGTCCCATCCGCACCTACACGGTGGGCCGATTTTGGCGCGAGCCGCAACAAGCTCCGGATCGCACTGCCGGTTTGAGCGCGAGCCCGAAGCTCGAGCACCTGTCCGAGCAAAACCAGAGCCGTAATGACCGAGGCGGCCTCAAAATAAACCGGAAGACCGGCAGCGGGAACGAACACGGCAATCGTGCTGTAGCCGTATGCGGCCATGATTCCGAGACCGATGAGCGTGAACATGTTGGGACTTCGGTTCACTACAGAAGTCCATCCCCGCTGCAGCAAGGGCTGACCGGCGTACAAAACGGCAGCAGTGGCGAGAAAGAACTGAAGCATGGGAACGGCTTCCATCATGCCGAAGATCATGAGGGGAATACTCACGACCGCGGCCACCCAGAACCGGTGCTTCATGTCGGCCAGTTCGTTGTTGGGTTCCTCTTCCGCGGAAGCCATGTCCGGTTCCAGCGCCATGCCGCACTTCGGACAGGCGCCCGGACCCATCTGGCGGATCTCCGGGTGCATGGGGCAAACGTAGACGGCATCCCCTTGAGATTTCTTTGCTGGAGACGCGGGAATCGGATTCAGAAACGCTTCCGGATTGGCCTCGAATCGATCACGGCAGCGCGGATTGCAAAAGTAGTACGTCTTGCCGCGATAGTCGAATCTTGCAGCCGCAGTTTCGGGGAGAACGCGCATCTTGCAGACGGGATCAATTTCGAAGACAGGCTCGCTCGGTGAAAGGCTGCCAATCTGGAAGAGGTCCGGAGGTTTCGTCACAGAGCCAGTATGCATCAACGCGTGAATAAACCGGATATACTGGCGCAAAATCAAAGGGGGAACTCGTGAAGAAGAGCTTGGCAACTGCACAGTCAGGCGGCAGTCACCACACCCCTTCGACTAGGCGATTTCGCCCGAAGGTTGTCCGCTCAGGATATTGCGAGTATTGAGTTGGCATTGCCCGCTGGTGGGAAGTGGACTCGAGTAGAACCTCTGGCTTCCCAGTGGTGGATTCTTCAAAAACAGGGACAGAACTGGATGGTCGTCCGAAGGGGTATAGCGCAGGCCTGAACCTCGCTTGCTCAGCCAACTTGGCTGAGAGATTCTGAGCCGCAGAGCGGCGGCAGTTCCTTAGCCCCCGACGTAAGTCGGGGGCTAAGAATCAAAACAGCACAAAAAGTGCCGTAGGCACGACAGATCCAGAGTTCCACGGATTCGGAGTTATTGATCTGTCGTGCCTACGGCACTTTGAGCTTCCTGGATTATCAATCCACCGGCTTTCGCCGGTGGCTAAAAGAACTGTCGCCGCTCTGCGGCTTGGGACTTCAATTCGGTGAGATTTCGCGGGGTATCCGGCGCGGCGTCTCACCGAGCCAGCCGGCCCCGGTTTCCGGCATTGTCTTCTGGACTTCGCCGAGGCGTGCGGCCTTACGTTTACGATATGCACGATAGATGGCATATCCGATCGCACCCAGAATGACGTATGGCATCAACATCAGCAGCGCGATTCCCCAGCGAAAGCTCGCGGCCAGGCCCTGACTCTCCGGGGACGAAGACAGCGCCGTACCGCACATCACACACTGGGCCCACCCGGAAAGCTCCAGGAATCTGAACACCAGAACGAATATTGCGAAAGTCCGGATTTTACTTCCCATGTTCCTCTTCGTGCCCTTCGGCTCCAGTTGGGATCACTTCTCCCTGATGGGTCAGAACGACATGTGTCGGATCCTGCATCCGCGTCTCCATCCTGGTCATGAAATACATGATGACCGCCAACAGGAGCGGTGAAAACGTCAGCATCACGAGATTCATTTTTTCAAACTTCAGATGCATGAAGATTCGGCCGATAAGGATGATTTTCGCAAGCGTGGTGCCAACCAGCAGAACAGCCTTAAGTGCTTCCGGCATGGAAACGTAGCCAATCGTCAGTGCAAACATCGTCATGACGAGAAGCCACACCCATGTCGTGAAGTACTGCCGGTTCCCCGTATGCCCGTGATCGTGTGCCATATCAATTCCTCAAAAATGCGTTACAGCAAATAAAAGAAAGCAAAAACAAATACCCAGACCACGTCGACAAAGTGCCAGTACAAGCCAGCATTTTCCACACTCGTCGATGAGTATTTTCCCATGGCGGCGCGAATGGCGACAACCGCAAGAATCGTCAGCCCGGTAAGAACGTGAAAGCCATGAAAACCTGTGATAACGAAGAAGCTCGCTGCAAACTGCGGCACTCCCCAGGGATTGTGATTCAGCCGTGCGCCATGCTCAATAAAGTGGGACCATTCATAAACCTGGCAACCGATGAAGATGGCGCCGCCAAGAATCGTGAGCCACAGATACTTTACGGCCGCTTTCACGTTTCCACTCTGAGCGGCCCCCACCGCCATTGCCATCACGGCGCTGCTGCTGATCAGATCGAAGGTCATGAACGTGATCAGCGGCATGCTGAACACGGTAGACTGTTTCGGCCAAACGGGGCTGATCGACCGCATGAAACCATATGCGACAAGAAATCCGGCAAACGTGAGCGCGTCCGAGATGATGAAGATCCACATCATGAACTTCGCCCAGTCGGTGCCAAACGGCGATTTTCCGCCGCCCCAGTCGGAAGCCAGGATGCGTTGTTGTTCCGCGATACTTGCGTCCATTATGACTACTCTCCTCGTTTCAACGTGGTATTAACAAATCAGGCCAAAACCAATAACAACAAAAGAAGGAGCCAGACTCCTCCCATAAAATGCCAGTACGTGGCGCACAGCCGCACAGGTTCAAACGCCTGCGAATTCAATCTATTCGACCATGCCTTGTGGACTACCAGCGACAATGCAATCAGACCGCCCAGTATGTGGACGGCATGGATTCCACTCAGAACGTAAAAGAAAGATCCGTGCAGATTCGAAGCCAGGTATAGTCCGGCCGCAGACAACTTTCTCCAGACTTCAATTTGTCCCGCCACAAAGACGATTCCCAGAATTCCGGTCAGCACCAGCCATTGCCGCAGAGCGCGAGGCTGATCCTTTTTGACGGCGCGCCGGGCCCGTTCGAAGGTGACGCTGCTGAGAAGAAGGATCGCGGTGTTCACCCATACCAGAGAAGGCAGGTGCACGCTTTCCCAGGATGGGACTCCGCGCAGCACAATGTAAGCGCTCGCGAAACCGCCGAACAACATCCCGATTCCGGTTAACAGAAACCAGGTCGCCAGTTCCTTTGATGAGACCGGAAACGATGAATCGGATCCACCGCCGTTTCCACCGCCGCCGCGCGGCGGCGGTGGAAACGGTGGCGGCAATCCGACGTTGCCGGAAGTTTCGCGTTGAGTAATGACTGCCATGGCGCCCTGCTAGGTTCTCTCCGCTCCCTGGGGAACGGTCTGTGGAACGAAATCATTCTTCGCGCCCGGCACGCTGTAGTCGAAAGCCCACCGCTCTACCACCGGCAGTTCGTCTCCGAAATTCCCGTGGCCGGTCGGACACGGAGTTTCCCACTCGAGCGTCGTGGCGTGCCATGGGTTGTTTTCCTTAACCTTGCGGCCTGCAAAAATGCTGACCAGAAAATTGGCCAGGAAGATCAGCTGCGAGGCAGCCAGTGCAAAGGCGGATATGGAGATGAAAATATTGATGTTCTTGTCCTGCTTTAGAAAATCGTAGAACAGAGGATCGTAGATGCGGCGCATGTGCCCGGTAATTCCCAGAATGTGCATGGGGAAGAACACGGCGTAGACTCCGATAAAGGTCAGCCAGAAATGAATCCTGCCCAGTGTTTCGTTCATGAACCGGCCGAACATTTTCGGGAACCAGTAATAGATTCCGGCAAAAGCTGCAAACAGCGGAGCAATCGCCATGACGAGATGGAAGTGGGCGACCACGAAGTACGTATCCTGGAGATAGATATCCGCCGCCGAAGTTCCAAGGAAGATTCCGCTCAATCCGCCGCTGACAAAAACGGAAATAAACCCAATCGCAAATAACGCCGCCGAAGTGAACCGGATACGCGCACCCCAGACTGTGCCCAGCCAGTTGAATGTTTTCACCGCGGAGGGAACGGCAATGATCAAGGTCGTCATGGTGAACACCGAGCCCAGAAATGGACTCATGCCGCTCACGAACATATGGTGACCCCAGACGACGAAGCTCAGTCCGGCGATCGCAACCATCGAGTACACCATCATCTTGTAGCTGAAGATCGGTTTCCGGCAGAACGTCGACAGAATATCAGAGGCCATACCCATGGCCGGCAAAATCACGATGTAGACTTCGGGATGTCCGAAGAACCAGAACAGGTGCTGCCAGAGTAACGGGTGGCCGCCGGAGTTCCCGAGAACATGGTTATCCAGGAAGATGCCGGATGGAATAAAGAAGCTGGTTCCGCCAATGCGGTCAAACGACAAAAGGATCGCTGCGGCGAGAAGTACTGGAAACGCGAGCAATCCCAGGATTGCTGTAATCAGAAGCGACCACTGCGTCAGAGGCAGGCGCATCATGGACAATCCCTTGGTGCGCATGGTCAGGATCGTGGTGACGTAATTCAACCCCCCCATCAATCCAGATGCTGTGAACAG
>JBGPBY010000427.1:0-6503 GCA_041481485.1 Terriglobia bacterium
ATTCTGCGAAACTGTAAAGGAATTCGATTCCGAGTGTTGGGGCGGTCTATGACCGCCCACATTTGCGCAGGTTTGGAAATTGTGGGCGGTCATAGACCGCCCCTACAGTCGGAATCGAATTCCTTTACAGTTTCGCAGAATTAGAAATCGCGGGCGCCCGCGGGCCGGAAGCTACTGCGCTGAGGCCATGAGCTTGCGGATCAGGGCTGTCGTGCTTTCATGGGGCACGGATGCGCTGCCGTCGAATCCGGCACTGCCGACCAGCCCCATCGCCATATCGAGAGGAGTTCGGCCGTTGCGGTCCTTGGCATCGAGCTTGGCGCCTTTTTCCACCAGAAACTGGACTACCGCATCGAAACCCTGCAGTGCGGCGCCATGAAGTGCGGTACGGCCCGAACTTTCCGCGGCGTTGATATCCACTCCGGCGGCGAGGCACAGCTTGATAGTTTCGATCATGTCTGCCGCAGTCTTGTGGCGGCCGGTCGTGTCTTCTTCTTTGGTTCCGACGCCCGCGGCGGCCATCAGCGGATTGATTCCGGAACGCCCCCCCGTCAGCTTCGGATCGGCACCCTTTTCAATCAGGAGTTTCACAACGACGGAGTCCGCCGCTTTCGCCGCGCGAATCAACGGTGTGGTACCGGCGCCAAGCATGCCGTCGTCGCCGCGGTCCAGTTTCGTGCGATAGGCCTGCTGCTTCGTCAACTGAGCGTTCACATTGGCGCCGTGCGCCACAAGCGACTTGATGATGTCCAGGCTGGTGAGGTCGTTGTCGATCTCCTTGGGAGACGGCCGGTTCGATTCCGGCATCGTGTGGGCATCGACTGCAGCATACAGCGGCGTCACTCCCGTATCCCGCTGCGCCAGACTCGGATCGGCCTTGTTGTCGATGAGGGCCTGGGCGACATCATATTGGCCATTGATCAGTGCGGTGACCAACGGCGTGTACCCATCCGTATCGACAGCGTTCACGTCTCCGCCCGCGCCTGCAAGTATCGGCACGCATTTCGCGCAATTTTCGCGAGCAGCAAACATCATGGGGGTGAATCCGCCCTGAGGGAGCCACTTATCACGGGGCTCGGCAGTCTGCTGCCGTTCCCACTTAACGGCATTGGAACGAGCATTGACGTCGGCGCCATGCGCGAGCAACTCCTTCAACATCTCCGGGTGACGTTGCGCGGTGGCCCACATGAGAGCAGTTTGTCCATGCCATTCGTCTTTGGAATCCACTTTGGCACCATGGGCGAACAGCACCTTAGCGGCGTCAACGTTTCCGGTTCGTGCGGCGGTCATTAGCGCCGTCTCGCCTTCGGTTCCAACTGCGTTGGCGTCGGCGCCCGCCTTGAGTAACTTTTCGATAATGGCAGCGTTACCGTTGACAGATGCCAGGTAGAGAGGCGTGACTCCGTACCGGTTCGCCACCTTCACATTGGCGCCAATTGCAATGAGCTTATCGACCAGCGTCCCATCGTCGGCGCGTACGGCCCAATGCAGCGCCGTCGTGCCATCCGGTTCTGCCGAATTGACGTCGACTTTCTGCTGGAGCAGCGATGTGGTTGTTGCCTTATCACCATTCTTCACGGCCTGGGCTAGGCGGGCGTCCGCGGGCGGAGCCGAGAAAGCAACCAACGTCAGGCTGGCCAGAAGTGCGGCTGCACCCGTGCGAATCACGATGCGCCTCATAATTCCGCCATCTTTCCGGTGCTGTCGCCGAGGCTTTCCATTGGAACTCCGGCCTTGTCGAGCATCGTAAGCAGCAGGTTGGTCATCGGAGTGTGATCCGGATATTTCAAATGCTGTCCGCCTTTAAGACGACCGGACCCGCCGCCCACCAATAGTGCCGGCAATGGGAAATGGTTATGAGCGTTACTGTTGCTCATATTGCTTCCGTAAAGAATGATCGAGTTGTCGAGCAGAGAACCAGCGCCATCCGGCGTGTTCTTCAGTTTCTCGAGGAACTGCGCAAAAAGTGAAACGTGATAGGTCTGGATCTTCACGTTCTTATCCATCTTCGCCGCATTATTCGCGTGATGGGAGATGGCGTGGTGACCGTCCGATACGCCGACTTGCGGATACGTCCGATTGCTGATTTCGCGGGCAACCATGAACGTCGAAACCCGGGTAATGTTGGCACGATATGCAAGAACGATCAGGTCGTACATCATTTTCACGTGATCTTCGTACGAGTACGGAATTCCCGCCGGCGCTTCGGGCAACACCAGGTCCGAGTCGGACTGTATGGAACCGGCATTCTGAATGCGACGCTCAATCTCGCGCACGCTTTCCAGATAGTCGCTTACCGTCGATCGATCCTGGGCACCGAGTTTCTTTTGCAGATCTGCAGACTGCTGCGTGAACAGATCCAGAATGCTGCGGTCTTCCTGGGTTCGCGACATGCGCTTTGCGGCATCGCCTCCCTGACCGAACATGCGCTCGAAGGCCTTGCGCGGATTGATTTCCATGGGGAGCGGCGTGGTATGTGTCCGCCAGGAAATCGTATTCATGTAGATGCACCCGTAATCGCGGTCGCAGGCGCCAATCAAACCGGAATGATCTTCGGTTCCGAGCTCCAGCGAGGGTAGAAAGGTGTCCTGTCCGATTTTCTGCGCGGCATATTGATCCGCGGTAATACCCGCGTAGGCGTCGGCGCCCTGCGTCGGCTTGGGTCGAACGCCATTGAGCCAGGTTGCCGGACTCAGTGAATGCACCGCGGTCGAATCGGCAGCCTGATGTCCAAGGCCGCTGACGATATTCAGCTGGTTGCGGAACGGTTCTAGAGACTGAAGAATCGGCGTGAACTCGAAATCCCGGCCAACGGTTTTCGGCGTCCATCGATCCATGATTGCGCCATGCGGGAGATAGACAAATCCGAGACGCGGACCGGCATTCGCCGCGGTCCTGGTCTGCGCCGTCAGTGCCGGAACCATCGAGTCCAGGAATGGCAGCGCCAGCGTCGCTCCTGCGGCTTTCAGAAATGTCCGGCGCGCCAGATGTTTTTTCGAAATGAACATGGCCTCTTCTCCTTCAGTCCTTCGGTACGTGCGCGTTTGAATGAATGCGATTCCTCGATTCCCAATGTAGGGGCGGTCTATGACCGCCCACAATTGAAAGGCTTTGCAATCCTCAAAACTGTGGGCGGTCATAGACCGCCCCTACATTGGGAATCGGGAATCGCATTCGTTCACAGCCTCTAACTCTTCACCTTCATCTGAAACGGGGTGCTTTTGACAATATCCATCACAATGGTTGCAAATCGATAGTTATTCTTCGCGGAGTCTTTCACGATTCCGCGCACGACGGGTATGTCGTAATACTCCAGGCCGCGCCCCAGCGAATAGGTCAGCATTTTTTCGGTCATGGTGTTCACAAACTGATCGGAATGCTTGAGAATCGCTTCCCGAAGACTGACGGGACCATTCACCTTCGTGCCGTCCGCCAGCTGTCCGGCCGGATCGATGGGCCCGGAGAAATCTTTCTTGCGCCATTCGCCGGTGGCATCGAAGTTTTCCAGCGAAAAACCCAACGGATCCATCACGGCATGACACGACGCGCATGCCGGGTTTGCACGATGCAGTTCCATCAGTTCGCGGACAGACCGGGGTTTTGCCCCTTCCTCGTTTTCCTTTAGCGGCGGAACACCCGGAGGCGGAGGTGGCGGCGGCGTTCCCATGATGTTTTCGAGAATCCATTTGCCGCGCAGCACCGGCGATGTCCGATTCGGGTAAGACGTGACGGTGAGGATGCTGCCCTGACCCAGCAGTCCGAAACGCGCGGGATCGGTCAGCGTAACGCGCCGGAACTGGCTGCCATAAACATTGGGAATGCCGTAGTGCTTCGCCAGCCTTTCATTCACAAACGTGTAGTTTGCGCCGAGCAGATCCACCACGCTGCGGTTTTCCCGCATGATGCTTTCAAACAGCAGCTCGGTCTCACGCCGCATTGCCTGACGCAGGTTGTCATCGAAATTCGGGAACGTCGGGCCGTCCGGCCTTGCGCTTTGCAGGTTTCGCAAAAACAACCACTGCCCGGCAAAATTACTGACCAGCGCCGATGCGCGCGGATCAGCAAGCATTCGCTGTACCTGGGCATCGAGCACGGCCGGATCCTTGAGCCTGCCCTTTTCGGCGAGCCCCAGAAGCTCTTCGTCGGGAATGCTACTCCACAGAAAGAATGACAACCGCGACGCCAGATCCATGTCGCCGAGCTTGTAGATCGTTCCAGAGGCGACATTCGCCGGATCGATTTCCGTACGGAACAGGAACTTCGGGCTCGTCAGAATGACCTGGAGGGCACTTTGGATTCCGGCGTCGAACGATCCTTTTTTCCGCCCGGATTGATAAAACTCCATCAATGGTGCCACGTCGTTATCCATCACCGGCTGGCGGTATGTGCGGCGAGCCAGCGCCGACAGGATTCTCTTTGCACAAGCCGTTTCTTCAGCCGCCGCGTTTGACACCGGACGGCACATCAGGATTTTCTTCCGGCTCGGCGTTTCGCCCGGGCCGGTACCGTGGAACGGCCCCGTAATGTCGACATGATCGACGGCAGGAATGCCGTTCATGTTCTGAAGGTCGTGGTCGCGAGTGTGCAACTGCAGCGGTTCATCGGACTCCGATGAGTTCTTACGGATAAATGCGACACCGATGGTGTGCGGCCCGGCTCTCAGGGGCAACCGTGTTCGAGTTCTCAAGTCAATGGATTCTGCAGCGGTCGCGAAGTTGGCATCCGACAACCGGTTGTCGTCAACTCCACCTACCGGCACCATGAACATGCGTTCGCCGTCGACGCTGACTTCAAGCTGATGCGGCCACTCGAGTCCTCTCATGTAGCCCAGCACATTGCGAAGAAGAACGACGTTCAGGTCGTACTCGGCATCGAGCGGAAAATCGCGATGAATCAGGATGCCGCCTCGAGTCCCCAGCGGCAAACCTTCCACATGATCGGACTGTGACCGGTCCGGCGGAATGCGAAACGTTTGCGTTACTGGAAGAATTGCCGGATCACCGAGGGCAAGACTGCTGATCTTGCGCGATGCCGCCAGATATTGCTCCACGAGCGAAGGCGAAAGCCGAAGAACCTCGGCAATGTTATCGAAACCATCGCTTTCATCGTCTGGCGGCAGCAGTTCAGCCACATCGACATCGATATCGAAGAGATCTCGAACTGCGTTTCCATATTCGGTGCGATTCAGACGGTGAATGGCGGAGCGGCCGGGGTTCGGTTTTGCAGTTCCGGCTCGATCGAGCGACGTTTCCAGCGTGGATATCAGACTATCTACCGCAACCGCCTCGGGCTTCGGCTGGCCAATAGGCGGCATCATTCCACCACGCAGCTTCTTGACGACCTTTTCCCAGGTTTCGGCCGCTTCCGGAATGCGATCGAGGCTCAGCGTGTCCAGCGCAAGTCCCGCAACCCGGTCATCGGAGTTGTGACAATTCGTGCAGTACTGATCGATCAGCGCACGGTGTGGCGATTTTGCAGCTGCAGATGATGCGGGAGTTGGGCCTGCCCCCCTCTGGGAACCAACGGCAGACAAGGTAATTCCGCCGGTCACAATGACGGCAATAACCCTTAGTAACGGATTTTTAAAATATTCTCGCAACATATTCAAGGATGGAGCTTTAACGCTGTCGCACAGCTTATCAATGGCGCGGGCATAGGTCAATCGAATGAATGGGCGGCGCATGGTATACTTCGGCCCGTTTCAGCCATGGGAATGACTATCGCAGAGAAAATTCTGGCGAAGAAATCCGGGTTTCCCTCAGTCACTCCCGGACAGATCGTCGATGCCTATCCCGACCTCGTCATGAGCCACACGGCAACATGGCGTTCCGTCAGCGTCATGGAGAAGGCCGGCGCCACAAAATTGTTCGATCCGGAACGCATCGCCATTGTCCTCGACCATATTTCGCCGGCGAAAACTGAGAAGAACGCCCTGGACCAGCAGAAGAGCCGGAATTTCGCGCGGCAGTATGGAATCCGGAAGTTTTATGACGTCGATGCCGGAATAGCCCACCTCGTGCTGATGGAAGCCGGACATGTCGCCCCTGGCGATCTGATTGTCGGCACCGACTCGCATTGCACTATTTATGGAAGTCTCGGTGCTCTCGGGACCGGCATCGGATATACCGAGGTCACCTCCGTCTGGCTGACTGGCAAGCTGTGGATGAAGGTTCCGGAGTCATTCCGGATCCGGTTGGATGGCAGTTTCAACAGCGGGGTCTATTCCAAGGATCTGATGCTCCATCTCGTTGGAACGCTCGGCGCCGACGGCTGCACGTACAAATCGGTGGAATTCTATGGCGGCATGATCCGTGATCTCAGTGTGTCCGAGCGCATGACCATGACCAATCTGGCGATGGAAATGGGAGTGAAGTGCGCGTTCGTTCCACCCGATGCGAAAACCCGCGAGTACCTGCAGAATCGCCTCAAAGGGCGCACATACGGCGAAGTTCACGCGGACGCGGATGCGGTCTATAGCAAAGAAATCGTCATCGACCTCGGGA
>JBGPBY010000428.1:0-6497 GCA_041481485.1 Terriglobia bacterium
AAGAAATCCCTCTCCCAACGGGAGAGGGTTGGGTGAGGGGTACCACACGTAAGAACCGTTACTTGCAGTACCCCTCACCGGCCGCTGTGCGGCCCCCTCTCCCGTTGGGAGAGGGATTTCTCGATTGCATTCCGTCACGCCTGTAACGAAAGCGATTTCGAAAGCCGTTTAGATCCGTTGGGACTTCGCTTTCATCTTCACTTCAACCTTTCAAATCGCGATTCCACAAGGTCGAAGGTTTCGTCTTTCTTCGGGAATGCGAAGCGAACCAGACCCCGACCGAGGCCAGGATCAGAAGCGTAAAAGCTGGAGCCAGGCACAGTCGCGACACCGACTTCGTCGATCAACCAATAAGCAAAGGCCATATCGTCGTCACCGCGCCCCAAGTGACGGAAGTCCGCCATCACATAGTAGGCGCCTTCGGGAACCGCGTATTTAAACCCGTGCTTGTCGAGAATGCCGAGCATGCGGGAACGTCGAGAAGCGTAAAAAGTCTGAACCCACTGGTAATACGAATCAGGCAAACCGATAACCGCAGCCATCGCCTCCTGCAGCGGCGTTGGAGCGCACACGGTGGTAAAGTCGTGAACCTTGCGCACCGCGTCGGTCAGTTCTGCGCTCGCAATGCAATAACCCACTCGCCATCCTGTGACGGCAAAGGTCTTGCCCAGGCCGCAGATGGTGATCGTGCGATCCTGCATGCCGGGATACGTGGCGATCGGTATATGGCGATGGCCATCGAACACGAGGTGTTCGTAAATCTCATCGGTAATTGCAACGACGTCATGCTCCACGCAAAGGTCCCGGATGAGCGAAAGTTCCTGCTCCGTGAACACCCGGCCAGACGGATTGTGCGGAGAATTGAAAAGCACGGCCTTGGGCTTCTGCTGAAACGCGCGCGCGAGTTCTTCAGCGTCGAGGCGATAATGAGGTGGCCGCAGCGGAACCCAGATCGGAATTCCACCGGCGAACGCGATACCCGCATGATAGTTTTCGTGGGCCGGCTCCAGAACCACCACTTTCTCGCCCGGATTGACGATGCCCAACAAGGCAGCAATGACGGCTTCGGTAACTCCGCAAGTCACAGTGATATGCTTGTCGGGATCGATTTCCTGACCGTAAAACCGGCTGCTCTTTTTTGCAATCGCCGCGCGGAGACTGGGCTGGCCCCAGGTCATACCATATTGATTCCGTCCGTTTCGCATGGCCTTCTCAGCCGCGGCAAGAACTTCTTCCGGTGGTTCGAAGTCCGGAAACCCCTGCGCCAGCAGGATCGCTCCCTTGTCAAATGCATAACGCGTGATAGAGCGGATCACGGATTCCTGAAGTCGATGAAGCCTGTGAGCGGCGTAAGTTTTCACGGTCGTGAATATATGACGGTTCTGCCCCGCGGTTACTCGAAATCCACTGAAGCAACATCGGCAACAAAAGGCTGGTTAAATGACATCACTCTTTGATGTTCCGGATGTTGCTGATAACTGCGCAAAACTCCAACAGAAGCAAAGCGCATGATCAATATCAGATCCCAGCTGCGGGTATCGTGCAGAATATCCCGCCCAATTTCCAGATGTTCGATACCCTCGATGGTGGTTCGAAGAGCCAGCATTCTGCTGCAGAACTCTGCGATATGTTCATCGCTGGCACCCTTCTGGTATCTAATCAAAACGTAGTGCTGCAACATTGAAAATTACTAATGAAATGTTGCCGAGCGAACTCTGGCACCTGCTGGAATGATGGAAGCGGCGGCATTGAGTTTTTCAGCCGCAAAGCCTGCGGCAGTTTTATAACGCAGCATGAATTCGTCACGTTCCGCCCTGGGAATGACATCATCGATGTTGTCGAACACACCGCCACATCGATCATCCAGCAGATTCAGCAAACCAAAAGGGCCGGCGCCGCGATTGCGCAAAACCAGCTGGGATATTTCCGAGCAAAGTTGAGAATCGTAGACCTGCAGGGCTTTGGAGTTGACACCATGTTCGAGCAGGGCAGCACCGAGTACACGTGAATCTATTATGGCCTGACTGGCGCCATTAGAACCTGTGGGGTACATCACATGTGCTGCGTCGCCCAACAGAGCGACATTGCCCTCAACCCAGGTCGGAACAGGCTCACGGTCGATCATGGGATATTCAAATACTTCCGTCGCGCCAAGCAACATGCCCGGGATGTCGATCCAGTCATAATTCCAGTGTTCGAAATGATGCAGGAAATCCTCGTGTCTTACCTGTTTGTTCCAGTCGCCATCAGGCCAGCCGCCGGAGTTGTCCACGGTGATCTCAGCTATCCAGTTGATGTCCGCAAGACCGGTAGAAGGATCGGGAGTTGAAATGGGATAAAACACCACGCGATGACGGTGCGTACCTAAACCCACAAAGGAAGCACCGCTTCGGATCGGCTTGCCCCTGGTGACACCGCGCCACATGATCGCGCCTCCCCACTGAATGGGAGGTTGTTGCGGATACATCTGCCGACGCACCGCTGAATGCAAGCCATCGGCTGCAATCAATAGTGATCCGTCAACCTCGGAACAATCGCCGCTACGGCTCTTCAGAAGCGCAGTTACTCCCTTCCCGTCGGGCCGATTGCGGTAGCCTGTTACCTTTACACCCGTTCGGATGGAAGTTCCGCCAAGGCGCTCCAGCGCAGCGCGGTACTGCAACATTTGAAGTCCACCCCGATGCACAGAGTATTGAGGCCACTTGTAGCCGGCCCCCAAACCCCGCAATTCGGAATAGACGTCATTGCCGTTCAGACCAACCAGAACCCATTCCCGGGTTTGCACTCCAATCGTATCGAGCACTTCTGGACCAAATCCCAACTCATACATTTCACGCACAGCATTTGGTTGAAGATTTATACCCACGCCGAGTGGTTTGATTTCCGGAACGGATTCAAACACGATGCAGGGAACACCGATCTGATGCAACGTGAGCGCAACGCTCAGGCCGCCAATGCCTGAACCGGCGACCAGTACTGGAGAATTAGTCATTGAACTTCCGCAAAGCAAGCGATTGTACTGGTCGTCGCAGTCGGCTGCAATGTCCGTGCGCAAGAACTGTAGGCGCGGTCTATGACCGCGCACGATCTCACAATTTTAAAAATAAATTGATGGAAGGGGAGCGCGGTCATAGACCGCGCCTACAGTCGTTACTGATTGCCGCGGCCTCTTGGAGCCGCTGGCGTTCCCCCGCGCTGCGGATTATCAAGCCCAATCACAGGCTCTTCCTCGGATGCCGGCGGGGCATTGCCGCCTCCACGTCCCGCGGCGGGCGCCGCACCTCGCGCTGCGCCTCCACCTCCTCGCGGAGCTGTCCAGCCATCGCGTGCCGGTCCGTCCTGAATCAGGCGTGTGTCGGCACTGACGGTGTAGCCCGTACGGTACTGCTGGCCGGCGTTTCCGAAGAACTTGCCGTATTTCAAAGCGGCGTTGTGCACCTTAATAACAGCGTCCTGGTAGCGCGGATCATTTTGCGACCAACCCGAGAAGACCGACAGATCATTGTTACCGAGAATGATCACGTCGATACCGGCGGTTGCCGCGATTTCTTCGGCATTCGCGACACCCTCCAGCGTTTCGATCATGACCACGACGAGCATGTTGTCGTTAATCGTCGCGCGGTAGTTGATGCCCGGCCAGGCCTGCGTATAGGCTCCCCCTCCAGAACTTCTTCGTCCGGTGGGAGGATACCGCGCGAATCGGGCCGCATCGCGCGCTTCAAGCGCGTCATCGACAGTCGGCACGATGATGCCGACGGCGCCAAGGTCTGTTGCCTTCTGCATATTCGCTTCCAGCGCGTCCGGCATTCGGATGAACGGAGCCCCACCTTCGACGCCAGGACATGCAACGACCATCCGACGTACCTCATCCCATGACATGGTGCTGTGCTGCATTTCGAACCAGATGAAATCCACGTGCTTGCGGGCCTCGCAGTAAAGGTCCGGATTGAAAGAGGAAATCGTGAGGCTGGAAACCATCTTATCCTGAAGCAGAAGCTCCTTCGCTTTGTTGTAGAGTGGCCGCGGCGTAGCGGGACTCATCAACGCCTTTACCTGCCATCCCCAACCGCGAGCATCGGGTTTGTCGGGCAACATCGACCCGCCGATCAGCCCGCCGTTGCCGGCGTTCGGTGTGGCAGAAGTAATTGCTGCGGCGTTCGCCGCGGCTCCCCCACCGCCACCGCCGCCACGACCTCCGCCCTGACCGCCGCCCTGACCGCGCCCACCGGCCGCGGGGGCCTGTGCGGCCAGTAAAACCGCTCCGGAAACAACTGCCAAACAGGCAGCTAAATACATAAAGAATGACTTCATCTTGTCCCCTTTTCCGCGGCGCTACAGCACCGCATTAGAAAGTCACGTTAGCAAGGCGCCGCTACCTTGCTCCGTTCGGTACGCCGAATGAGTACACTCGCGAATGCGTGGTTGTAAAATACACGCGTCCTCTTGAAACCGCGAGTCCGCTGTAGTGCGTCCAGTCATCTACGATACTTCCGCTGTCATACAGCTGTTTGCCGGTAGCTGCGTCGAAGGCACGCAGAGATGCATGTCCCGTGAATGCCGCCCGCTCCCGGTTTGTCGAGCCAGTGCCGCCTTGCCGGGGGTTTTCACCCGTGGAAATCGCGAATACGACGCCATTGGCGACTACCGGAGGATCCGGCACGGACATGGATTCGGAAATCCACAATGGAATCAACGATGGCTTTTCGTCTTCCACTCCCAGCTGGAACGCCATGATGCTTCCGCTCTCCTGCATTCCATAAATGTTTTTGAATTTCGGGAGAGGTTTAGTGGGCGGCCCCCAGATCGGAACGTACAACCACCGTTGTCCGTCGGTATCTTCCCACGTCGCCATGCCTCCCCAAACTCCGCGGCCGTACAGCAGCACTTCGTCGTTGGCGTAATGTTGCGAAACGAAAAGCGGTGTTTGATGATCGGCGCTGCCGAGCGATTTCCCGTCGAGCAGGTACATGACGCCTTCCTTGGCAATACCGGCCACGAGTTCCCAATTCTTGAATTGGAATACAAGCGGGCTGGAAGCGCCAAGATCCAGATCCTTATCATTCAGGTATTCCCAGTTTTTCGGAGTGTAGTAGTCGACTACATCCAATGTCTTCGGATTGAAGATCATGAAGGTTTCGCCGAACAGGTTCTTCGCTGGATCGAAGGGACCATCCGCCGTCATCACATAGATGCCCCGCGGGCCGAGTGTAGTCCCGCCACGTCCCCACGCGCCGTTTGGCCGACCGGTGCTGGTGTTGAATTTCTTTTTCGGATGCGCCGGATCCTTCACATCCATTGCAGCCATTTCGGCTGCTGGAGTGGGACTTCCGGTCACTCCGCCGCAGCCACGGCCGAACGTGGTGAAGACGACTCCATCAATGAGATTCAGGCTCCAGTCGCGAACAAATGGAGTGACGAAATCTGTCGGCGGCATGCGATCGGATCCATCTGTCAAACTGAGGCCGCGCAGTTTGCCATCGCTGGTCAACACATAGATGATTCCGGCCGTTTTGTCGATTACCGGTGTGGCGTTCTGCGTGTTCGGACAACTCACACTGGCGTTTTGCCTGGGCTTCAATGTATTGGGAAACTTCTTTTCCCAAACCACAGCTCCGGAAACTTCATCAAGTGCATAGACGATGTCCCCACTGCCGACAACGTAAATCAGGGTCTTCACACCTTGCGGGGTAGTAATGCCCTCAGCAACGAGCGGCGCGGTGACTGCTGAAAACACCACGTCGTTGGACGGATTATCGAGCTGAGCCATCCACTTCAACTCCATCTTCGAAACGTTATCTTTGGAAAGGATGGTTTCTGTCTTCGCCCAGCCATAACGCTCCGGCCCTCCACCCCAGGTGAGCCAGTCATGAGACACAATTCCAGTCTGCGCTGCGCAAAGTATGGGAAGGAGCACGAGAAGCAAGAGTGAACATTTCTTCCAGATCGCTGCCATCAATAGACCTCAATTCTTCGTGAAGACCGACTCTGGATCGCGCGCGGTCATAGACCGCGCCTACAGTGCGCGCCAGTCGCGTTGGATCTCACACTTCGTCATAGAGAACGACTGGATAGGTCTTCTGTGTCGTAATGGTTTTCTCGACCGGCGGCCACACGCGCTGATGCGCGGCCGATGCAATCCATTTTTGTCGCAGCTCCTCGTTTTCGAATTCCAGTTCAAAGCGGTAATTGTAGTTGGCTGGCGCCGTACCCTGGATGACGGTGCGCCGCTTGAGCATCTTCACGCGAATAAACCCTTCGTGCTTTACGGCCTCAGGCAAAAATTGATTGTGAAAAAGATCAAGCATTTCCTTTTCACGGGCCGGAGTCACGTCCATCTCAACGTAAAGACGAATGTGTTTAGTTTGTGCACTTGCCGGAGTTGCGAAGCGGTCAATACCCAATGCAGCGGCCGTTGCAGCGAAAGCGGACCTGATAATTCCCCGTCTGTTCATTTATTCCCCCATTGTGAATTGTGCGCGGTCATAGAAGGTGTGAAT
>JBGPBY010000429.1:0-6492 GCA_041481485.1 Terriglobia bacterium
GTCGTGGTGGTCTTGCCCGCTCCCGTGTGACCGACGATGGCAACCGATTCCCCGGGATTCACATGAAACGAAACGTCGCGCAACACCCAGTCTTCGTCGTTATAGGCAAACCAGACACCGCGAAATTCAATTTCGCCACGTGGCTTCTGTTCCGGACGATCAGGAAATGAACTATTCACAATGGCCGGAGGTGTATCGAGTAATCTGAATATCCGTTCCGAACTCGCCATCGCCGATTGAAGAATGTTGTACTTCTCGCTCATGTCCGCGATGGGCTCGAAGAACCGCTGCGAATACAGGAAAAATGCGACCAGGGTGCCCACCTGCATCGTGCCCTGCAGCACTTTACCGCCGCCGTACCAGACAATCACAGCGATGGCGGCAGCGCCTAAAAGTTCGATGACCGGATAAAACCAGGAATACGCCAACACCGATGCCATGTTCGCATCGAGGTGATCGCGATTGATCATGTCGAATTTTCCCCTGCTTTTCCTCTCGCGATTGTAGAGCTGCACTACCGCCATTCCAGTAATGTGTTCCTGAAGGAACGCGTTGATCTTCGCGATCGCGATACGAACCCTTCGATAGGAGTCGCGCGCCTGCCGCCTGAAGACGTTCGTGGTGAGGGCAATCACCGGGACCAGCGCAATTGTCATCAGCCCCAGTCTCCAGTCCAGAAGCAGGATGGCGATGAGAATTCCAACCAGCATGAAGATATCGCCAAATATGGAAACGATTCCCGCCGAGAACAATTCGTTGAGCGTGTCGACATCCGTCGTCACTCGAGTGATCAGCCGCCCCACGGGATTGCGATCGTAGAACGACGGCGAGAGTTTCTGCAGATGCGTGAAAATCTGCATCCGCATATCGAACATGATCTTCTGGCCGGTACTCAGCAACGTGAGCGACTGCCGGTACTCCGTGACGAGTTTGACCGCCAGAATGACGGCGTATGCCAGCGCCGTGATTTCGAGACCGCGGAAGTTTCCCGCGGCAATGTAGCGGTCAATCGCAATTCGGGCGAGCCAGGGCAGGGAGATTTCGAGCACCGCGTCGAAAAGAATGAGAACCAGCGCGAAGACGACGTATTTCCGGTAGGGACGCAAATACCGCACGAGGCGGCGCATCAACCGCGCGTCATAAGCTTTACCGAGTACGTCTTCTTCGTGCACTACTCCCCCACCGTCAATTCTTCTTCCAGCAATTGACGCCGATGCAACTCCGCGTAATAACCGTCGCGTTGCAGTAATTGCTCATGCGAGCCGCGTTCCACGATCCTGCCTTTATCGAGGACAACGATTTCATCTGCATCGCGAACCGTGGACACCCGGTGACTGATGAGTATCGAGGTTCGATTGTGCATCACATCCCGGAGCTGATTCAGAATGCGCTCTTCGGTATATGTATCCACGCTCGATAGTGCGTCATCGAGTATCAAAACTTTCGGATCCCGAATCACCGCCCGCGAAATTGCGGTCCGCTGCTTCTGTCCACCCGACAGCGTAATTCCCCGTTCTCCCACTACCGTGTCAAACCGGTTTGGGAATTCCTCAATATCGTCGTCGATGCTTGAAATGCGTGCGGCTCTCACGACTTCCTCTTCCGTGGCGTCCTCCACGCCGAAGGCAATGTTTTCGCGAATCGTTTCGCCAAACAGGAACGTGTCCTGTGGAATAAAGCCAATGCTGCGGCGCAGCGTTTCCAGGGGAATTTTCTCCACGGGCACCCCATCGATCCACAGAGAACCGGGCGGTGCGTTACGCAGCCGCGGAATGAGTTGGACCAGTGAGGTCTTTCCGGAGCCCGTGGCGCCGACAATGGCGAGGGTTCGGCCCTGAGGAATCCTCAGTGAAATGTTCTCGAGCGCTGCATGTCCGTTATAGGAGAACGTCAGATTGCGAAATTCGATTTCACCCTTCATTTCGAAGCCGGCAACGGCGTCCGGGGCATCCGCAATATCCGGGCTCGTATCCAGAATGTAGTTCAGACGCTCCATCGATGCGCGGCCCCGCTCCAATAGATTGACGACCCAGCCGAAAGCAATCATCGGCCATGCCAGCCTTACCAAAAAGAACAGGAACGCGACAAAATCTCCATGGCTGATCGACCCGCGGATGACTTCCCCGCCGCCGAACCACAGCACAAGAACCATGGAGATTCCGCCGGCGCACATCATCATGGGATAGAAGACGCTGGTGGCCCGATTGAGCGCGTGATTCCGCTCCATCAGGATTTCGTTCAGACGTTTGAACTCGCGAATTTCCTGTTCTTCCTGGACGAAGGCTTTGACCACCCGCACGCCAGCCATGCTTTCCTGGACGCGGGCGCTCAGGTCCGCAAGTCTGGCCTGGGACTCTTCGGTCAGGACGTGGATGCGCCTCCCGAAATAACGGACGAAAACCGTGATCACCGGTAAGGGAAGGAATGCCAGTATCATCAACCGCCAACTGATCGTTGCCATAAACGCAGCGGCCATCATCGTGACGACCACCGTATTGGCGAGATACATCACACCAGGCCCCAACAGCATTCTGACGTTGCTGAGATCGTTGGTGGCCCGGGACATCAGGTCGCCCGTCTTGTTTTCCTGATAGAAGGAGGGCGGCAGCCTTTCCAGGTGTTCAAAAACCTCGGCTCGGAGTTCATACTCGACGTCCCGGGAAACGCCAATTATCAACCAGCGCATGCAGAAGCGAAATAGACCGGCGAGCAGCGTCAGCAGTATGATTCCAACGGCATAGCCGGCGAGCTTCTCCGAGGTCACAGACTCGTAAAGGCTGTCGACGGCCCGGCCCATCAGATAAGGAGTTGCCAATACAAAGACCGCGGTCAAAACTATGCAGCAGAAACCGAAGATGAGGCGCCAGAGGCGTTTTCGAAGGAATGGCAGGAGGCGGCTCAATACCCTCCAATGATTAAATACAGACGCCCGCATCAGGCAATATTATCGTGTTTTGGGGAACGACCTTAAATGGCTTTAAACCCGGGCGCTTGATCCTTGTCTAACCCCAGCATGGAGAGCTCATTGGCACTACCGGTACCGATGGCATCAGAGCAGACGGAAGCCGACATCAATCTCGTGGAACGGTACCTCGCCGGCGACATGACGGCATTTGACGAGCTGATGATTCGGTATGAACGTCAGATTTACCGCGTCTGTTACCGGTTCGTCAATAACCGCGATGACGCCATGGACCTGGCTCAGGAGGTCTTTATCAAGGCCTTCGAGCATCTGTCGAGTTTCAGGCGCGAATCCAGCATGAAAACATGGCTGTACCGGATTGCCATGAATCACTGCATCAACCACGTGAAGAAGAACGCCCGCGAATTTGTGGAAATATCGGAAACGATCGGAAGCACCTCTTCGTCAATTCAGTCCGAAATGGAGGACCGGGAACAACGAGAACATTTCCGGATACTGGTGAAACGCCTGCCTCCGAAACAGAAGGCAATTCTAGAAATGAGGATCAACGAACAGCTCAGCTATGAAGAAATCGCATCCATGTCGGGACGGTCGATTTCAACAATCAAGGCGAGCGTGTTTTTTGCTCTGGAAAAGCTGAGAAAACTGGTAAAAGAACCAAAACAACGAACGGCAGGAAGCTGAGTACGATGATGTGGGGACATCTCAAAGCCGCAGACTTCATCAACCTGATCGAGGGAAACGAATTGCCGGTAAAGCGGCAAGCGCATTTGCGGTCCTGCGCGCGTTGCACTGAAGCATTCGTATCTGCTCAGAATCTGCATTCGAAATTGGCAGTCTCCGCATTGAGCGACGATGAGTTGCCGGAACCAGACTGGTTCCAGTTCCGTGCCGATGTCCGCAATTTCATGCTTTCCCGCGCGGCACAACGGCAATCCAAAGGTTTCTCTCGCCCTGGCTGGACGGGCTGGACAAGTTGGCTAACCCGGCCGGCGATGTCGTGGGGTCTGGCAGTCGCATTTACCGCAGGACTGAGTGCCGGATTGCTGGTGTGGAACCATCCAGCCGTTCAGCCTGATCAATCCTCGGCTGCAGTTGAAAATGATGCGAATGCCAATTCGAGTTCGCAGATCGCAAACCTCGATGCCGGAACTTCATCGGATGCCGCAGACGATGCTGCAGTCGAACCGGCTGCAATGAATTCGAGTTTCAGGGCATGGTCACAATTCGGCGTTTTCGAAGAAGTGTCGCAATTGAACGACAAGCAGGCCGAAAAATTACAACGATTGCTCGAGGCAGATATTGAGCAAACTCCGGCCAGACAATGAAGAGACTTCATTCCATAATTCGGGCCGGACTCGTCATGGTCGCCTTACTGCAGCTCACCGCTGAAGCCCAGGTCCTTACGCCCAATCGGCCTGCTGCCCGCAACGGACGCGGTGCTCAGCAACAAGGCTCAAACGGGCGAGGCCCGCAGAATGCCGCGGACGACCCGAATAAACGCACCGCTCAGCAAACCAGAACCGCTAACCTCATTGAGACTACCTATCTGGTAGGGTTTCAAGCTCAGGTTGGTTTGAATGAAGATCAGTCCCTAAAAGCGGGACCGCTCCTTCAAGCGTATATTCGCCAACAGCTCAATATGGTAGACCGGAAAACCAATATGCGCATCGTCCTCGAAGCGATGGTCAATCAAGGCGCCTCTCCCGATGACATTCAGGAGCAAGTACGTCTTCTCGATCAGGTCGATGCCCAACTGCAAAACAGAGAGCGAAAGTTTTATGCGGATATCGACCCGCAACTCACCGTCATTCAACGGGCCAAATTGAGAATATTCATCTACCAGACGGCTCAGAAAATTCAAAAGCGAATTCAGGAAAGCGCGCAGTAACTGTAGGCGCGCTCTGTGAAACTCTGAATGAATGCGATTCCCCAATGTAGGGGCGGTCTATGACCGCCCGCAATTCGGAAGAATGCAGACCTCTCTATTGCGGGCGGTCATAGACCGCCCCTACAATCGCTCAATTTCAAATCATTCAGACCTTCTATCATTCGCTTAAGTTTCGCTATCCCACCAGCAATATCTGCAGATCCATCAGATTCGTTTGCGTCGGCCCCGTGACAATCAGATCGCCCGTCGCATCCAGAAACGGAAACGAGTTGTTTTGCTGCAGAAATTCCTGAGGTTTCAATCCCAGTTCGGCAGCGCGGCGGCACGTCGCCGGATCGACAAGGCCGCCGGCCGCGTTTGTCGGTCCGTCGGTGCCATCGGATGCGACGCTGGCAAAACAACAAGGAACAGGCAAGGCACGTGCAGACATCGCGATTGCCCAGGCCAGCGCCATTTCCTGATTTCTGCCGCCAAGGCCGTCACCACGGACGGCCACCGTTGTCTCACCCGCAGCAAGAACACAGGCCGGCGCCTTTAACGGGTTTCCGCTCAACGCTACTTCTTTTGCGATAGCACTGAACATGCGCGCAATTTCCCGGGCTTCACCTTCCAGTTCTGTTCCGAGTATCAGCGTTTGAAATCCCAACTCCATGGCTTTTGCGTTTGCCGCGTCGACAAGAAGGCGGTTGTTCGCGATGATGAGATTGTCGACGCGCTTAAACAGCGGATCCTCCGGCTTTGGGTTTTCCGGAATACGGCAAGCCGCGCCTTCCCGGAGACGATGAAGTACGGCATGAGGCGGACTGATACCGTATTTTTCAATTGTCGCCAGCGCCTCGTCGAACGAAGTGGTATCCGGTGCCGTGGGGCCGGAGGCAATGAAATCGAGCGGATCGCCAATCACATCCGACATGATCAAGGAGACCACGCGGGCTGGAGCGGCCCAACGCGCCAGTTGCCCCCCTTTTACTGAAGAGAGGTGTTTCCGCACGCCGTTCAATTCCTGAATGGTGGCGCCGGCACGCAGCAGCATGTGGGTCACTTCCTGCTTTTCCGCGAGCGTGATTCCGTCTGCAGGCGAAGGCCACAGCGCGGACCCACCGCCGGAAATCAGACAAATCACAATGTCGTTTGCCGAAAGACTCGAAAGCAGTTCCCGCATGTCATGGACCGCCTGAACTCCAGTCAAATCGGGAATGGGATGTCCGGCCTCGACCAGTCGAATTCGGCCGAGCGGCAGGCCATGATCGTGCTTGGTGACAACAAGGCCATCGGAAATGGCGTCGCCGAAAATTTCCTCGGTAACCTGAGCCATGCGCGCGGCGGCTTTTCCCGCACCGACAACAATGACTCGTCCATTCAGAGGAATGTCTCGGCCATTCACCGAGAGAATCCGATTCGTTACTTTTATCGCGCGGTGCAAACAGGCTGACGGGCTTGCGGCGTGAAGGGCGGCCTCCCAGATTTTGCGAGCCGATTGCCGAAGTTGAGGAACCGTTGTCATGAGTGAGAACTGTAGGCGCGGTCTATGACCGCGCGCAATCTCAAATCTGAACTTTGTGCGCGGTCAGACAAGGTGTGAAGGAGTGCAATTCCGACCGTAAGGACAGTCGATCAAGAAATCCCTCTCCCAACGGGAGAGGGCGGCCGAAGGCCGGGTGAGGGGTACCACAAGTAA
>JBGPBY010000430.1:0-6484 GCA_041481485.1 Terriglobia bacterium
CCCACTTGAAATTGTCCGTTGTCTGTTGTCCGTTTATTAAGGGCCCTCTTGACATTGAACCTTTGCACCAATGTCACCCGGGCCATTAATCAACGGACAACAGACAACGGACAATTGCAAGTGAGGGCTTTCAAGAAAGGTGCTGAGACTCGGCCCGGAGGAAGTAGGAAATCAGAGCCCACACCGCCGCACATCCCAGCAGGGAGCAGGCCAGCGTTGCGGCAACAATGGATAGAGAAGCTTCGTGGTTTTCCATTGCCTCGAGTGTGGCGGTGAACAACCAGAGCTGGGCCAATAGAAGCGCCACCACAAATGCCATCACCATGTGCAGGACGACTTTCATTCTCGAACGCAGATGCACAGTAGGGCTCATGAGGTCACCCAGATCTTGTTATCGCGGACTGAAACATTCAATGACGCCAGCGCCCGCCGCGGCGGTCCTGCGACGGGGCGGCCATCGGAAGCACCGAAGAAACCGTGATGGCACGGGCATAACAGCTGCGAACTTTGCGAATCGAAATGAACCGGGCAGTTGAGATGGGTACAGTTCTGATTAAAGGCCACGAACCGGTCATCCGGCAGCCTCAGCAGAATGCAGGCATCCTCAGTTGTGGGATAGCGAAAGAGTTTTGATCCTCCCGCCGGTATTTCGTCGACTCCCGCAATTGCGACTCCGTTCGAATGCGGAGGCGTGCGCTTCCACAGCTTTCTCGCAGCCGCGGCAAACGTGCCAACAAAGAACGCAATGGAGGTCAAGCCCAGGAACTTGGTGAATTCCCTTCTGGTGGCATAACTATCCTCATCGCTCGGCACGGGAAAGTCCTGTTTCCATCGAACCGGTTTGTCAGACGGCAGTGACATCCAAGGTCTCCATTCCACTGATCCAATTCTCGAAAACCGACAATCCCGCAATATCCGCCGTGTCCGCCGATCCCGGCATGAATTCCATGATGTCGTAGTCCAGCCGGTTGGTTCCAGGCGCGCTCATCACTTTCACCTTGGTGCGAACTGCCTGTTCGCCAAAATGAAACTCCTGCACCGGACGTTCCTGCCGCATGCGCATCACTTCTTCAAGAGGACCGAAATACAATGCCTGACTGGGGCAGACGGTTGCGCACATCGGTTTCTTACCGATGCTGGTGCGATCGAAGCACATGTCGCATTTCACCATCTGGTCGATGGCCGCCACGTAGTGCGGCACGCCGAATGGGCATGCCAGCACGCAGTTGGAACAGCCGATACAGCGCGATTTGATCGAACTATGAACAATACCGTCCTCGGTTTGCTTAATGGCATCTGCCGGACAAACCTGCGCACAGGCCGGATCTTCGCAGTGCATGCAAACGACCGGGGCCGTTTGCGTTGTCACGGCACGATCGACAAATTCCAGATGAATCATCGATCGGCCACGATGCGTATCGCATTCCATGCAGGCCTGCACACAGGCTTGACAGCCAATACAGCGCGACGGGTCAATGAAAAACTGATCGTTGGCGCCAATCACGATAAAACTTTCTCCACCCGGCATGCGCAGACTTTGTATTCCGGAATTTTCGATATGGGATCCAAGGCACGGTTCGTGAGCAGATTCGCCGACTTCTTTCCTGGCCAGTGGTATGGAACAAACACGGTATCCGGACGAATCGTTTTCACCACTTGTGCCGGAACAGTAATCTCACCGCGGCGCGTGACCACACGCACCATGTCGCCGTGCTGCACACCGAGCCGCGCGGCCAGCAGCGGGTGCATTTCACAGAGCGGTTCCGGATATTGGTCAACCAGATCGCCAATCCGGCGGGTCTGATTTCCCGACAAGTACTGCGAGACAACGCGGCCGCTCGTGAAAAATACAGGATATTCGCGATCCACGTCCTCGGCCGGCGGACGATATTCAAATCCGTAAAATCGTGCCTTGCCGTCCGCGTGGTGGAACTGTCCGTTCTCAAACAGACGCGGCGTACCCGGATGTGTCCAGGATGGGCACGGCCAGAACACTCCCATATTCTTCTCGATTTTCGCGTAAGTCATCCCGCTGTAATCGGCGGATCCGCCCTTCGATGCCGCAGCGAGTTCGCGAAAGATGTCCTCGGACATGGCATAGAGAAAATGTTCCTTTGCACCAAGACGGCCGGCAAGATCTATCAGAATCTCCCAATCGACACGGGCATTTCCCGGCGGCGTCACCGCTTTCCGCAATCGGACGCAACGGCCTTCGCCGGTGGTGACGGTGCCTTCATCTTCCTCCTGCAATGAACCCGCCAGCACCACGTCCGCGTAGTGACCGGACTCGGAAAGAAAGAAATCAATGCATCCGTAAAATTCGAGTTTTTCGAGAGCGGCCCGTGTACGGTTGGCATCCGGTATCGATACCAGTGGATTGAAACTGATCGACAGCAGTCCCTTGATTTTTCCAGCCTCGATCGCGTCGAAGATTTCGCACGCCGTCAGCCCCGTATGTGGCAACTCCGACTCTTTGATGTTCCGGAAATCCGCAATGAATTCGCGATGTGCCGGATTCTCGATGTCTCGTGCTCCCGGCAGCTGATTGCAACGCTGACCGTGTTCGCGGCCGCCCTGGCCGTTGCCTTGCCCTGTAATCGTTCCATATCCGGAACCCGGTTTGCCGATGCGTCCCGTTGCCAGAACCAGGTTGATGTACGAAAGACAGTTTTCGACGCCCTTCACCTGATGTTCCACTCCACGGGCGTGCAGAAGCATTGAAGTCGGTGCCGGCCCCCAGATTTCAGCCGCGCGTACAATGCTCGACGAAGGCACCCCGGTGATGCGTTCGGTCGTTTCGGGCGAATAGCGTTTTACCACGTCGCGCACCCGGTCGAAATCGATCGTGTGCTCGTCGATGAACTTTTGATCGATCCAGCCACGTTCGATAAGAACGTGCAGGATTCCATTCGCCAGCGCGCTGTCGCGCCCCGGCCGCACCGGGAGAAACAGATCCGCCGTGCGAGCAATCGGCGTCATGCGCGGATCGATGACGATGATTTTTGTGCCATTGTCGCGCGCGCGCCAGACATAGTCCGTCAGCACGGGAAAACATTCTCCGAGGTTGGTGCCGCTGAGCAGGACCACGCTCGCCAACGGAATATCGCTCCAGGGGTTGGCCGCGCGGTCGACACCAAATGCCATCTTGTTGGCTGCGCCGGCGCTTACCATGCAGAGCCGGCCGTTGTAGTCGATGTTTGCGGTTTTAACCGCAAGGCGCGCGAACTTTCCGATGAGATACGCTTTTTCATTGGTCATCGAAGCGCCGCCCAGAACGGCAAACGCATCGGGCCCATGCTCCGCCTGGATTTTACGAATGGCCTGCGCCGTGCGGCTTAGCGCAACGTCCCACGATGTTTCCGAGAATCCGTTTTCGGATCGTATCAACGGCGAGAGCAGCCGGTCCGGGTGCTCATTCTGGAGGTAACGCTTCACGCCCTTGGGACACAGCATTCCATGATTGACCGGGAACTCTTCCCAGGGCTCGAAACCAATGACTTTGTTGTCCTGAACCTTCAGCTGAATACCGCACTGCACTCCGCAGAAGCAGCAGTGGGTCTTCACCAGTGTGGATTCTTCCGATGGCTTGTGACCTGCCCATCCGCCAGGCGGTTCATAGTTCAAGCGCGGTCCGAAGCGGTCGATCAGTTGATCCGGTTCAAGTATTGGAATTGCCATGTTAATTCAGCGTCCGAGCGCCCGGCCCTGATTCAAAGCGAACAACCGGCGGCGGCACGGCGGACAAATATCCTGGTAGTGAATTTCCCCGTTTGGCGTCTGAAAGCGGAAATTGAATCCGATTTGATCGAGGACTTTCTTGAGGTCTTCAATGTGCATCTGTGACGCGAATTCGACACCACACCGCCGGCATTCGGCCTGAGCACCTTTGGCGCCGGCTTCCTTGTAATAGGAAACACCGAGCGACAAAGGCCGCTGAACGATATGAAAGAGTTTTCCAAACGGAAGATATAGCAATAGGGCAATGACACTGGCTGCGTGAGCCATTCCGATAAACGGAAAACCGTAACCCGCCATTGCCTGCGCACTGACGGTGAGCATCAATCCTGTCACTGCGACGGAAAACAACAGCAGAACAGGAAAGACGTCGTCGGCGAAACTCTGAATCGCGAGCTCCCCACGGTCGCTCATGCGCAGCTTGACGGAAAGAATCAGGCCCACAATCATCACAACTGCCGAAATGTTTAATAGATTGAAGTGAAGAAACGCGCGCAGGCCGTGGATCGGAAATTGTTCCACCATGAATCCGAAGACAAATACGCGATACGTTTCCGCATCCTGCGGAAGCGTTTCGAAATGAATCCAGCCGAAGACCAGCGGAAATGTCAGCGCGAATGCCAGCATCCCGCCCCATGACAGACAGGCATGCATAATCCACCGCTGGCTGCTTCGTTTGGTGATGAAGGTTTGAAGCACGAAGTTGTTCGCCAGCAGTCTGGCCAGATTTCCGCGATTGGCTGACGGAGCGAAAAACAGTCTCCATCCGCGCTTCAAATACATCTGTGTCGGCGGACGCTGTGCCCACACCGCATAACGGTAGGCGACCGCAAATGCGGCGAACACCGTCCCAACCGCGTATGTAGTCAGAGCCCAGTCGAAATATTTCAGTCCGCGCGATCCGATCGCGATCAAGGCGACGACAATAAGTGCGGCAACAAGTCCCGCCCGGAATGCAGAGCGATCGAAATACTTCACGGCAGTTCTGATGCATGGTGGCTACCAAACTGTAGGATTTGCGCTATGTGTAGGGATTGATGGTTGTTGATGGGGCGATAGACAGTCGAAATCTCACACCCTGAAACAACATAATTGTAGGAACTGTCCAGTCCCGACAACAAAAACGGTAGGGTTGATCTATTGAGAAATCCCTCTCCCAACAAGAGAGGGTGGCCGAAGGCCGGGTGAGGGGTAACGCAACTAAAAATTGTTTCTTGTGGTACCCCTCACCGGCCGCTGCGCGGCCCCCTCTCCCGTTGGGAGAGGGATTTCTTTACAGACCACCCTTGGAGTTGGTCCATTCGGTCGCGTCCCCGACAACCTTGTCTGGCAAATTCCAAGTGAATTACACAATTGTCGTTTCGAATATCGCCGCCAAACGCGGACACTTCCGCTAACTCTCAATTTTTCTATCAACAACGCCGGCAAATTGAATTGGTACGTTTCTTGCCAAGAGAGCCGCAGAGGTTCTGATTATGATTGCAACAGTTGCAACACGGTATGTGGTGAATCTTGGTCACTCGGTCCGAATCCCGTTGGGAGAAGGACGGCAATTTAAAGTCGGCGACACATCGATAGCCGTGTTCCGCACCCGGGATGGTGGGGTGTATGCAACCCAGGCAACATGCCCCCACAAGTCAGGACCTCTGGCAGACAGTCTCCTGGGAGGGCATCGCATTGTGTGCCCATTGCACGCGTATGCGTTCGATGTTAAATCAGGTGCGGCTCACGGGCACAGCTGTGGATCGATCCGAACCTTTCCGGCATCGATCAATCCGCGCGGCGAAGTCGTGGTTTCTCTCGACGGAGAAATCTAGAAAGGCACTCTCCTTAGAACATCAGACCGCTTCGGCCGCCCGCTTTTGAGTGGATCCCGCCTGTGTTTCCGTTCCTGCAATGAGTGCGTTATATATGGCAGCTCCGATAACCGCCCCGACAATCGGCGCCAGCCAGAACAACCACAACTGTGACACGGCCCAGCCTCCGGCATACACAGCGACACCCGTGCTGCGTGCAGGGTTTACCGAAGTATTTGTAACCGGAATGCTGATCAGATGAATTAAGGTCAGGCAGAGTCCGATGGCCATTGGAGCAAAACCCTGTGGCGCCCTTCTGTCGGTCGCTCCCATGATCACGAGAAGGAACATCATGGTCATAACCACTTCCGTGACAAGCGCGGCAATCAGCGAATATCCACCCGGCGAATGTTCCGCATAACCGTTGGAGGCAAATCCTGCCGTCACATCAAATCCGACTTTGCCGCTTGCAATCACATAGAGGACGCCGCCGGCAGCAATTCCTCCAAGGACCTGCGACACGATGTATCCGGCAAGTTTCTGACCCGGAAACCGGCCTCCCGCCCACAATCCAATCGACACTGCGGGATTCAGATGACACCCGGAAATGTGACCGATTGCATAGGCCATGGTCAGCACCGTCAGACCAAATGCAAAAGACACGCCGAGAAATCCGATTCCAAGTCCCGGAAACGCCGCGGCAAGAACAGCAGACCCGCAGCCGCCCAGCACCAGCCAGAACGTACCGAAGAATTCGGCGCCATATTGCTTCATAAGCTCCTCCGTCCGAATTTGATCAGGAATCTCTGCGAAGTAGATAACCTGAAACCGCCTGGAATTACAATTCCGTTGATTCCCGAATTCGCAAACATCGAGTGGCTGTTGGGGCGGACAATCAAGAAATCCCTCTCCCAACGGGAAGGGGGCCGCGCAGCGGCCGGTGAGGGGTACCG
>JBGPBY010000431.1:0-6477 GCA_041481485.1 Terriglobia bacterium
CGATCTCATCAACGCCCAATATATACGCGAAGTCGAACCCGGTGAAATTATTGTGATTCGCGGCGAACAGGTTCAATCGATCAAAGCCATGCATGCGCCGCGCACGGCCAAGTGCATTTTTGAACACGTGTATTTTTCTCGTCCGGACAGTCTGGTGTTTGGACGGACCGTGCAAAGCACCCGCGATCGCATGGGCCGCGCTCTGGCGAGAGAAAATCCAGTGGAGGCCGACCTCGTGGTTCCGATTCCCGACTCGGGAATGGCGGCCGCCGTCGGATACTCACAGGAATCCGGGATTCCGTTTGCGATGGGCTTGATTCGAAATCACTACGTGGGACGCACCTTCATTGAACCGCTGAAGGCGATCCGGAACTTCGGCGTGAAAGTGAAATTGAATCCCGTTCGCGAGCTTCTGGCCGGCAAGCGCGTCATCCTGATCGACGATTCGCTGGTGCGCGGCACGACGAGCCGCAAAATCGTCAAGATGGTGCGCGCTGCGGGCGCCAAAGAAGTTCACATGCGGATCAGCTGCCCTCCGACAATTTCACCGTGCTTCTACGGCGTCGACACGCCAGCCAAAAAGGAGCTTGTGGCATCGAGCCACACAGTCGAGGAAATCTGCAAGAACATCGAAGCGGATTCGCTTGCGTATTTGAGCCTGGCGGGCCTGCTCGAAGCGGTGAACGCCAAAGGAAATGAATTTTGTACGGCATGCTATACCGGGAAGTATCCGATTGAGTTCCCCGACGGATTCCCGGATGCCAAAGAATCCGAACGGCAACTGGATCTCTGGGAAGAGTCGCTGAATCCGGTCCCATGACCAACCGTCCCATCACTTACAAAGACGCCGGCGTCAACATCGACAAAGCGAATTCCGCGGTCCGGCAGATTCGAGCCTTTGCGCGCGGGACGTTCACGCCGGGCGTGCTGTCCGATATCGGCAGCTTCGGCGGTATGTTCGCCTGCAATTTCAAAGACATTCAGGAACCTGTTCTGGTTTCCAGCACCGACGGCGTCGGCACCAAGCTGAGAGTCGCGATGATGATGAATCGCCACAACACCGTCGGCGGCGATCTCGTCAACCACTGCATCAATGACATCTTTGTGCAGGGCGCACGGCCGCTGTTTTTCATGGACTACGTCGCGACAGGGAAGCTGGACGAAGACGTGATTGTTTCTGTGGTGGAGGGTGTCGCCACCGCATGCAAAGCCGCAGAATGCGCACTGTTGGGCGGTGAGACTGCAGAGATGCCGGGATTTTACGCCGATGGCGACTACGATATTGCCGGGTTTATTGTCGGTGTCGTCGACCGCGGCAAAGTGATCAATGGCCGGTCGATCGCACACGGAGATGTGCTGGTGGGATTGCCGTCGGTTGGCCTTCATACCAACGGATATTCCCTGGCAAGGCATCTGTTTTTCGACATTGCGGGATATTCCGTTCAATCCAGAGTGCCCGGGTTGGAAGAAACTGTCGGCGAGGAGTTGCTCAAACCGCACGTGAACTATGAGCCGGTGCTCCGCGAAGCAGTAGCAAAAGGCCTGATCGAAGGGCTCGCTCACATCACCGGCGGCGGAATTACCGAAAACCTCAATCGTATCCTTCCTCAGAATTGCATGGCCGAAGTGCAGCTGGGCTCGTGGCCAACCCTGCCGCTTTGCAAAGTCATGGCGGAGATTGGCCACATCGAACGGGACGAAATGCTGCGCGCGACAAACATGGGGATCGGAATGATTGCCGTCGTTCACCCTTCGAATGTGGCAGCGATGACGGCCACGCTGAAATCGCCGTACTCCATCATCGGCGAAATCGTTCCGGGCGAACCCATCGTCACCTATCGATCATGAAACTGCTCCCAGCGAATCGGAAGCTGGGCATCCTGCTTTCCGGACGCGGATCTAATTTCGAAGCAATCGCAATGAGCATCGATTCCGGAAAGCTGGATGCGGAAATCACTGTTGTCATCAGCAACATCGAATCCGCTCCCGGACTCGCGCGCGCGCGGGAACGCGGATTGCAAACGGCGTTCATTCCCTCAAAAGGAAAGACCCGCGAAGCGTTCGATACCGAACTTGTCGATGAATTGAAAAAACACGATGCGGGACTCATTGTGCTTGCGGGATTCATGCGAATATTCAGCGAAGTGTTTACCAGGGCATATCCGAATTTGATTCTGAATATCCATCCGGCGCTGCTGCCGGCATTTCCGGGACTGCACGTTCAACAACAGGCACTGGATTTCGGCGTTAAAGTCAGTGGCTGTACCGTGCATCTGGTCAACGACGTTCTCGATGACGGACCCATTGTGATGCAGGCCGCGGTTCCGGTCCTCGACAACGACACGGAGGAAACTCTGTCCGCACGAATTCTTAAAGAGGAGCATCGGATATTTTCCGAAGCGATTGGCATGATTCTTTCTGGAAGATGTGAACTCGACGGACGGCGGGTGGTGTGTTCATGAGCGATTTCACGACAACACCACTCGTCGAACAGATGGAATATATCCGGAAGGGCGCCGTGGAGATTATTCGCGAAGAGGAACTGATCGCGAAATTGAAGCGTGCCCAGAAGACGGGGAAGCCGCTGCGGATCAAAGCCGGCTTCGATCCCACGGCGCCGGATATCCATATCGGACACACGGTGCTGATCCGGAAGATGAAACACTTTCAGGATCTGGGACACACGGCGATTTTTCTGATTGGAGATTTCACCGGGTTGATCGGAGACCCGTCCGGACGCAGCGCCACGAGAAAGCAGCTGACCAAAGAGGAAGTGCTGGTCAATGCCGAAACGTATAAACAGCAGATTTTCAAAATACTCGACCCTCAAAAAACCATCATCGATTTCAACAGCCGATGGATGTCGTCGCTCGGCGCGGAGGGTTTCATCCGGCTCGCGTCGCGTTACACGGTGGCGCGGATCCTTGAGCGCGAAGATTTCACCAACCGGATGAAGAATCAGCTGCCGATTGCCATGCATGAGCTGATGTATCCGCTGGTACAGGGCTATGACTCGGTGGCGCTGGAATGCGATGTGGAACTCGGCGGCACGGATCAGAAGTTCAATTTGCTGGTGGGACGCGAGCTGCAACGCGAGTTTGGCCAGGAATCGCAGATCGTCATCACCATGCCGCTGCTGGAAGGGACCGACGGCGTGCAGAAGATGAGCAAGTCGCTGGGGAATTACATCGGAATCAACGACTCGCCGGATGAGCAGTTCGGCAAGATCATGTCGATTTCCGATACGCTGATGTGGCGATATTACGAGCTCGCGACAGATGTGTCGATACGTGAGATTCAGGCGCGCAAAGCCGATGTCGATTCGGGGAAACTACATCCGAAGGATGTTAAATGCGATTTGGCAGAGACGATCATCGGGCAGTATCACGGGAAATCCGCAGGAGAGTCCGCTCGGCAGGAGTTCAACCGAATTTTCAGTCAGAAGGAGATTCCAGCCGATATCGAAGTGCGGCACATGGAGCGGGGAGCAGGTCCGGTACGGTTGACCAAACTTCTGGCAACCCTGGGATTGGCGCCTTCCGTGAGTGAGGCGCAGCGATTGATCGAGTCCGGAGCCGTGCATCTGAACAACGAACGGATCAGCAACATTAAGGCAGAGCTCGATCTGTCGCAACCGGTGGATGCGACGTTTAAGGTGGGGAAGCGGCGATTCCTGAGGTTGGTTATTTCGTGATCTGCCGTGCCTACGGCACTCTATTCTTCATGGATTGCTATTCCACCGGCTGACGCCGGTGGCTAAGGGGCCTGTCGCCGCTCCGCGGCTCGGACAGAGGATTTGCGTTTTTTCGTTTTGCCTGTCTCCGCCGCAAAGCGGCAGCGGCTCATGCAATCGGCTCCAGCCTCTGTTCGGTTTGCTTGCGGCGCGCCGTCCCAGCCGCGGAGCGGCGGCAGTCCGATAGCCACCGGCGTAAGCCGGTGGTAAATCAGCCCGCAAAGAAATCAAGCTGCGGAGCAGCGACAGATCAAGCAAACCTACAGCGTCGGACCGGCAAGTTCCTGTTCGATGGCCCAGCCCGCTTCTTCGGTCAGATCCAGGAATTGCACCCCGACTCCCGTGCCTGGCACGCAATGACGGACTTCCCCTCTCACTTTGACCAGAAAATCGATTTTCCTTAACCGGAACTGAATTTTCAGAACCGTGCCTTCCGGGAAATATTTCGGCGTATGAATGAACATCCCCTGAATGCTCAGATCCGATGGATGAACGGGAACATCCTCGCTTGCACCTTCGTAGACCACCGAAAGTTCCGAGGGAAATTCAACCCGCTCAACTTCTCGTGCATCTTGTTTCTTCATGGAATCCTTTCCTATCGGCCGGCGAGGACCGGTTCCGGTCTTCCTGCATTAATTTCATTCCGCGTTCCGCAGAATGGACAAAAGCTAAACGTCGGGGTGACTTCCTTGGAGCACGCCGGGCAGCGCTGAGGTTTGCTGGCATCCGTAGGAACTACGCGCTGCACTTCTTCAATTGAAGTCAATCCCGTTCGCACTTTGTCGAGTGCGTCTTCCTGCATCGTTTTAAAGCCCTCGCAACGGGCCAGACTCAGAATCTCATCCGCACGAGCCTTTCCATGCACCGCGTCGCGAACGGCGCCTTCGATCATCAGAATTTCGTAGATTCCGACCCTTCCTTTGTATCCGGTGTTTTCGCATACGTCGCATCCTGCCGTCTCGTATTCGATCCGGTGATTCCTTGTATCCGCGGCGCCAATCTTTTCCAGTCTTCGATGGTAGGCTTTGGATGCCGGCTTCTCCGTCCGGCATGAGCAGAGTCTCCGCACCAGACGTTGCGCCAGAACGCCCGTCAACGACGCCGCAATCAGGTAGGACGGAACACCAAGATCCAACAGACGGGTCACCGCTCCGACGCTGTCGTTGGTATGCAGCGTCGAAAGCACCAGGTGGCCGGTTTGTGAGGCGTTCATTGCGATTTCGGCGGTTTCTCCATTGCGAATTTCACCGACCATGATCACGTCGGGGTCCTGCCGAAGAATGGACGGCAAGCATGTTGCAAACGTCAGGCCGGCCTTGGGATGAACCTGAACCTGATTGACGCCTTCGAGCATGAACTCGACAGGGTCTTCCACCGTCACGATGTTATTTCGTGGCGATCTCAGAAGGTTGAGAGACCCATACAATGTCGTTGATTTTCCGGAACCGGTCGGGCCCGTCACCAGCAGCATTCCCTGCGGCATGGCCAGGATTCTGTTCAAGTTCGCCGCGAGCTCACTGGAAAATCCGAGTTGGTCCAGCGTGATCATCGTGGATTTCGGGTCCAGGATGCGGATCACGACTTTCTCGCCAAAATGAGTTGGCAATGTGGAGACGCGCAAATCCAGCCGCCGGTCTCGATTCCGCATCATGAAGCGTCCGTCCTGAGGCACGCGCCGCTCCGAGATATCCATATTCGAAAGAATCTTGATGCGCGACACCACCGCCGCCTGGTGTTCTGATGGCATTGTCATCAGCTCACGCAAAATACCGTCGATGCGAACGCGCACTGTGGTAGCGCTGGCTCGGGGCTCAATGTGAATGTCGCTGGCCTGCTTTTCAACGGCAGCGACCATGATTTTGGAAAGAAACATCACGGCAGGCGTGCGTTTGCGAATGCCTGCATTGAGTTCCCTTTGTGCTTCAGTGGATTCGTCGTCGAGATCCTCGGCGAGGAATTCGATCTCTCCGTTGAAGTCATCCTCGTTCCGGCCGAGAGAGACCTCTTCGCTGCTCTCCTCCACGATTTCTTCTTCAGGCTCGGCTTCCCCGTAAAACTTGCCGATAGCCAGGATGATGTCTTCCCTGAAACTGAAACGAGGCGTGATCGGCATTCCCACGCTGAATCGCAGTTCGTCCAGTAGCGCGAGATTTTGCGGCTCAGCCATGGCGACGAGGAGTTTTCGTCCCTTTATTTCCAATGGCATAGCGCAGCACCGGAGGGCAGTCGCCGGTGAAAGCAGTTCCAAAATGGACTGGTCGACGGATTCAGGGGGGCAGTTTGCATACGGAATCCCCTGGATCTGTTCAAGAGCAGTCCCAATTTCGGTCTTCGAAACGTATCCCTCCTTCAAAAGGATTTCTCCCAGCCGCATATCCTTCTCTTGCTGGTTTTGCTGGGTTACTGCGCGATTGAGAGAATCCAGCGAGAGACTTCCGCGCTGTAACAGCACGTCCCCAAGTCTCTTGCTCTTTCGCATTCTGTCGGTCATATCCACCTCATTTTGAACTGACCATGTGCCTTGATTTTTTTGTGCACACGCACGTCATACTTATCGGCTCATCATGGTCTCAGGATTAGATTTATTGGCGGCTCCCAGTATTGAAAAACGATTTGTCTCCAAGGGTGCCACGGGGACATGCGGTAGGGGATGCGATTCCCCACTGTAGGGGCGGTCTATGACCGCCCACAATCTATGGGCTTGCATTCCTCAAAATTGTGGGCGGTCATAGACCGCCCCTACA
>JBGPBY010000432.1:0-6468 GCA_041481485.1 Terriglobia bacterium
TATTTGGTTTTTTTGTGCCCCGGGCGGTTCCCCCGCGGGTGTGGGGGCGGTAAGCCCCCGCCCCACCCGGGGGTGGCAACGCGACTGCAGGCAAAAATATGTGACGATATTTATGAAATGATGTACTTAAGAGTAGCGCTTGTACCAAGTGTGGTGGGCGTTCGATCGGAGGCGATCTATGAAGGGGCAGAGTTTGCTGCTAATCCTGGCCGCGTTCGCTGGTATCGCGGGTTGTTCTCGAAAACCTGCCCAGGTGGAATCGTTCTCCGATCCTGCTGTCGATGCACAACAGAGCAATCAGCCGATGAAAAGCCCAGGCGAGCTTACCAGGGACCTCAATTGGCTGGTGGCCAATTCGCCCTTCATTTTTATCGGGGGCGTTTCATCACAATCGAGCGAAAAGGATGCACGAGGGATGATCGTCACCAGAAACGAATTTGCAGTGGAGCAGGTCATTGCCGGTGACGCTTCGAAAAAGTCGATTCGTTTAACGACGCTGGGTGGCTCGACGGGCGATGTAGCCATGAAAGTTTCGCACATGCCGGAATTCATGCGCAATCGCCGCTACTTGATCTTTACCGACCTGGCACGCACTGTCTACAACCCCATCACCGGAAATGAAGGCGGCGTATTCATCGTCGCCGACGGCGGCGTGTATTCCCACGATGGGCAATCCATCACCGCTGTCGAGAATGGACTCATCCAATTCGGCGATGTGTCGATCGATCGAGCCGATCCCGAAAAAACGGTGGCGCGCGCGGAAGATCCAAAGGTCAACGGCGCAATTATTTCTGTTCAGCGTGCCGAGCCGGATCAGCGAAGAACGCTGTCAATCGACGATTTTTCCACAGCAATTCGATCCGCAAAAAGCCGTTGAAGGAACAACGATGAAGATCAATAAAAGAGCAAATACCAGGGCAATCGCATGCATCAGCGCACTACTCATCTCCGCGCTCTTTTCATCAACAGCATCGGCCTACGTCTATTGCGGGTATCTCGACAGCCGATTTCAAATGCGCGCGTACTATTTCAATTCACAGTTCTGGGTCGATATGGTGGTTGCCGAATCGCAAAAATGGAATCGCATTTATCCCGTACTGAATATCGATCGAACCAAGAGCAGCACCATTCCGGTCGGCCAGGACGGCAACAACATCATCGCGTGGATCAGCGAGTCCGGACTCAACCGATACTACAACACATCCTGGCTGGGCTCTGTTGGCCTCACCGTCACGTGGTACAACCCAAATACGTGCAATCGTGTGATCGAACAGGACGTGATGTTCAACCCCTCAATCACACTCTTTGCACCGCAGACGGCCGTACCGTTCAGTCTGGGCTTTCAGGAAATTGCCTTGCACGAGCTGGGCCATGCCGTGACCCTGGATCATGAGGATCGCAGCCTGTCGGTGATGACCTCCAACGGCTCCGTCAGCGACATGCTGCATCACAACGACAAGGTGGGTTGGAATCGATCTGCATCGCAGAAATTCAATCCGTTGCCCTCGCCGATAAACGACATGGGCGTCTTCCCCCTTCGTAACGCACCCGGCGCGAAGACTTATAGCACTCTGTCTCCCGCCTCGGTTGCGCGGGGCGCGGCACTTACCATCAAGAACTTTACGGTTGAGAACTTGAGCAACGTGTTTCCGGTCACGAACGCGTCATTTCGAATGGTGCTTGAGAATACCGTAACAGGAACGGTCACCGATATGGGTACGTTGACATGGGCCACCTTCAACCCGTTTTCCGGATGGTCCGGCGATCTCACGCTCAACGTTCCGAATAGCGTGCCGCCGGCAACCTATCGCGTCGCCGTCATCTTTAAGGGAACCGACGACGATTCTTCCAATAATCGCGCCGACTTCGGCACGGTAACGGTTCACTTGTAAGCTGCAGACCAGCTGGAATTACCTCTTCTGCGCGTCTTTGGGATACCAGAACTTAAGGTGGCAGGTCTCACACGCCTGATCGATGGCAGCTCCGGCGTCCGACAAAGCCATGGGGTCCTTTGCATCGATGGCCTTCAGAGCCGGGATTACGGAATCATGCATGGCATGCGCAAACATTGTCCACGCGGCCGGCTCTTCCGCAATCATCTTTTCAATGACGTCCGGCGCGAGGTTCACGCTGGGTTCCTTGTTTACGGCGCCGGGCGGCGCCACGTGTCTTCCGGGAATGAGAATCAAGTTACTGGCCTCCATAAGAGTGATGGCCTTGCCTCGGACGTCATTCCATTCCTGCTCTGTCTTCGGCGCCTTTTCCTCAACACCCTTGGCTGTCACCGATGAAGACACAGCGTTCCACAAATCATCCGCGCCTGGCATCACCATGGAGCCCATGATCTCTCGGATGGATGACGTGACCAGAAACTCCGGAGGTTTGGGAGGCTCCTCCTTCTTGCAGCTGCCGGCCAGGATCAGAACGACGCTTGAGGGAATCAGGTACAGGCGCATGTGCAGTGGAACCATCCTCTATTCTTCAAATGGGGCTATCATACGAATGGCCGGAACCAAATCCAATAACCTAAAAGATACCTATTGAGGCGATCAGGCTTTCCTGCGACGCAACTTCTCGAAGGGATTCACAACGCGAACAGTTCCGTAGTGGCGATCATGCTGAAAGTCTTCACTCAGGATTTCGGACAACCCATAGTGCTCCGCATACGACCAGAGATGCGCATCAAACCAACTCATTTGATAGGCACTGCATCCCCGAATCGCATGACGGACGATGGACTCGTTGGGATAGAGAACGGTGAATTGTTTGAGGAATTCTTCAGCCTCGCGTAGAGCTTCGGACGGTTTCAAAATGAAATGGCCGCGAACAGACCGTGTGGTGGCGGCTACAAATTCCAGAATGGCCTGGTGCGGTACCCGGATGGAATCGGTGGCGATGCCGCTTCTGAGAATCTCTGTGGCTATTTTCTGTTTGGCGGGAAACCTCGCATCAAAACGATAAACCAGGATGTTGGTATCAATGAGAGCGGCCACGCTTGTAGAGATCCTCTCTCTTCCACCCCCTGTCTCCAGACCCTTTCATTTTGAAATTGCCAGACCTTCTGTGGCGAGCGGTAGCCTGGTCGAACATGCGCAACCTCGATTCCTTGTCCGCGGGCTCCGGATGTCTGTCAGGTGGAATGACGTGAATGATCTCGCCCGCCTCGACCCAGGTAATCTCAACACCGGGCTCAATGCTGTATTGTTTAGCGATCGTCCTGGGTACGGTGACTTGCAATTTCGACGTGACCTTTGCCATTTCCTTACATTAGCAAGGATGCCATCCTTGCTGCAATCACCGGCGTTTCCTTACTTCAGGCCTTTGGGACATATCGCGCCGATCCATTTCGCCATCCCGGAATAGATCCCGTTCAAGGTACCGGCTGGGCCGTTAGCTGTCAGTTGCCCCGTACCTTTAACATTTTCGGTGTTAACGGCCTCCAATTTCATGTTGAAAGTGACGTTCCCCATGCCTTCCGGCTTGCAAGTCCCGCTGGCCTCCATTTCGCTGCCCGTCGAATGGATCACTTTCCAGTTGCAATTTGCGTCAGGGTCCGTAAACGGGTACTGGTTCAAATCTTCCTTTCGGACACACGATTTATAGGTACTCGTGGTCGGCGCAGGAAGCAAATTTACCTTGCTGGTCATTGTGACTTCCCAGAGGCCCGTTTTAATATTGAGCGGGTCGAGGCCGCCCGCAGTAAACAGTGTCGTCCAAAACAGAACCGAAGCAGGCAAGATCAATTTTCGCATCTCTTCCTCCTTGGTCAGATTTTCCGATTTGGGTTTTTATATGCGCATCGTAAACTTGCTCCGATCCGCGACGCAAGCAATTGTGCAAACCACCAGAGCGAAAAGACCGATCAGCGCTTCATGCAGCTGCGACTTTCTTGGGATATTTCCCCGCCTTTTGGGCGAATCCGCTCTCGACGATGGCACGCAATATTTCTACTCCGCTACTGTTCCCAGCCTCCGCCGAGAGCGTGATAGAGCTGAATATAATCCTGCAATTCTCTTAACTGCGCCTGAGCGAGTAAAAGTTCCGCAGCAAACTGCCGGGTATTGCTGTCGAGCACTTCGAGATAGCTCGACGCGCCGCCACGGTATCGGATGTCGGAAAGTTGCCGTGTTTCGCGGGCCGACTGGGCAAGCAACTCCTGCTGCTGGCGTGCTTCCTGGTCCTTTGCATAAGCGACAAGCGCATCGGACACTTCACGAAAGGCCTGCTGAATGGTTAGTTGATACTGGAGGACCCCCTCCTGCTCCTGCGCTTCCGCCAACTCCACGTTCTTCTTTATAGCCCCGCCGTTGAAAAGCGGCTGGACCAGCGAACCGGCAAAGGTCCACATCCCGGCGGGGCCTGCAAACAGTCTGGTGAGCGCAATGCTTTGCGTTCCAGCCACTCCGGTCAATGCGATTGTGGGAAAGAATGCTGCACGCGCGACACCGATTCGCGCGTTCAATGCCATCAGCCGGGCCTCGGTTTCCCGAATATCCGGTCGCCGTTGAAGCAGTGTCGAAGGCAGGCCGGCAGGAACTTCCGGCATGTGCGGTTGTGCGGAAATCTCCAGTCCCCGCATGATTTCTCCAGGATTACGGCCAATTAGGGTGCTCAGGAGATTTTCGGTTTGCTGGATCTGTTTTTCGAGTAACGGGATTACGGCGGAAGCTCCGTACACGGATTGTTCGGCTTGCCGTACATCCAGCAGCGATGTCGCACCGTTGTCCACGAGAACCTGAGTCAGTTTGAGAGAATCCCGATTGGTCTCGAGCGTTTTTTGGGAAATTTCGAGCTGAAGGTCGAGGTCTCTCAGAGTGAAATACGACGACGCAATGCTCGCCACCAGCGAATCCAGCACCTGCTTCTTTACCCATTCTTCGGCCAGCAGCTCGCTGCGCGCAGCAGATGTCGCGTTGCGGTATCGTCCCCAGAAATCCAGACTCCAGGCGAAGCCCAACGCTAATTGCGTGTTGCTGGTTTCGTAGGCATTGAAAAACTTCGATCGTGAGTTGCGGTTGTTGTTTATCGATGCAAGTCCTGCAGCGCTGGGAAGTTCATCCGATTTTACGATTCCCACTTCCGCCTGAGCTGCGAGAATTCGCGTGGCCGCGATGCGCACATCGTAGTTATCCTGGACCGCAGCACGGATCAGCGCCTGAAGCTGAGGATCCTGGAAGACATCAAACCATTTCTGTTCGCCAAACGAGCTTCCAGGTGCCGCCGCAACGTTTGCCGGGGCGCCTCGATAGTCATCCGGAATGGTTACGACTGGCCGTTGATATTTTGGCCCGACGTTGCATCCCACGATAGAGGCGGCGATCAGTGCTGCAGCAATCCAGGAAATCTTTTTTGATAGGGAAATCATGCGCCTCCTTCCACAGCCGGACTCTCTGCGTTTCTGCGTGCGCTAAATTTCGTTGCAAGTTTTTCGAACAACACAAAGAGCAGTGGAATCACGAAAATTGCCAACGCTGTTGCCGCGAGCATTCCGGCGACGACGACGGTGCCCAGAATCTGGCGTCCGCTCGCGCCTGAACCCGTGGCAATAGCAAGCGGCACGCATCCGAGTATGAATGCGAAGGACGTCATCAGAATCGGACGCAGGCGGAGCCGTGCGCCTTCGAGCGCTGCTTCGACGATGGTTCGCCCCTTTTGAATTTCATCGCGCGCAAGCTCGACGATCAGAATCGCATTCTTGGCTGCAAGTCCGATCAGCATGACGAGGCCGATCTGCGCATAAATATCCAAATCGAACTGGCGGAAATACAGACCGGCAAAAGCGCCGAAGATTGCAATGGGAACGGATAGCAGCACCGAAAAGGGAAGTGTCCAGCTTTCGTAAAGTGCTGCAAGAATCAGAAAGACTACCAGGAGCGATAACCCGAAAATGGATGCCGCCTTTCCGGACGCTTTGTTTTCCTGATACGACAAATCCGCCCAGTCATAACTCATACCGGCTGGCAACGTCTGCTGCGCGACTTCTTCCAGGGCAGCCATTGCCTGACCGGAACTGTATCCGGTCGCTGCGGCCCCGAGGACCTGTGCCGCGCGATAGAGGTTGAAGCGAGTGAGGTAGTCTGGACCGTTGCCAGGCTTCATCGAGACCAGGGTCGATAGCGGTGCCATCGCCCCCGATTTTGTCCGCACATAGTATTGATCGATGGCATTTGGAGTCGCGCGATCTTCCGCTTCTGCCTGTAGGAAGACTCTCCATTGCCGGCCGAACCGGTTGAACTGATTCACATACAATCCTCCGAGCGATGCCTGAAGCGTTTGATAAACGTTGTTCAGTTCCACGCCCTGCTTGAGCACTTTGTCGCGGTCCACAGTGGCAAAGTACTGGGGCGTTGACGCGGAGAATTGCGAGGTGACGCCTATGAGTTCCGGCCGTTTGCGTGCGGCCTGTAAAAAGTTTTGAAGATTTTTGTCGAGCGAATCCACGGTGCCGCCGCTGCGGTCCTGCAGCCA
>JBGPBY010000433.1:0-6457 GCA_041481485.1 Terriglobia bacterium
TCGCCAAGGATCACATTCGAGTTCATTCCGAACTGGAGAATGTCGAGTTCATCCCGTTAAACGACGTCAATGCATTCAATCTCGAAAATCCTCTGGCCGGCCTGTCTCAAAACGGCATGGTGTTTGTGCAGAGCCAAAAGACCGATTCGGCTGAGGTATGGGCGGCCGTTCCGGCATGGGCCAAAAAGGAATTGGTTGCCAAGAATGCCAGGCTTCTGGCGCTGGATACTGTCGCCATCGCCCGCGAAGTTTCTTCATTGGCAGATCTGCAGCAGCGCATGCAGGGCATCGTGCTGTTGGGCGTGTTCCTCAAAGTGACGCCGTTCCAAAAAGACCATTCCATCAGTGACGAGGTTCTCTTCAAGGGCGTCGAGAAATCTCTGCGCAAGTATTTTGGAAAGCGCGGTGAGCAGGTCGTTCAGGACAATCTGAAGGCCGTAAATCGCGGCTTTCACGAAGTGTTCGAAGTCCCGCGCGAAGTCATGCTTGGTTCTACACCGAACGCGAAACAAAACTAAGGGGTCAGACGAAAAGTGGAAAAAATCGAACTTACACTCGAACAGTTACAGGAAGATATCCGGCTAAACGTCGTTGACGCTACCGACTTCAACAACAGGGTCGTCCGCGCGTATAACGACGGCACTGCGGAAAAAGGACTGGAAGCGGATGATCAGGTCGCTCGCAGCGTCATTCCCGGCGGCACCGGAGAGTTGCGCGACTTCAGCTACATTTCTACGGATATTCCGTTGTTCATCACTGAAAATTGCGTCGGCTGCATGGAATGCGTCACGCAATGCCCGGATACCGCGATTCTGGGCAAAGTAGTCGAGCCTACGGTTCTCGAGCAGCAGCTTGCGCAGATTGGCGATGAAGCAGAACGCAAGGTGATGGCCGACCAGTGGGGCAACACCACCAAATACTTCGCCGTTCTCGAAAAGAAGGGTCTTGGCGGCGGGAAATTCGGCATCTTCATCGATCCGACAAAGTGCAAAGGTTGTGCCGAGTGCGTGGACGCCTGCGGCGATCACGATGCGCTCAAGATGATCCGCAAGGACGACGAGAACATGGAGTTCTACAAGAAGGCATTCAACTTCTACAAGAAAACTCCTGAAACCCCCGGAAAATTCATCAACGAAAAAGCGCTGGCCGACATGATGCTTGCCGAACGCGCATTGCTCTACGTCGGTGGCGCCGGTTCGTGCATGGGCTGCGGCGAAGCCACGGCGCTTCGCATGATGCTCGCAGCGACGGGATTTGTTTATGGCCGCGAGAACATCGGTATGGTCGCCGCGACCGGCTGCAACACGGTGTATACGTCGACATACCCCTACAATCCTTACATCATTCCATGGACCAACTCCCTGTTTGAAAACGCACCTGCCGATGCCATGGGCGTGCGCACACGATGGGATCAGCTGGGATGGCAGAAGAAGCGGCTCTGGGTCGTCGGTGGCGATGGCGCCATGCTGGACATCGGCTTCCAGTCGCTGTCGCGCATGTTCGCATCCGGAATGGATATCAAGGTCATCGTTCTCGATACGCAGGTCTATTCCAATACGGGCGGGCAGACGTCGACCGGATCTTTCCAGGGACAGGACGCCAAGATGAGTTTCCACGGGAAAGTCATTCACGGAAAGAAGGAAAATCGGAAGGAGATTGCCAACATCGCCCTGATGCACAAAGACGTTTATGTGGCGCAAACCACATGCGCCCACATGAATCACTTCTACAAGGCTGTGATGGAGGCGAACGAATATCCCGGACCTGCAATCGTGAACGTGTTCACAACCTGTCAGCCGGAGCACGGCGTCGCAGACAATATGGCGGAACATCAGGCAAAGCTTGCCGCCGAGTCGCGTTCGTTCCCGTTGTTTATCTATGATCCGCGGAAAGGTGCACGCATCAAGGAGCGCATGAGCCTTGCGGGCAACCCCAGCATGAAAGAAGACTGGTACGTCAATCCCAAGACCGGTGAGCCGGTGGACTTCATCACCTTTGCCCGCAGTGAAGGACGTTTCGCGAAGCAATTCGACAAGGAAGGCAACCCTTCAACGACCATTCTTGCCGCAAAGCAGGATCGTCTCGAGAACTGGAGAATGCTCCAGGAACTCGCGGGTGTGAAGTAAGATCCTCGAACTAAGTATGCCGTTTCATAAATGCGGCCCACGGCTGTAGGGGCGGTCTATGACCGCCCACAATTGGGAGGAATGCAGACCTCTCAATCGTGGGCGGTCATAGACCGAACCTGCAGCAGTTTTTGACGCAGTCCCAGGCAACCCTGCCTAAATCCAGCCACGTAGCCGGTACCACAGAAGCCCGACAACCTCATGGATCGTTTCGCCGTTGAGCTGAATCGAACTCCAGGACGGAAGAAGTCCCCAGTCCGTTACGACATGATTGAAGCAGCACGGTGCCGGAATGACTTCATCTCCGAGCTTTCGGAAACTCGCCGCAGCACGGAGCATGCTGCTTGCATTGGTCACCAGAGCGATTCGGCCAAACCCGTGTTGATGAAGAATTTCATGGCAGTTAACGGCATTTTCCCGAGTCGAACGGGAGTGCGTTTCAATCCAGATGGCATCGTGCGGAACCCCCTCTGACTCCAGAACCTCCCGCATGGAATTGGCGACTTTTCCGCCGCATGCAAGAACCGGCCGCGCATGCCATGACTTGTAAAGCCACGCGGCGTGCCTCAGGCGGACGTATGTATCCGGTCCCACAACGAAGTACGGCCGCTCATCGTTGGGTTCGTCCACGGAACCTGACAGGACAACGATAACTGGAGCATCCTCGCGGGGCGTCGGTATGGGCTCATACCAGCGCTGAAGCGGTTGCGTCATGAGCCACGCTGCCGGCTGCCAGGACAGCAGGAGAATTCCAATAATGCAGACGGCCACCGGCGCCAGCTTTCTTCGCGGCGCAGAAGTGGATCGCAATCGTACCAGGCCTGCCAGTCCGATGATCAGAAAAAGCGGCAGCAGCGGTTCTACGTACGTCACATTGCCGAGTATATCCGGACGGAAATTGGGGACAGAGAGCAATTCATCGAAACCGAACACACCGACAGCAAAGATCGCCGTCGTTGAAGCCCTCTGCTGGCGATAAAAGCGGGCATTGAATCGAAATCCATTCAGAGCGGCACCTGGGTGCCGAAAGGTTTTGCATTTTTTGAAACCGAATTGCTCATTGTCCAAATCTCACTTACATTTTCGAGTTTCGAATCCGCACTGCAAGCGCAGCCAGACCGATCAACACCCAGGATGCCAATGGCACTGAAAGAAAAAAGAAAGCAGGCTGAGAACGTGGCGGTCCAAATGCTACGCCTCCATAAACGATCAGAGATGCTGCGGTAACGACCAGCATCACGCTATAAAGAAGAGTTCGCTCGAACATGGTCCACCGGTTGGACAGTGCATTTGCCACCAGAAGGCCCACAAACGGAGCCGACACCCATCCAGTAAAGAGTGCCAACAAGGTGACGGACCGGTTGTGGCGACCGGTGTAGAACATCATTCCCAGAGATCCTGCGGCTCCAATTGTTAACACGATCCATGAAGTCGCGCTCAATACCCGAAGAGACGAACTTCGCATGTTGGAACATTACGCGCTGTTCGCTTTGCGATGTCAAGTGCTTGTCGATGTGATGAAATAGTCCGGTCGGTGTCAGCCGTTCGGAAATTGGGGGAAATTGGGGACAGAGAGCAATTCATCGAAACTGAACACTTCAGTAGTAAACTGGAGTCGCCCATTGCATTACGGGTCGAGCGGCACAATAGCCCTTCCTTCCGCTACGGCCACCCAGGAAATCATCATGCCAAGAAGGTCGCGCATTGTTGTGCCGGGCTGTGCACACCATGTCACGCAGCGGGGGAATCACCAGACAAATGTGTTCTTTGACAATGAAGATCGCCACCATTATTTCGAACTTCTGGGGAAAAACTTGTCGGCCTACAGCGTTCGTCTCTGGGCATATTGCCTCATGACAAATCACATTCATGCGATCGCAGTTCCGCCATCAGAGACAGCACTATCAGAGATGTTTCGGAATATCCATTCCGCCTATGGTCTTTGGTTCAACAGGAAATATAGGTTGTCAGGGCACTTATGGCAGGGGAGATTCTATTCCTGCGTTCTGGGTGACAGCCACCTGTGGCCGGCCGTGAGGTACGTCGAACGGAACCCCGTACGGGCCGGAGTTGTGAAACGAGCGGAAGAGCATCCCTGGTCCAGCGCGTTCGCCCATGTTTTTGGCAGGGAAGATCCACTGCTGGATGCGGCAATGCCGCTAACTACCGCTGTCGGAAACTGGTCTGAATGGCTATCCGCGGAAGATGTCGATAGTGAGATCAGGGCCATTCGAATGGCGACTGCCCATGACCTTCCATATGGTGAGGAAAGTCTTGTCGAAAGGCTCGAATTGCAATTTGGTCGCCCGTTGCGGCCGAGAAAAGAGGGTAGAAAATCGAAATCGATTCAAAGCGGCACTATAGCGCCGAAAAGTTTTACACTGTTTGAAAGTTAATTTGCTCTCTGTCCCCAATTTCTGTGGCTGCGGACGTGATTTGTCGTGAATTTGCGAAAGCAATACTAGAATTGAAGCAGTCATGGCGGAAAGAAACGTGCGAAGACCTTGAGTAGCCCGCAACAGCAACCCGAGAATCGAATTCTCTCCCGCAGCTGGTTCTATGAATTTCCGTTGCCGGATGGAACGTTAACCCAGTCCTATCTGCCGGAGTCCGTTCGTGCTGTCCACACCGGCCGGGAGAAAATGCTGTTCGAATTCCTCGATCCGATATTTGGGGGAATGTGGCGCGACCTTACTGCAATCGACCTGGGATGTCATGAGGGCTACTTTGCGTTCAGACTTGCCCAAAAAGGTTGCCGCAGCGTGATTGGCGTGGATGCCCAGCCGGAACACCTGGAACATGCGGAGTGGATCCGTCAGACCCACAGTTTGGATAACCTCAGCTTTGTCCATGGAGATGTTCAAAATCAGGAATTATTCAAAGCCGGTCCATTCGATATCGTGCTTCTTTTCGGCATTCTCTATCATGTGCCGAATATTGTCGGAGCACTTCGGCAGGCGCGGGCCGCAACGCGAACAGTCTGTCTGATTGAAACGCAGATTAGTCCGGAACTGTATGGCGACCTGGATTGGGGCGCGTCGCACTGGAAGAAAGAAATCCGCGGCTGCATTGCCCTGGTCGAAGAGGCGGGCGATGTCGATGAGCGCAATCGGGAAGCCGGCCTCAGCGGTGTGTCCATGGTGCCTTCGTTGAGAGCCCTGTTTTTTCTTCTTGGACTTGTCGGGTTTGAACGCGTCGAACTACTTCATGCCGGTCCCGATTCCTATGAACAGCATCGCCGCGGCAAGCGCGTTATCGTTGCGGCATTTTCATAGAAATCTATTCAATGATCTTGTTCAGAGGATATTCCACGATCCCATGAGCGCCGGCTTTTTTCAGTTTTGGCACAATGACACGCACCACATCTTCATCAACGATTGTGGTGACGTCGACCCAGGCAGGATCCGACAGTGAAGCGACGGTGGGCTTGTCAAGGGCGGGCAATATGGCAATCACGGCATTCAGATCAGTCTGGCGCACATTCATCGACAGCCACACCTTGCCCTCTGCTGCCATCGCACCTTTAAGCATTAAGGCGATGTCTTCGATCTTTTGCCGTTTCCATGGATCCTTCCAGGCGTTGATGCTTGCGATGAGCCGTGGTGTGCTTTCGATGATCGTATCCACGATTCGCAGGCCATTTGCTCGTAGAGATCTTCCGGTCTCCGTAGCGTCGACGATGGCGTCCGCCAGAATCGGCGGTTTCACTTCAGTCGCGCCATAGGAGTATTCGATCTTTGCGTTCACGCCGTGCTGCGCAATGAACAGCTGCGTCAACCGTACCAGTTCGGTGGCGATACGCTTGCCTTCGAGGTCCTTGACCACTCGAACCGGTGACGCTTCGGGTACAACGAGAACCCAGCGTGTCGGCCGCTTGCTGACTTTCGAATAAACCATTTCCGCCACTTCAACGACGTTCGCATCGGTTTCCCGGATCCAGTCATAGCCGGTTATCCCGACGTCAATGAGACCATCCTGTACATATCGGGGCTGTTCCTGAGGGCGCACGAGCATGCACTCGATTTCATCATCGGCAATCACCGGATAATAAGACCGTCCGTCCACCTGCATGTTGTATCCAGCGCGGCAAAACAGTTCGACCGTCGGCTGCTGCAGGCTGCCGTTCGGAATGGCGAGCCGCAGGGTCCTCTCTGCTGTCATTGTGTGTTCCTTCCGCGATGGCGCAGTCATCGAGCGCACCGCCGGAACATTGTAGAGGAATCCGCTCCGGGTAGAGGCGGTCGATCAAGAAATCCCTCTCCCAACGGCACCTGACTCCGCCGGTTGAGAATTGAAAATTGATTGATGATTATTGATTATTGCGCTTGGCA
>JBGPBY010000434.1:0-6444 GCA_041481485.1 Terriglobia bacterium
GCCTACGGCACTCTCTGGGTGGTGTTGTGTTTCTTTACCCCCGGCTCACGCCGGGGGCTAAGGGACTGCCGCCGCTAGCGCGGCTGGGAAAACCGGTCTTCCCTTTAACGCTTCAGCAAAGTGTCGCCGCTAGCGGCTGGGCCCCCCGCCAGGTTCCCACGTTGTGAGTTGTCAAATGTTCTGCTGTACGTTCGTCAAATGGCCCTGGCGAACTGACCCGTTGGCGCAATCTCCCCCTGAGCGTCTGATCCGTATACAGATCTTAGCGACCCCTATCTCCCGTTCAGGTTGTGTTGCACTATCTTTCGGCCGAGTGTGTTCCGATGAACGCCCAGGATCTTTGCGGCTTTGGACTGGTTGCCCTCCGTTTTCCGGAGTGCCGACTGAATGAACTTCTTTTCGAATTCGCCAACAGCTTCTTCCAGGAAGATTCTCTTTTCGATCATTTCCGTCACCAACTGATCCAGCTTTTCTCTCACCGCAATCTCCCTCTAATGCCGTGTCCACCATTGTTCGATCGCAGCATAGCCGACATGGAATTGCTCCTTGACTTCGAGAGGAGTCAAAAACGCAATCAATCGCGATGCGGGCAGGAAGTAAGGCGCCAGTTCCGACTCCCGGACACGTGATTCCTGAATATGGAACGCCGTCAGAGCGAAGAAGACCATGCCACCCACGATCCACCCTCTCACGAATCCAAACAGGGCTCCGAGAAACCGGTCGAACCACTGGAGCTTTGCAGCCTTCACGAATTTGGCAACAATCCATGCGAACAGCAGGCCAGCCACAAGCGTCCCCAGAAAAATTATGGAGAACCCACAGAATAGAGCAAGATTTTCGGTCAGCACAACATCTTTAAAAATTTCCGCCGCCGTGGGATAGAACCATGCGGCAAAAAGAAACGCGAGGACAAGCGAACCCATACCGATTAGCTCGCGGACAAAACCCCGGACTGCGGCCAGGACGGCGGAGATCAGGACAATGACAAGAACCAACCAATCGATAAACGAGAAATCCGGCGTCATTGCAGGTCGCGGCCAGTCAGAATCCGGAGCGCTTCAACATATCGGGCGCTTGTCGCAGCGACGATAGCTTCTGGCAAATCCGGACCTGGCGCAACCTTGTTCCAACCGATACGTTCGAGGTAGTCCCGGACAAATTGCTTGTCAAAGGATGGTTGCGGCTTGCCGGGAACGTAACGGTCGGCGGGCCAGAAACGCGAAGAATCCGGCGTCAGCATCTCATCAATGATCGATACTTTCCCATCGATGACTCCAAACTCGAACTTGGTATCGCAGATGATAATTCCCCGCTTTGCCGCGTAGTCCACGCCCTGGCTGTAAAGAGACAGTGTGAGTTCCTTCAGTTTGCGAATATTCTCAGCGCCAATAATTCCGGCGGCCTCTTCCTCGGAAATATTCTCGTCGTGTCCCGCCTCGGCTTTTGTCGACGGGGTGAATATGGGTTCGGGCAGTCGATCGGAATCTCGCAGGCCAGCCGGAAGCGGAATGCCGCAAACCTTGCCGGTACGGTTGTAATCCTTCAAACCGGAACCCGTCAGAAACCCGCGCGCAACGCACTCCACAGGAAAAACCTTGGCCTTGCGAACGACCATCGACCGGCCTTCCAGCTGATCGCGAAATGGCTGAAGCTCCGCGGGAAAGTCTTCCACGCGTGTGGAAATCACATGGTTGGGGACAACGCTCTTGAAGTGATCGAACCAGAATGCCGACATCTGATTCAGGACTTTCCCCTTGTTGGGAATCGGCGTCGGCAGAACGACGTCGAACGCCGATAGCCGGTCGGTGACAACGATCAGGAAACGATCTCCGAGGTCATAAATGTCTCGAACCTTGCCTCGGCCATGAAGTTTGATCCCCGGAAGATTGGTTTGAATAATGCTCATCGATAACAACTCCAATGGAACGAGATGAAATGCTTTGATTAATTATTGGAAACCGGCAGGCAAATATGAGCGGCCTAATATGACATATGACAATTGACTATTGACCATTGATAAAGCTTTATCAATGGTCAATAGTCAATTGTCATATGTCATATTAGGCCGCCTCAGCCAGCTCCAACCCTCACAGCCGCTTCGTTGAGGCGGACCGATACGATTTTGGAAATGCCGGGTTCTTCCATGGTAACTCCGTACAACATGGATGCTACTTCCATGGTCCGTTTGCTGTGCGTGATGATGATGAACTGGGTTTGCCGGCTCATGTCCCGCACCATCGATGCAAAGCGATCCACGTTGGCTTCATCCAGAGGCGCGTCCACTTCGTCCAGCACGCAGAATGGGCTGGGCCGATACCGGAAAAGCGCGATGAGCAGTGCAAGTGCGGTCAATGCCTTTTCGCCTCCGGAAAGCAGCAGGACATTCTGAAGTTTCTTGCCCGGCGGTTGAGCGACTATTTCCACGCCGGCATCTGCTTCCTCCGCACCTTCGATAAGTCGAAGCTCGCCGTGGCCGCCGCCAAAAAGGTGAACGAATGCCTCGGTAAACCCGGAATTGACGGCATCGAATGCTTCCTTGAATTGTTTGCGGCAGACGGTGTCGATTTCTTCGATTGCCTGAGTTGTATCCTGTATGGAGTCGAGCAGATCCTGACGCTGGCCGCTCAGGAATCCAAAACGCTGTTCCGCCTCTGTGTATTCTTCAACGGCCATCATGTTGACCGCCCCCATGGATTCCATTTTTTCCCGGATTTCCCGATACTCCTGTTCCCGTACTTCAAGGACCTCGGCGTCAAGCGGTTCGAAATACCGCAGGCAAACGGATTCGATCGTTTCGTTCAGCTCGTTCCAGCAGGAACTCGCCAGGTGTTTCAAATCCGAATCGATCTGTGTCTTCTCAATTTCCAAAGCAGTATGCCGGTCCTTCCAGGTGACGAGCAGTTCTCGCGTTTCGTCCCACTGAAATTCGGACTCCCGCAGGTTGTGACGGACTTCCTCAAGCTTTGCGGCCATTTCCGTGATGGATTGATTCAAGCGGTCGCATTCGAGGGCCAACTGGTGACGCCCCTCGATGTGGTTTTCGATGGAATGCCGTGTTTCGGTTTGCTGGCGCTCCGCCTCCGCCATTTGCTCCACCGCGAGCCGGCCACGGTGCTCGAGTTCGGCAGTCTGCTGGCGGATCGCATTTAATTCACGGACGGTAGCCGACCGCCGCTCTTCCAGAACAGCCAACTGCGACTGAATTTCGCCGAGGCCTCGACGATCTCCTTCGATTTCGGACGTCAGGCTTTCGGCCTGAGTTGTCTGCCGTGTAATTTCCTCGTCAAGCGAATTTCTGGATGTGCCAATTTCGACCAATTGCAATTCGGCGCCCCGAAGAGAAGTCTCCAGTTCCATGCGTTCGGCGGAAAATCGTTCAATCTCCGAACGGGCTACTGAACCGCGGTTCTCGGCATGTGAAAGGTCCGTCGTCAGAGTTCTCACGCGATGATCCATGGTGAGAATGGTCTTTTCGATTTCCTGAAGTTCGGAGGAAAGCCTGGCTTTCAACAACTCGGATTCATCCAGCAGTTCCTGCAGCCGTTCCACTTCGTCTACTGCCGCGGCAGTTTCGCGCTGAGCCGCGTCGGCGCGGCGGTCCAGTTCGCGAATTTCCCGCTTGAGAGCCAGAGGACCAAGGCTGTCCCGCTGTCCCCATCCGATCACGTGCCCCTGAACGACTTCACCGCTCTTGGCGACAAATCGGAACTGCGGATAATCCGACGAGAGCCGCCATGCGTCGTCGAGAGATTCGACAAGATAGGCATCGCCAAGGCGATCGGCAAAATGCTTCACTCGATCATCAAATCGGATGACGTTGGCCAGAGGCGTGGCTCCAGAAATCTCCGAGGCCGGCATCGTCGAGCCAGATTTCCGGCCTTCGTCTTCCACTACCAGGCAATCCAGACGTCCTTTGGTGACTTCGCGAACAATGCCGATGGCGCGTTCCGCGTCCGCGCGATTCTGCACCACGACGTACTGAAGCTCTGCCTTCAGGAAGCCCTCGACAACCGTTTCGTAGCTGGAATCCACATCCACAAAATCAGCCAGCATTCCCAGCGGAGTCCAGCCTGACCCCCGGACATAATTGAAGAATTGCTGAACAGATTCGGAGCTATAGGCCCGGCTGACCGCGAGTTCTCCGATGGTGTGAAGACGGTCCCGGATTGCATTCTTGTTGCTTCTTGCGGAAGCGGCCGTCAGAACGGACTCGGCGTGAAGATTCTTCAGCCGGACGCATTCCGTTTCCGTTTCCGTGAGCCGGGAACGGAGCTGCGTCATCCCCGCCTGGTGCTCGACATGCTCGTTTCGGGCCGAATTCAGCTGTTCGCCAATCCGTCCAATCAATTCCTGGACTTCGGATGATTCACGCTCCAGCCGCTCAATTTGCATGGAAAGGCGATGGATCAGTTCGCCACGGCTAGTGATTTCATTTCGCAACCGCGCCTCGTTTGCCACGATTTCAAACTGGCGCCGCCGGAGTTCTTCAATCGCGCGCTCGGCAAGCGAACGCTCTTCCACTTTCCGCTGAATTTCAGACTTCACCAAATCCAGAGACTCGTAAACGCCAATCCGCTGCTGATCCAGTTCCGCCAGCTGCGACGCGCGGCTGCTGTTTTCTTCCTGATACCGCGCTATTTCTTCGGTCGTGCGTGCGCTTTCGGCAGCAAGCGTTGCTTTCCGTTCTTCAAGCAATCGGATCTGGTCTTCCAGGCGTTCGATCCGCTGGATCGTCCGGCCATGTTCCAATTCCGTTTCCGAGTGCCGTGCACGGGATTCCGTAAGCAGGTTTTCGTGAGTCTCGACATCGATGCGATGTTGGCGGACGAATGCGTTCAATCGTTCAATTTCCGCTTCCAGGCGCCGGCCTTCATCTCCGATGGAAGCCAGTGCGCTTTCGCAGCCTTCCTGCTGGTGAACCAGCATATCGGCCCGCGTGGAGAAGATTTCCGAAAGTATGCCTCTCATCCGGTCGCGAAATTCAATGAACCGCCGAGCCTTTCCGGCCTGGCGCTTCAAGGAATTTCGCTGGCGATCCACTTCGGCCAGAATGTCGTTGACTCGCGAGAGATTGACTCGCGCGGCTTCAAGCCGCGACTCCGCGAGTTTCCGTTTGGACTTGAACTTCGTGATCCCGGCGGCTTCTTCAATCAGGGCGCGGCGGTCCATGGGTTTGGAGCTGAGCAGTTGTCCGACGCGTCCCTGCTCGATGATGGCGTAACTGTTGGGCCCCAATCCCGTACCGAGAAACATGTCGTGAACGTCTCGCAAGCGGCATGGTTTTCCATCAATGAGGTAGATGCTTTCGCCGCTGCGGTAGAGCCGCCGCTGGACGACCACATCGCGCGGACCGGCCTGCAGCACGGGAAGTGGAGCGACATGGTCACCACTTCCATGGACGTGTCCATGACCATTTCCGTTACCGTTTCCGTTGCCATTCCCGTTGCCGTGAACAACAGGAGCAGGATTGGAATCGGTTAAAGTAATGGTGACTTCGGCCATGCCCATCGGCGCACGAGTGCGGCTGCCATTGAAGATCACATCTTCCATTTTTTCGCCGCGCAGCGATTTTGCACTCTGCTCGCCAAGCACCCATGCAATAGCGTCGGAAACATTACTCTTGCCGCAGCCGTTAGGCCCCACAATCGCAGTGACTCCGGTTTCGTTCACGGCGATTTGGCCCTTTTCCGAGAACGACTTGAAGCCAACCATTTCAATACGACGAAGTTTCAACACGTATGTGTTTTCCTCATAAAATGCTACAGAACCGGGTTTTCAGTGAATGTGTCCTGACGGACCTGTCTAGCTTCTGTGGGAACAGTGACAGATTGGGTCCATTTGCGGTAGTGTCCAAAAACCTATGGCCGAACCGAAACCGGACCGCGTCATTCTGCATGTGGACATGGATGCGTTCTATGCATCCATTGAGCAGCTTGACGATCCGACTATAAGAGGAAAACCAGTAATCGTCGGCGCCGATCCCAGGGGCGGGCGGGGACGCGGCGTTGTCGCCGCATGCTCGTATGAAGCACGAAAGTTTGGAGTGCATTCGGCTTTGCCGATCAGTCAGGCCTGGCGGCTTTGCCCTCACGGTTCATACGTGCCCGTCCGAATGACGCGTTACAGCGAAGTCTCCAACGCCGTCATGGAAGTGCTGCACCGATTTACGAATCTCATTGAACCGCTGAGTATCGATGAGGCGTTTCTGGACGTTTCGGGATCCTTAGCCCTCTTTGGGTCACCGGAAACGATCGCCCGTGCCGTCAAGATTCAAGTCCGGGAAGCGACCGGATTATGCGCTTCGGTGGGAGTCGCCCCAAACAAATTTGTCGCAAAAATCGCGTCGGATCTGAGAAAGCCCGACGGGTTGGTGATTGTGAAGGCGAGTGAGGTTGAAGATTTCCTCATGGAGCTTCCCATCTCGCGACTGTGGGGCGTCGGGCC
>JBGPBY010000435.1:0-6425 GCA_041481485.1 Terriglobia bacterium
GGCGACACCACCGCGACGCCGAACTTTCCGGGTGATACCGCAATGAGTCCGCCGCCGACTCCACTTTTCGCCGGTAACCCGGTGTGATACAGCCATTTGCCCGAATCGTCATACAATCCGGCCGTTGCCATCACAGCCAGCACAGCCGGGACCTTGCCCGCATCCATCACTCGCTTGTTGGTGATGGGATTCCTGCCTTCCGCCGCCAGACTCGATGCCATGGTCGCCAGATCTTTCGCGTTGACTCCAATCGAACACTGACGAGTGTAAAGGTCGACCGCCTGCTGCCAGTTATTTTTGATGTATCCGTAAGCGAACATCAGCGCGCCGATGGCCTGATTACGTTGATTGGTGTCGGATTCCGATTTGTAGACATCCTGCAGTACTCCGAGCTGGCGTCCCGCAAAATCGCTGTCAAAGTCGATAATTTTTTTCCAGATTGCATCAGGCGTGGCGCCAATCACCATGCTGGTCGTGGAAATTGCGCCGGGATTGACCAGAGGATTCATTTCCGGAGCACCAGTGCCAGACATCGTGCGGACCGCCTCCACGGCAATGATCGAGTTGAACTTCGCACCGGTGGCATCCACCCCGATTCGTTTTTCGACAGATTCCGGCCCCTGCTCCTGAATCACCTGCGCCATCGTGAATACTTTTGAAATGGATTGGATCGAGACTTCAGTCTGTACATCACCGGCGGTGTAAACCTTGCCGTCCACGGTAACCAGAGCGATTCCGAAAAGGTTCGGGTCGACATTCGCAAGCGCAGGAATGTAGTCTGCGTTCTTACCTTCCTGGAGCGTCTTGAATCGATTGTACGAACTATTCAGGACCGGCTGCGGATCATTCGGCTCGGGAGCCGCCCAAACCAATACCGCAATGAACGTGACGGCCGCGGCGCCAAAGAGCCATGTTGCCCAATGACGCAAAAGTCCATTTCTGATCATTAGCTAACTCCAGCCATCTCGATCACCTTCGTCGACTACAAGCACGCCTCATGCCTCAGGGTTCCTCGGGACATGTCTTGGAGTTTGAATGAAGAATCCGGACTAGAGAGTCCGGCATTTCGGAGATCCTCCGAAGTTTTGGAGTCCTTGTCTCAACTGTAGGGGCGGTCTATGACCGCCCACAACTCAGAGGATTGCATTTCTCATGATTGTGGGCGGTCATAGACCGCCCCTACAGAGTCATGCGAAGGATGCTGTCCTTGCTGTGAGCCGGGCATTCTGGATGTGGGCTATTCCGGATTGTTCATGCCGGCAACTGTCCGTATTTGCAGTTCCCGTTAACGCAGACAAACGTTACTCAACTAGGGGGTGGTATTTTGAACGCGGAAAGAGTTCGCCTGGAGGAGGATCGTCAAAAGAAGTTTCCCTGGAAGAAGTGGGGACCCTATGTCAGCGAACGGCAATGGGGCACCGTCCGCGAAGATTATGGCGAAAGCGGACACGCGTGGGAATACTTCACTCACGACATGGCCCGATCCCGCGCCTATCGCTGGGGCGAAGACGGCCTGGCAGGCATCTCCGACAGCAAACAACTTCTCTGTTTTGCCCTGGGACTATGGAATGAAAAGGACCTCTTTCTCAAGGAAAGACTCTTCGGCCTGACCAACAGCCAGGGGAACCACGGCGAGGACGTCAAGGAATGCTACTTCTACCTCGACTCCACACCGACCCACTCATATATGAAGTACCTGTACAAGTATCCGCAATCGGCTTTCCCGTATGACAAGCTGGTTTCTGTCAACCGCAGCAGAGGCCGTGATGAGTGGGAATACGAGTTGATGGATACCGGCGTATTTGACGAAAACCGCTACTTCGATGTTTTTGTCGAGTATGCCAAGGCGGCTCCGGAAGATATGCTGATCCGAATTACGGTCTGGAACCGCGGCCCGGATCCGGCACGGTTGCATGTCCTGCCCACCATATGGTTTCGAAACATCTGGTCATGGGGAAAAGAGGGCCTTCGTCCTCAGCTCCGGCAGACTGAAAGCGATGCGGGAAACGTTATCGTCACCTCGCACCACGATCTCGGGGAACGGTTCCTTTATGCAGACCGGCCCGGCGAACTGCTCTTCACCGAGAATGACACTAACAACGAGCGCATCTTCGGAACTCCCAATCGGACCTGTTTTGTCAAAGACGGAATCCACGACTATATCGTCCATGGCCGGCACGATGCCGTGAACCCTGCAAAAAAAGGAACGAAGGCAGCGGCGCATTTTACGCTCTCGATCGGACCGGGGGAATCGCGAACGGTGCGGCTGCGGTTGCGCGATGTGGCCCCTGTTCCTGCGTCATCATCAAAAAAGCAGTACAACAGCACGTTCGGCAGCTTCGACGGCGTGATGGAAACCCGCCGGCGGGAAGCAGACGAATTCTATGCCTCGGTCATTCCTCAATCGCTGAATGCGGATCAAACGAATGTCATGCGTCAGTCGCTGGCCGGCATGTTGTGGTCCAAGCAATTTTACTACTATGACGTCCATCAGTGGCTGAAGGAACACGGCGCGGACACCTTCAAGCCACAGCGTCCTGCACCGCGCAACGAACACTGGCATCACATGTACAACAGCGACATCATTTCGATGCCGGACAAATGGGAATACCCGTGGTATGCGTCCTGGGACCTGGCATTCCACGTTATAGCGCTGAGCCTGGTGGATGAAGACTTCGGCAAGGAACAGTTAGACCTGATATTACGGGCTCGATATCAGCACCCAAACGGTCAGCTTCCTGCGCACGAATGGAATTTCAGCGCCGTCAATCCGCCGGTTCACGCCTGGGCCACGCTCTTTACCTATCGTCTGGAACAGGCGCGGCAACGGCGGGGAAGCGTGGAGTGGCTCGAACTCGCATTCCAGAGACTGCTGCTGACTTTCACATGGTGGGTCAATCGCAAAGACCGTCTCGGCAGAAATGTGTTTGAAGGTGGGGTTCTCGGTCTGGACAATATCGGAGTATTCGACCGCAGTTCTCCGCTGCCCACGGGTGGATATCTGGACCAGTCGGACGGCACGGCATGGATGGCGCTCTTTTGCCAGAACATGCTGGAAATCGCGTCCTGTCTCGCCGAGGTGCGTCCGATATACCTTGCCATGTGCCGGAAGTTTGCAGAACACTTCCTGTGGATTGCGTCGTCGATGGCGCACGCCGGAGACGGTGTCGGCATGTGGGATGAGGATGATGGTTTTTTCTATGATGTCCTCCGGCTGCCGGATGGATCCGCACAACGCCTGAAGGCACGTTCCATGGTGGGGTTATTGCCGCTGTGTGCGGTCACGGTTTTCGAGGGCACCAGGACTTCGAACGATGCTCAGTTCGCAGAATCGTCGCTCCGTTTCCTCAGGGCACGTCCGGAATTGAGAGCCCACATCCACGACCCGGCCAAACGCGGCTATAAAGGTCGCAGGCTCGCCGCCATCCTGAACGAAACCAGGCTTCGGCGAGTATTGAAAACGATGCTCGACGAAGCCGAATTCTTCAGTCCGTACGGAATTCGATCACTCTCCCGCTATCACCTCAATCATCCTTACGTGTTCCGCATGGAAGATCAGGAATTTCGAGTGGCGTACCAGCCGGGAGAATCGGACAGCAGTATGTTCGGAGGAAACTCCAACTGGCGCGGCCCCATCTGGATGCCCGTCAATGCGCTGATTGTCCGCGCACTGCTTCAGTATTACGCATACTACGGGAATGATTTTACAATCGAGTGTCCAACCGGTTCCGGAGTGTACATGACGCTTTTCCAGGTCGCACAGGAACTCAGCCGCCGGCTGACCAGCATTTTCCTGCGCAATAGCGAAGGGAAACGGCCAGTCTATGGAGGATTGACAAAATTCCAGCAGGATCCGCATTGGCGCGATCACATTTTTTTCTACGAGTATTTCCACGGCGACAATGGAGCCGGTCTCGGTGCAAACCATCAGACCGGATGGACAGGGCTCATCGCGCGCGCGCTGCATTTGTTCGCCAATACAACCGCGCAACAGATTTTGGATTTTGGCAAGTTGAGCACCATTATCGAAATGCATCCGGAAATTTACGAACCCGGCCGCAGAGTCTCGTAATGCAGGAAGAACGATGACCACACGTTACCCATCACTGTTCCAGGTCAATACCAGAGTCTGGTTAACGGAATTGTCGCGTGTCCTCGGGCGGCAAGCGACTCTGGATGACATTCCGGACGTCGAACTGGACCGCCTTGCGTACCTGGGCTTTGACTGGATCTGGATGCTCAGTGTCTGGCAAACCGGTACCGCCGGACAACACGTCTCCAGGCATGTTCCCGAATGGCACAAAGAATTCGAAGCGACGCTGCCAGACTTGCAAGATGCGGACATCGCAGGCTCGGGGTTTGCAATCACCGGCTATACGACACATCAATCTCTGGGCGGAGACGCTGCCCTGTCCCGGCTTCGTGAACGGCTGAGAAAACGCGACCTCCGGTTAATGCTCGATTTTGTGCCGAACCACACGGCTTTGGATCATCCATGGGTCCAGAGTCATCCGGAATACTACATCGCAGGAACTGAGACTCAACTTGTGGCCGCCCCAAAGAACTTCATTCGAATTCATGTCGAGCGCGGAGACCTGATTCTTGCTTATGGGCGCGATCCCTACTTTGAAGGATGGCCTGACACACTTCAGCTCGACTACAGCAATTCCGACACGCAGAAGGCGATGATCGGAGAATTGCAGCGCATCGCAGGTCAATGTGACGGCGTACGATGTGACATGGCGATGCTGGTGCTCCCGGAAGTTTTTGAACGAACATGGGGACGCTACCCGCAGTTGTTCTGGCCGCGGGCAATAAATCAGGTTCGCGAACGGGTCCCGGATTTCTGTTTCATGGCTGAAGTGTATTGGGACCTGGAATGGACGCTTCAGCAGCAAGGCTTCAATTACACTTACGACAAACGTCTGTATGACAGGCTTCGCGAAGGCCATGCCCGGCCGGTTCGCGAGCACTTTCACGCCGGGCCGGACTATCAGGAGAAGCTGGCGAGATTCCTGGAGAACCATGATGAACCCCGGGCAGCCGCGGTATTCGCGCGGGAAATCGAAGAGGCTGCGGCCATCGTGACCTACCTTTCGCCGGGCCTGCGGTTCTTTCATCAAGGACAATTGGAAGGACGGCGAACGCGAATCTCGCCCCATTTGGTCCGTGCACCCCTTGAGCCGTCTGACGAAGCTCTTCAGCAGTTCCATGACCGGCTGCTCTCGGTGTTGCGTCTCCCGGCATTCCACGACGGTCACTGGCAATTGCTCGAATGTGCGCCCGCGTGGGAAGGCAACGAATCCTGGGATGGCTTTCTGGCTTTCCTCTGGGAGAGCGGTGACGAACGATATCTGGTTGTCGTGAATTATGCGTTGAACCAGGGCCAGTGCTATGTCCGTTTGCCGTTTGCGGATTGGGCCGATGAGTTTGTGCAATTTCACGATCTCATCGGTGTGGCCAGCTATGATCGCGACGGCAACGATGTCGTGTCGGCGGGCCTTTATCTCGATTTGCCACCGTGGGGATACCACGTCTTTGTGACCAGAGTCTCGAAACGATTCGCAGATCACGACTCGAAGTTAACGCCCATTCCAGACACCGAACTGCCAGTTCACTTCAAGTATTAAAGGCTAATCCCGAAAGAACTGGTTACGTCTCGCGATTCCTGCTTCGTCTTACAGTTGGCGAATCATCGCTGGATTGAAAGACTGCACAGAGTAGTGTTGGGGCCATAGGCTCGACACCAGGTTTCACGTGAAAGAAAGAGGGACTATCGCGATGAAAATAACTTCGCTTCTTTCAGCTGCACTTATCCTGCTTTGGACCGGCGTCGCCTGTGCCGATGACGTCCGTTATAATTTTGACAAGACCGCAAATTTCTCCAGTTACAAAACCTACAAACTGGTGCCGATGAAAAATGCCCAGAAACTCGACAGTCTTCGCGAGAAACAGCTCACGGACACGATCGATGCCGAACTCGCCATGAAGGGCCTCACGAAAACCGATTCCGACAACGCGGATCTCTACATTGGCTATCAGGCAGGAGTGGACAAGGACAAAGAATTCACGACGTACACGGACTGGGGATACGGCCCGGGCTGGTATGGCGGCGGATGGTACGGAGCCGGCGGCGGCGTCACCACGGGAGAAACCTCAACGATCTACGTCGGCCAGCTGGTCGTCGATATCAACGATGCGAAGACCCACACGCTGGTATGGCGCGGGATTGTCAGCAAAACCATAGACGTCACGGCCAAGCCTGAAAAGCAGCAGAAGAATCTCACAAAGGCAGTCGCAAAACTGTTCAAGAACTTCCCTCCTCCGCCTCAAAAATCAAAGTAGATCCAGCCGCGTTCCCGGCCGCGTTTCCAGCCGCGTTAGCGGCGGCAGATCCCTTAGTAGGCTGTTTCATAAATACGCAC
>JBGPBY010000436.1:0-6420 GCA_041481485.1 Terriglobia bacterium
AATGAAAGCTGTCCATAGGTTTTCTAAGATGGAGTCAGAAGCGAATACACGAACACTATGCTGACAATCGCGCTCTCGAGTTTGATGCTGCTTCAGTCCTTCGCGGTTCCCCAGCGGGCACAGTTGGAGAATCCCGCCGTCGTTACGCCGATTCCGAAAAAACTTCAGAATGACTACGACAAGCTGTGGATGCGATTTGTGACTTCGAAAACGGCCAAAGACGACATAAAGGTCGCCAACGATGCGGCGAAGCTTCTCCAGAAAAACCGGGATTTCCCTCCGCTTCTTCTGCTCCAGGCCTATGTGATTCTCTATCGTGGCCTGGAGACCGATGCCCTTCGGGGATTCTCGGCGGTTCTCGCGGCGGATCCCACGAACCGAATTGCGCTTTACTACCTTGCTGAGATGTCCTTTTCCCGCAACGACTATGCGAGTGCTGCGGAGTACTATTCCCGATTATTTTCAGTCGCCTCGGTACAGCAGGATCTGGAGGTAAAACGCCAAAAGGCCCAGTTGCTTGCCGTGGACAGCCTCATTCGCGACGGAGCAAACGCCGAAGCTGCCGGCAGGTTGACCGATGCTGAGGCGAGCTACCGCAGGGCGCTGGATAGTGCGCCGTCGGAACCAGTGATTCATGGCTTACTGGCTTCCGTACTCGAGCGGCAGAAGAACTGGGAAGGTGCACTGACTGAATTTCGACGTCAGGTTGGTCTGGGTGGACCCAGTGACGACATGCAACGGCACATCATCGAATTGCTGACCACACTCGGCAAAACCGAAGAAGCAAAGTCACTCTCCCTGCGCCTTGGCGCATCCGGCTCTGCCGATGAAGATTTTGCACGCCGGACTCAGGAACTCGAAGATCTCGGCCGCTGGGGATCAGACATCGAACGCTTTCGGGACATTGTTTCCTCAGGGTCGATCACGCGGGAGCAGCTGGCGGCTTTGTTGGTGCGCTATTTTCCACAAATTCAGACACTGTCCGGGGTCGCCCAGGTGGTTATAGACGCTCAGGATTCGTGGGCACTAAAGGAAATTCAAACAGTCTTGGGCGTGGGAATCGTAGATCTGCTGGCGAATCACACGTACCAGCCTGCCAGAATCGTGACCCGTGGCGAGTATGCGACGACCCTCTCCCGTCTAATCCGCATCGTGGGCGCAACTCCGTCTAATGCTTCGTCGATACCCACGCCGGACCTGGCTTCCAGCAGTGCCCTCTACCAGGATGTCCAGCTGGTCTTGCAATACGGATTGATGTCTCTCGATAGTGCCGGAAAATTTGGCGTTGACGAGCCCATCACCGGCAAGGAGGCCGTCAATGCTGAGGTTCGGCTGATGGGTTTTTCGCGAAGTTTTCAACAGCCACGCAACTGACCGGAATCGGTGCAAAGTGCTATAAGCCCCAGCTTTACAGTGGGCTTAGGGCCCCCAGTGGATACTTTTCCACAGAGTTTTTCACAGCTTCTGTGGAATCCCTCTCAGTTAGAGATTTTTGAGCCACCGTTTGGCGTCTTGAAATCCGGAAAATCGCTTCTCATCGGCACGAAACTCGGGGGTATGAACGACGATCCGGCAATCGTGTATACACGACTGATGCCGAATATGGAGCATTTCGTGGTACATCACATAGTCCAGTACATAGGCAGGAATTCCAGGTGAGTCAAATATCCTGCTGATAAAAATGCAATGCCGCGCCATGTCATAACGTCCCAATGTGCGCCGCGAACGGCGTTCGGACCATGAGATTTGCGGTTTCTTCAGGTTGCTTTCGAAATACTTCTGATTCAGCCGGTCGAAACTCTCGTTCAGATCGACAAATTTGCCACTGGCGCCTCGGCCCCTTAGCGCCCTCCCCCGGGTACATCGCAAAGTTCGCGCTCGCTCCTGAATATCCGGACTGAGAATGAACTCCCGATAGACGCGATGAACGCCACCATCCAGCTTCTTCCGATACAGTTTGGCCAAAAGAATCAGAGCCAAGGAGTAGATGACGGCTTCGGGGGCCTCGACAAACAAATCGCTGACACGAACCTTAAGAACGTTGTCCCGCAGGCGGGCGGTATGGTTCAGACCTGCAAACGGGAAAAATTCAGTAAAGACGAGCGGAGCAATCGTGCGAGGTTTTAAAAGCCGGTGAGCGCGGTGAAATATGAGCTCCAGATGGGGGGCGGCCGATCTCAAGGACGAATAACCTTTTCCGTCCGGGGTACGATCTTTAACGCGTCCTGTGCCGCCTCCAGCGCTTCCTGAGTTGTGGATCGAGCCTCTTCGATAGCCTCACGCTCCGATCTGTCCTGCGACTGAAATCGGCGGAGATTCTGATTCGACGAATCACAAAATTTAATGAATCTTTCCAGTGCCTCACGAACATCCTGCTTTTCCCTGTAGGCATCATCGATATCGGATTTGATTTCGTCGATCGCTTCGACGTATCCCTTCAACAATTCTGTCTTTGTGAAATCAGTGAGATAGGGTTCAGCAACGACTTCGGGTGAATCTTTCTTCGGAAGCGGAAATGGGAACGGAATGGCTGGCGGCAGCGGTCCTCTGGAACCTCTGGGAGCTTGTCCTCCGGATGGCTGTCCCGGAGCTTTGGTTTCCGGTTTCTTAGTCAGTTCCACATGGATCTCTGCAATCCGCTTTTCCAGCGCTTTGTCATCCTTGGATTTCTCCTTCATTCCGAGGTAAACCAGACGGATATTCGCAAGCTGGATGATCGCAGGAACGCGAAGTGAGATTCCCTGGGCTTCCCGAATGTAGTCGATTTCTTCATAAGTGAAGAATTCGGCGGCCGCCAGGGAGTGTGGTGTGAACCAGAACGCGGCGATGGCAGCGGCCGTAGTGACTGCCGTGGCGAGCGTGGCCGCAAAAAATCTATGGTTTGCGTGACGCATTGGGATCCTTTACAAGCATCTCCCGTACCAGCCGGTCGTCGATTTCAGAAGCCAGCTTCTGAGCCTTTTCAAGGGTACTACGTTGATCATAATCCAAAAGCTTGCCAATGTCGCTAAGTCGCCGTTGCTGCTTGCGAAGCCCGATCTCGAGGTCCTTGAATCCGGAGGGATGCTTATGGGCATCCTTTCGAGTTTTCATCATGACGTCTTCAGCGTCTTTGATCGTTTTGCAGTATTCGTTCAAATACTGGTCGACAAGTTTGTCGTTACCGCTTTTGGCGGCATCATTGACCAGCAGAATCAGAATATCAGAGACCTTGACGGACATTTTGGTGCGTTCGATCGGATCTGTGGTCTTTTCGAGACTAGAGCGTTCCTTGCGCAGAGATTCGAGATTCTTCGACTGGGAAACGACAATCCCTGTCAATGCCAGAGAGAGCAACAGAAATGAAAGTGAACTCGAACGTATCGGCATTTTCGTTTAGCGGGATTATATCCCGGAGGCGCCAGATCAATAATGTTGTGCTCTAGGCTCATTCCACCGGCTGACGCCGGTGGCTAGCGAACTGTCGCCGCTACGCGGCTTTGGGAGTTCTCCCAGCTGCGGAGCTGCGACAGATCCAGCAACAAGACGTTCAACTGCGCAAAACAGCCGACAGGAACTTTCCAGTCAAAGACGATGGGTTTGCCGCAATCTCTTCCGGTGTCCCCAAGGCGACAATCCGGCCGCCGCCACTGCCGCCTTCCGGACCCAGATCGACGACCCAGTCTGCGGATTTGATGACATCGAGATTGTGTTCGATGATTAGAACGGTGCCGCCGGCGTCGATCAGACGGCGGAAAGCCGTCAGCAGCTTGTTGATGTCGTCGAAGTGCAATCCGGTTGTCGGTTCATCGAATATAAAAAGTGTTTTGAGGTTCACCTCGCGGGACATGAACGTGGCCAGCTTGATGCGCTGGGCTTCGCCTCCCGACAGTGTAGTTGCGGACTGGCCGAGCCGCAGATAGCCGAGGCCGACCTCCTCGAGAACTTTGAGCCGCTTGGTGATTCGAGGAACACTGGAAAAGAAACTCACGGCCTCGCGAACCGTCATCTGCAGGACTTCGTAAATGTTTTTTCCCTTGAACAACACATCAAGGACTCCGCTCTTATAGCGCGTGCCCTTGCATTCTTCACAGATCAGTTCGACGTCTGCCAGAAACTGCATCTCGACGGTTACCGTACCGTCGCCTTCGCACACTTCGCAGCGTCCGCCCGGAATGTTGAATGAAAAACTTCCTGCGTTATATCCGCGGGCCTGAGCTTCTTTCGTTGATGCAAACACTTCACGAATCTGATCGAATGCCTTGATGTACGTTACAGGATTCGAACGGGGGGTTCTGCCGATGGGACTTTGGTCCACCAGCACGGTGTCGGCGATCCATTTCGTGCCGCTTTCAAGGATTCCGGCGCCGGGTCCGGCCTCGCCATTGATCATTGCGGCTTTCATCGCCTCGTAGAGGCATTCCAGTACAAGTGTCGACTTGCCGGATCCGGACACTCCGGTTATGCACGTCATCAGACCCACCGGAATGGAAAGATCCACACCTTTCAGATTGTGACGGGACGCCCCTTTGAGTTGAATCGCCTTTGCCGAAGGTTTTCGCCGCTCCTTTGGAATGGGGACCCGCATTTCTCCGAAAAGATATTTGCCCGTAAGGGACCCCGAGCTGTGCTGCAGTCCATCAAACGATCCCTGATAGACAAGGTGGCCGCCGTTTTCTCCCGCTCCCGGACCCAAATCCAGAATGTGATCTGCGGCCCGCATGATCTCAGCGTCGTGTTCGACCACGAGCACGGTGTTTCCGATTTCTTTAAGACGCAGCAGAATCTGAATAAGCCGTTGCGCGTCGCGGGGATGGAGACCAATGGACGGTTCATCAAGAACGTAAAGGGCTCCCACCAGTGACGAACCGAGTGATGTCGCCAGTTGGATGCGCTGGGCCTCGCCGCCGGACAACGTTGACGCCAGCCGGTCGAGGGTCAGGTATTGCAGACCCACTTCATCGAGATAGCGAAGCCGCGAACGAATTTCCCAGAGTATTCGTTCCGCGATTGCAGCCTGCGATACCGAAAGCCGGATTCCCGAGAAGAACTGAACCGCATGTTGTATCGTCATCTGGCAGACATCCGCGATCGACTTCCCGTCGATGAAGATGTTTCGGGCTTCCTGTCTCAGCCTGCTGCCATGACAGTCCGGACAGATGCTGTAGCCCCGATACCGGCTCAGAAAGACTCGGACATGCAGTTTGTATTTCTTCGTTTCGAGATAGTCGAAAAAGGCGCGAACTGTTTCCAGGACAAACTGTGACTGTTCCGGACTCAACGCGCGAAACGGAACATCAAGCGGAATTCCAGCCTGGCGTGCGGTTTTTTTGAATTCCGCCAGGGTTCCCCGGTATCGCGGTTTCGTCCATGGCTCCACGGCGCCTTGATTCAGAGACAAATTTTTATCCGGAATGACCAGTTCCATGTCGAGGTCGATCGTGTTTCCAAATCCCTGGCATCGGGGACATGCGCCAAACGGACTGTTGAAGGAAAACAGTTTGGGCTCCGGATCCTCATATCGAATTCCGCAAGTCTTGCATTCGAAGGCTTCGCTGAAGCGATGCTGGCGGGGACCGGAGTCTTCAAACGCCTCAAAGACAACCTCGCCGTTGTTCTCACGTAAGCATATCTCCACGGAGTCGATGAGTCTTTGACGTGTCTCCGGTCCGGACTTCAGGCGGTCGACCAGCACAAACGCGGCTTTGCTGAAATCCACATCAAGAAGCGACTCGGGCCTGGAATATTCGAATACCTGCCCATTCTGATAGATCCTCGCGAACCCGCGACGCTTGATGTCGGCAAGCTGCAACGCCAGTTCGGACTCCGTGAGACCCTGTTTCAGCGGGTAGAGCACATAAAAGCGTGTGCCTTCCGGCCATTGCATGACCGCATCCGCGATGCGGTCGACCGTATCCTTTTGAACAACGGCGCCGCATTTACGGCAATGCGTGTTTCCGACCCGGGCGAACAGCAGTCTCAGGTAATCGTAAATTTCTGTCGATGTGCCCACAGTCGAGCGTGGTGTGCGTGTGGTGTTGCGCTGCCGAATCGCAATGGCCGGAGCAATCCCGAGCACTTCATCGATATCGGGTTTTTCGATGCGTTCGAGGAACTGCCGGGCATAGGCGGAAAGCGATTCAATATAACGGCGCTGACCCTCGGCATAAATCGTGTCAAAGGCAAGTGACGATTTTCCGGATCCACTCACTCCCGTAACGATCGTGAGAGCATTATGGGGGATTTCGAAGTCGATGTTCTTGAGGTTATGGACGCGGGCCCCTCGAACGACAATGCTCTCCTGGTCCGTGACCTTTCCTGGCACTACCATAAACCTTTAAGTATAACAGGGCGGGGGCCCTCTCCAATGAGAGCTGTCAAATAGTCTGTTGTGCGTTGATTAATGACCCTGGTGACATTGACGAATGACCATTGGACCAC
>JBGPBY010000437.1:0-6376 GCA_041481485.1 Terriglobia bacterium
AATCCCGGCACGATAGGAAACCGTAGTCGAATGCAATTCCCCACTGTAGGGGCGGTCTATGACCGCCCATAATTTAGAGGCCTGCATTCCTCCAGATTGCGGGCGGTCATAGACCGCCCCTACAGTCGCTCAATTCGAATTCATTCACACATTCACAGACCGCGTCTACAGCTGCGCAAGCAAATGGAAGATCCCAGCATAAATCCCCTATTGGATTGAACTCGCCAGATGTGTACGCTCAACTTAAGGCTCTCACCCTATGGTGCGCGTATCTGTTTTCGTTCTAATTATGGCGTCGCTGGCATTTCCATGTTCCGCACAGCGGAATCCCGCTCCGGTTTCGGATTCCATTGCCATTCGAGGGCATCCGCAATCGCTGCACAATTACGGAACCCGTGGCTCGATGGCCGTCATCGTTTCAAGCGGTGACGGCGGGTGGATTCATCTCGGCCCGCAAGTCGCGGAATTCCTGTCGTCCAAGGGGTATTTCGTCGTGGGGTTCGATGCCAAAACGTATCTGGAGTCCTTCACCACGGGCAAATCCACGCTTCGTCCTCAGGATGAGCCTGGTGACTACAGGCTATTGGTGAACTATGCAGCCCGCGGATCAGTGGGAAAGCCAATCCTCATCGGCGTATCGGAAGGCGCGGGACTCTCGGTTCTTGCCGCCACCGATCCGCAAACCAAACCTCTGATCGCCGGTGTCATTGCCCTCGGCCTTCCGGATATGAACGAACTCGGGTGGCGGTTGAAGGATTCCATCATCTATCTCACACATGCGGTACCGAACGAGCCGTTGTTCAGCGTCGCCGCCATGGTCAAGAAGGTGTCGCCTGTTCCACTTGCGGCGATTCATTCGACTCACGATGAATTTGTCCCGCTGGCGGAGGTTCAACGATTGATTCAGACGGCGGCAACACCGAAGAAACTCTGGGTGATCAACGCCACCGATCACCGATTCACGGGAAACATCGTCGAATTTGATCAGCGATTGCTGGAGGCTATGGAGTGGGTGAAGCAGAATCAGCCTCATTGAGTCCGGTGCGGGAACGCATCGTGCGCGCAGTTCCCGCGATTGCCGGCCTGTTGCTCTTCTTTCTTGCGCTGGAAATCCTTCGGCGGGAGCTTCACGCTGTCACGTGGCGGACACTCTCCGCCGATGCACTGAATACGCCGTCAACGCAGCTGCTCGCGGCCGCTCTTTTGACTGCGCTGAACTATGCCGTACTCACCGGTTACGACTTCATCGCCTTCGCATACATCGGCAAACATTTGCCAAAACGGCGAGTGGCCATTGCCTCGTTCATCGCCTATGCCATTGCCAACAATGTCGGATTCAGTCTGCTGTCGGGCACGTCGGTGCGTTACCGGTTTTATACACGCTGGGGAGTCACCACCGAACAACTTTCGCGCATTGTCTTTGCATACACAGTGACGTTCTGGCTTGGGTTGTTTGCGCTCGGCGGCCTCAGTCTCGCCATCGGTCCGCTGCCGGGCACGCGCGAACTGATCGCGCCGTATCTGATTAAACCTCTTGGCTGGATCCTCATCGCGATCAGTCTTGGTTATATCGTCTCTTCCGCCGTCCATCGCACACCATTCAAGATCTGGAAGTTTGAATTCACATTGCCGAATGTCCGGCTGGCGGCGGCGCAGTATGCCGTATCGACCGTGGACTGGCTGCTGGCTGGAACTGTCTTCTATACGCTTCTGCCGCGGCACGAAGTGCCCTTTCTCGCCGTGCTCGGAGCGTTTTTGGCTTCTCAGATTCTCGGTCTGGTCAGTCATGTTCCGGGAGGGGTGGGTGTTTTCGAAGGATTGATGGTGCTCTTGCTTGGTCCATACCTGCCCTCAGATCAGCTGGTGCCCGCGCTGGTGGTGTTCCGTACAATTTACTATCTCGCACCTCTGACAGTCGCACTGGTCTTGCTGGTCGGCGATGAAATCCATCGCCGCCGAGGGCCTGCCGTGCGCGTGACAGCGTATTTAGGGCAACTCACCGAACGTCTGGCTCCAATGGTTCTCGCGATATTTACATTCATTGGCGGAATGATTCTGCTGTTCTCCGGGGCCAAGCCCACTGCTCCTGGACGGATGGCGCTCCTCGAGCGAATTTTGCCGATGGCCATTATTGAAACATCTCACGTTGCCGGAAGCGCAGCCGGTGCGGCGCTGCTGCTGTTGTCGCACGGTCTGTGGAGGCGGCTGGATGCCGCGTACTACTTCACGATTGCCGTGGTGGCCGTGGGGATTGCAACATCCCTGTTGAAGGGCGGTGGCTACGAGGAAGCTATCCTCCTTTTAGGTTTTCTCGTGGTGCTGCATCGCGCCAGACCCGCTTTTGACCGCAAGGCGGCGTTCTTCGAAACCCGCTTCTCGGCATCATGGATTGCCGCGGTTGTTGCTGCAGTTGCAGCTTCAATGTGGCTGGGACGATTCGCATTTAAGCATGTCGAATTCTCGAGCAATCTATGGTGGCAGTTTGAACGAAATTCCCAGGCATCGCGTTTTCTGCGCGGTTCCGTTGCCGCCGCAACGATTGTTCTTTTGTTTGCACTGATGCGACTGCTGAGAATTGCGCCACATGAAGCGGAAGAGCCATCGAATGAAGACCTGGATTCGGCTGCTGCCATTATCGACGGCCAAAATTCCTCGCGACCCTCGCTGGTTTATCTTCGCGACAAGGCCATCCTGTTCGATGAACAGCGGGAAGGTTTCGTGATGTATGGCGTGCAGGGCCGAACCTGGGTTGCGCTCGGCGATCCGGTCGGGCCGCCAACCCGGATTGCCGATCTCATCCGGCTCTTTCTGGAAAAGTGCGATGACTTCGGCGGCACGCCGGTTTTCTATGAAATCAGCAAACACTACCTGCATCACTACGCCGATTTTGGCCTTGCCTTCGCGAAGCTGGGGGAAGAAGGACGAGTGGATCTCGGCCGGTTCAGTCTTGAAGGAAGTGCCGGTTCCCGGTTCCGGCAGGTGTTGCGGCGCACGGAGCGGACCGGCGGCCAGTTCCGGCTGATGGAAAGCGTCGGGGCCACAGCGATGGACGAACTTCGCGCCGTTTCCGACGATTGGATTGAGCAGCGGGCGGGCGCGGAGAAGGGATTCTCTCTTGGCTTCTTCGATCCGGGGTACGTTGCACGCTTTCCCGTGGCGGTAATGGAACGGGAAGGACGCATCCAGGCATTCGCAACCCTATTGACAACACGCTCGAAGGAAGAACTTTCGATCGACTTGATGCGATTCCATCGTGACGCGCCAAAGGAAGTCATGGAGGCGCTGTTCGTTCATATCATGGTGTGGGGGAAGGATCAGGGATATCGATGGTTTGCGCTGGGAATGGCCCCAATGTCGGGATTCGAGCAATCGCCAGTCGCGCCGTTATGGACGCGCGCGGGCATATTTTTGTATGAGCATGGCGAATCGCTATACAACTTTCAGGGCCTTCGGGCGTTTAAGGAGAAGTTTGATCCGGAGTGGGAAGCCCGCTACCTCGCATATCCTGGAGGATTGAAATTGCCTCGGACTCTGGCCGACATCGCGGCGCTGATTGCCGGGGGATATCGACGGATCTTTGTCCGAAGGAGAGGGTAATGCGGAAGGGGAATTTCCGGAGTCTGGTCTCTCAAGCTGCCCGGCAAAGGCGATAATTGAAAAGTGTTTAGGCTATTATGGCAACTTCACTGGCGTCGGTCGTTCCCGAAGAGACATCGTTGGTTTCAATCGGATTTGGAATGACGGGATTGTTGGTAATCCGAAAAGGTTCTTAGCCGGCTTCGTTTATCCACGCTGGAAAGATGGTTCAGCTTGAAATCTGCGGCCCACTGTAGGCGCGGTCTATGACCGCGCACAGTTTTTCAGACCGGGATTCTTCGAATTGAACTCCATGAACGAGAGATTGTACGCGGTCATAGACCGCGCCTACAGTAAACGCGCCACAGCCTAAGAACGCCGACGTTTCTTCCTTTGGACGCAGGCTTCGGTCCAGCGTTTGCCCAGCGCATGCAGGCTCTCGCCTCATTGCCCTCGGAGCCATAAGAACAAACCGGTACATAGCGCGGCTAGTAACGCCGCGCCAAATACGATGGGCCACCCGCGTGTAAGCACTCCACGTAATCGTTCCGCCCTGGATACCGGCGGCGCGGCATTGATGAATCCCTGAAAGCTGCGGTTGAATCCATTGCCACGGGGCGGAAAAAGATTTGCAGACGTGAATCGTCCAGCTTTGAAATCGTCTATAGTCGATAGGATCGGCGCGAGCGCTATTGAGGTGCCATTGGAGCGCCCGCCTCCGCCGGGTATCCAGCGGATGAACGTGCTCAATCGATTCAAGGGCAACGCAGCAACATTATCGTAGAACAGCTCGGCTCCGCCGTTGGGATTGCCGCGCCGGTCGCCACCACGGAAGAGATATCCTTCCACGTTCGATGTATAGAACGCAGACACCACGGCACCGTGGTCTTTCAAGAACTTCCCCACGGAGCGGATCGCCGAAGGTCCACCGAAATCGCCGGTTATTGGAATGATGAGATTGCGAAGTTCCAGATCGCGAACTGCGCGATAACTTTCTTCACTGGCCAGGTAGCTCCACTCGCGGCCATTCCGATCGGTCTCCGTCATTAGCTCCATGTAGCTCGGCATGAAGGCGCGGCTGCCAATACCGCCGCCACGTGAGTTGTAGTTGATAGCGGGTCCGAAATCGCAAAATGCTGCATAAAGATTCTCGAGACTGGCAAGGTCGTCGCGCGTCAACGCAAAACGGTGCGTCTCAACCAACAGTTTCCGGACGTCCTGAAAATTCCGGGCACACGAAGTCCGGTCGGCGGCAGCATCCTGATAGGCATCGAATAATTCCGCCGCAGACGAAGCGCCGGTCAACCCGTCTGTATGAAGACTGCGGGAAAAAAGTCGCGAGACGAATGCCGCGCGATCCGGGGACAATTCGAAGAGCGCCTTGTAGAGAAAGTGCTCCAGCATATTCTGGCGGCGGATGTCGATGATGATCACCATGCGGGGGCGGATCGCCGCAATGTAGTTGAAATTCTGCTCAGGGCCGACGCCAAGGTATACCCCAGCGGACGATACTGTACTCTTGAGCGTCGACATCACGCTCGGGAAATCCGTCTCGTTCGAAAGTAGATTCTCGGACTGAAACTCTCCGTTCGGTTCAGACAGGTCCGCAATCAACTTCCAAAAACTACTGTCATCCAGTTTGGCCGGCAGCGAATCGGCGGCACGGACGCGCACCGGCGCGAGAACCAGCGCGATCAGCACCGCAACGATAACGAGACAGCGATTCATTATTTAGACTCGATATTTCGGATGGCTATTGATTGTCCCGGGGCGGCTCGTTTTCGCCATTGTCCTCAATTCGATCGGATTTTACACTCATTCCGCTATCCATAGCTTTGGCGATGACGGTATCTTTTAGTTCCTTGAACCGTTTCGCCGGAAACTCTATGATCGCATTCCCGCCAATCATGCGTCCGCCTTTACAGTCGCCCTGCCTTCTCATTGGGCTGGTACTTGGCATTTTCACTTTGATGATTGCTGCCTGTGCGGCGCATCGCGCGCCTGTTCCGGTTTTTTGGGATGGGACTGACGCTCTCGTGTATCGGGGAACTCTGAGCAAAGCTGCAAACGAGAGGGTGTTTCAACTTTATAAGAAAGCCAGATTCAAACCGCATCTTCTCAAGATCACCAGCGATGGAGGAGACGTGGTTCTGGGAATGGATCTGGGAGACTGGGTTTTTCAAAACCATTTGGACGTGGAGATCGTCGACCGCTGTTTGTCATCATGCGCGAACTATGTGTTTACAGCAGCGAAGGTGAAGTATTTGAATCCGGACGCCATTCTGATGTGGCACGGCGGCGCGCACCAGCAAAATCTCGAGAAGCAATATCAGGCGTTGGGTCCGGCGGGCATGGCCTCCTGGGATGCCTGGAAACGCCGGGAAGACGCGTTCTTTTTAAAGATTGGTGTTCGGCAAACCATTACAACCTACGGCCAAACCGTTGCAGACCCAGGTCCTGCTCAGTATTCAATGGGCTATGACTACAGTATTGCCGACTTGGAGAAGTTTTTTGGGATTGCCAACATTGTTGAAAAAGGCGGCGCGTGGCGCTGGCGTGAACTCCGGCCCGAAATTGTTTCTCCGATTCGCAGAGTCGCTGTGGCTACACTAACTCCTCCTTGATTGAAGCGGCAGTTTCAACAAGCCGTTCCATGGTCGGAAGAAAGTGAATGTGGACGGGGAAGTTTCTGGATCTGCCGCCGCTGACGCGGCTCAGATTCCGGGATTGAGACTGTGGGCGCGGTCTATGAAGGTGTGAAGGAATGCAATCAAGAAATCCCTCTCCCAACGGGAGAGGG
>JBGPBY010000438.1:0-6310 GCA_041481485.1 Terriglobia bacterium
CCGGGAGTCCACTCGATGTCGTAGACGCTGTCGACGTTTTGGAGGAAGGCCACTATGCGTTCGAGTCCGTAGGTGAGCTCGGCGGGGACGAGGTCGAGATCGAAACCGCCGCACTGCTGGAAATAGGTGAACTGCGAGATCTCCAGGCCATCCAGCATCACCTGCCAACCGATGCCCCAGGCGCCGAGGGTGGGCGCTTCCCAGTTGTCCTCTTCGAACTTGATATCGTGTTCCTTCAGATCGATCCCCATCGCCGTGAGCGATTGAAGATAGATATTCTGAATATCGGCCGGAGGCGGCTTGAGAATCACCTGCATCTGGTGGTGTTTTTCCAGGCGGTTTGGGTTTTCTCCGTAACGTCCATCGGCCGGGCGCCGGGACGGTTCGACATAGGCGACTCTGTAAGGTTCCGGGCCGAGCACCCGCAAAAACGTTTCCGGATGCATGGTGCCTGCGCCGACTTCAACATCGTAAGGTTGTTGAAGCACGCAGCCCTTATCTCCCCAGAATTTCAACAAGGACTGTATGAGATCTTGAAAATTCATCGTTCCAGGTAGTGGCGTATCCAATACTGATTCAGTTCGTGCAGGTCTCGGACTCCCTTTGCCAATTCCGTCAATGGTCCATATTCGGCTTCACCCGCAAGCCGGTTTTTCATTATCCAGTGAAGCACCACTGGCACTTCGCGGTGAACGGCAACGCCTTCCCGCAATTCACAATGGCTGCAAACCGCAGACTGCAATCCGGGAGAAAGATGCCGCTCTTCCGCCACGTCCAGGGGCCGCATGCATACTGCGCACCTGAACAGGTCCGGAAACATCCCGGCCAGACGCAGCATCCATACTTCGAAGTAACAAGCCGCCGCGGTCAACGGACAATTCTGTCGGATCGCGTCGATTGTCATTCCGACCAGGCGATATACCGCATCATGCGGCTCGTGTTCCGGCAGAAACTTGTCGATCAACTCGACCACCTGCGCGGCGAAGACGGCCCGGTCATACTCCGCAAACAGATCCATGGGCGAATGCAGAAGATCCGCAGACTGGATTCGGACGAGATCCCGATTCTCCCGCTCGAAAAACATAAGCCGGGAGAGCGCCAGCGGTTCCAGCGTTGCGCCAAATCGATTCTTCATGCGGCGAGCACCGTTGGCGACTCCCCGAAGCTTTCCAAAATCGCGGCTGAAAAACACCACGATTCGATCCGCCTCCCCCAATGCGTACGTTTTAAGAATAATCGAATCGCTCTGGTAGAGAGGCATTCTGCATTATATCGGACCCCAAACGTTAACACGCCGCGAGCAATTCGCGCTATGCCTTACATGCATTGCCCAAAGTAGGAGCGCTCCATGCCTCCCCAAATGACAATTGAACCGTGAACATTGAACAATGAACATTCCTTCGGGAAAATGTTCAGTGTTCAATGTTCACGGTTCAATTGTCATTTGGCCTGGAGGGACCTGACTTGGGAAGAAGACGGCGGAGAATCCACCGCGATTCATCGTTTCGATTTGGAGGACTCATGCGTACTTTGAAAGCAAAAAGCCGTACTACTGCCAGCACACTCCCGATCTGGTGCAACAGTTGTTATATACGCATTGCGCCTTACGATCTTCGCACCGTACATCGCGGCAAGGACTACCATCGCGTGTGCCTCGACAAGATTCACGGAAGCGCAAAGCCCGTGAAGAAATAGCGGCTACCGGCTGAGGGCAATTTTCACAAACGCGTCCGCTGCGTGAGAGTGGGCATCGCTTCGCCGACGGGCCAGCCAGAGCGTTCGCTGATATTGAAAACCGCTGAATTTCAATCGTATGAGTTCGCCGCGCCGGATCTCATCATGGACACACATCTCGGGCACAAAGGCGATTCCCAGATGCATCGCCACCAATTTCTTGATCGTCTCGATCATCGCCACTTCCATCATGATGTTGAGGGGCGTGTTTGACGCTCGGAACGCTTCGATCACTTTGTGGCGCGATGGAGACGCAACCGTGTGCGCAATAAAGGATTCCTGACCCAATTCCGCGAAAGAAACCTTCTTTTTGGCAGCAAGCGGATGAGCCGGCCCTGAAATCAGTATCAGCTCATCGTTCATAATCGGCAGCGCTTCGACGTCCTTTTCATCCGGCATGAATGAAATGAGTGCGAGATCGACATCGTGTTCGCGAATATCGTGAATCAACTGCATGGAGTTCTGACGCGTGACATCGATCCGGATGCGCGGGTGCTTCTTTCGGAACGCTTCTATCAGCCGCGGCAGAAGATACACGCCCGTGCTTTCGTTCGCCCCGATCCGCACACGCCCTTGTTCGATGCTATGCAGTTCCCGAATCCCGGCAAGCGCTTCCTCTCTCAATCCCAACAGCTTTTTGGCCGATGCATAAAGCAATTCTCCCGTTGCCGTAAGCACATAGGCACCACGATTGGAACGATCGAACAACGGTGCACCGATTTCCTCTTCAAGCTTGCGTAACGCCATGCTTACCGCGGGCTGTGTGCGAAACACACGCTCGGCGGCGCGTTGCACTCCGCGAGCCTCCGCAGTGGCCACAAACATTTCCAGCTGCATCAGATCCATAGCCGGCAGCTTAGCATTTTTGCGAGGAGGGTTGGACGGCGGGCGAACGACTCCAAAGGGAACTCGCGAATGCCGGAACCGCAACTGTAGGGGCGGTCTATGACCGCCCAAAATTGTGTGGCCTGCAATCCACCGAATTGTGGGCGTTCATAGACCGCCCCTACAGCGGGGAATCGCATTCATTTACAGCTTTATAGTCTGCCCCTACAGCGGCAGTCCCGATCCTGGCCTACTTCTTTGGGTTCAGAAAATTCAGGAACGCTTCGTAGGCTCCCGGAGCATTGGAGTTCATCCACTGGATGTATTTTTCAGCGGCCTTCTCCAGATTCCTGAGGTACATGGGGTTCTTGCGCAGGGCTCGAAAATCCGCGATGACAGGTTTCGAACGCTCCCAAACCATGAGCATCTCGCCGCTATTTTCGAAGAACAGTTCCTCATGAAGGATGCCGCGCACGAGGAATGAAGCCGCCATATCCCAATAGGAAGTCACCATGCGGAAGGAGGCATTCATTTCGCTGCCCGGCGGAAACTTTTCCATGGCTTCGGCAAGCGACTGTGCCCTGAAATTTGCGGCAAACCAGGTGCGTGCAGTCCTCATGCGCTCTTCGCGTCTCATCTCATAAAGTCTAAGAACAAGTTCTGCATCCTGGTAAGTCGCTTGTGGCATCAATTCTCCCCTACTTCTGCGTTCAGGCGCTGCGATCTCATGGTGAATTCCCGTGCGTCTTTCAGCTCATCCTCCAGCTTCGCGATCTGATTTCGCATGCGACGCCGTTCCGTCTCCCATTCTTCGGCCTCATCCTTGAATCTTCGTTCATTTCGAGTTCGGATACGATTCAATTCCTCGGTTTGCCGTTCGATTTCCAGTTTCATTTCCGCAGCGGCCTGTTTTCTGGCGGAATCCTGAGCGGCCGGTATCGATTTCTCCAGCGTTTCGATGCGCAGAGTGTTCCGCTTCGATTCTTCCCTGGCCTGCTCGCGGGCGGCGGCCAGTTCGTGAGACAGCCGTTCAATTTCGCGTTTTGCGGTCACTACCTGAGGATCGTACTGGGCGCGCAGCTCCAGGTGGATTTCGGAGCGCATGTCCTCCATGGATTGCTGGAGCTCCCGCTCCGCCTTTCGGATGCGCAACGTCAGATGGTCGCGTTCCTCATCCCATTTGATCCGGGCGGCTTCGAATTCCCGCTCCCAGTCCCCTGCTGTTTTAGCTTCGGGCCCTGCGGCCTTTCCGAGTTTTTCGAGCAGGGCCCTTCTTGCCGCATCTTTCCGGGGATCCTCGCTGACACCCACAGACTTCTTCAGGCGCTCAATTTCGGCCAGGTACCGGCGCCGTTCGCCTTCCCATTGCATTTCCCAATCCTGCCGCGCACTCTGCAGGCGCGTGTCAATTTTTTCGCGTAAGGCCAGCGCCGCCCGCGTAGGATTGTTCGACTGTTCCATCGCCTCAATGGCGGAATTCTGCATCATCAGCATCTGCGCTTTCAGCTGCGCTCGTTCGCTTTCCCACCGGGACCGGGACGCACTGAGTTCCTGTTCGGCCTGTTGCCGGCCGCGGACAGCATCCTCCAGATGAAATCGAACTTCGGATTGCAGATCGTCGGTCACTTCGGCCCGTGCGGATTCTTTAGCCTGATCTGCCGTTTCCCCAAGATGTTCAATTTCTTCCGTGAGCCGGCGCCGCTCCGTACGCCATTGATCGCGTGCGCTCTCAAATTCCTGTTCGACTGCATCCTGCCGTTGCTTGGCTTCGCGGAGCTTGCGCTCGAACTGAGCCTGAACTTCTTCGAGCAGTTGATCGGTTGAAGTGGCGGACCAGGCGAGCGCATAGATCTCGATGGGCTCGATACGGCCTCGCATGAATTCGCGGCCCATTTTTGCGTACTGGATTCCAGTTGCCCGCGCGGCTTCCAGCATATCTTCGGTCACCAGAATCTGATCCGGTTCGGCGTGATGCTGGACGCGCGAAGCGACATTAACGACGTCTCCGTAGATATCGTTGTCTTTTGCCAGGCCGAGTCCAGTGTGCAGGCCTACCTTGATATGAATTTGTCCGGCGCCAGGCTGGATGATTCGATCCGATTCCAGCGCACGCTGCATTCCGATCGCACCCTGAATTCCGCTTTCCGGATCCTCGAAAACGGCCATAATGGCGTCGCCGATGGTCTTAACCACACGGCCGCCTGCAGCTTCAATCACGGGAAACAGAATATCGTTGTGGCGCTGCACCATAGCCAGGCCTTGAACGTCGCCGAATTTTTCAAAGTAAGCGGTGGATCCCTTGATGTCGCTGAACAACACCGTAACCGGGGTCCGCATTTTTTCCAGGTCCTGGTCGGGAGGAACTTCGCCGCCGGCCAGGAGCTCTCGGAGTTTGTCCGTATCCATGTAGTCTCCGTTTAATATGAATGTCGTAATACGCGGACGGCTGAAATACAACCGACATGAAGCCATCCACCGCCATTGACACGTCCTGGGTGGAATGATACAGCAGGGGCGCAGTTATAATGTGCCCATGAAAATCCTTGTGGTCGAAGACGAAAAACGCGTCGCCAACTTCATTTCCCGGGCCCTGCGGGAAAATTCCTATGACGTGGATATCGCGGCCACCGGCGAGCGCGCTCTCGAGATGGCGGCCGCAACACCGTATGACAGCATCCTGCTGGACGTACGGCTTCCCGGACTTTCAGGTATCCAGGTCTGCCGGGAACTTCGCGAAGCCCACGTGGATACTCCCATCCTGATGGTGACGGCGAGAAGCCTCGTCGAGCAGCGGGTTGAAGGACTGGATGCCGGCGCCGACGACTATCTGACCAAGCCCTTTGCCGTCACAGAACTGATGGCCCGCGTGCGGGCCCTGATCCGCAGGCGATTGCACACCGGCGGGCCCGTCCTTCGATGCGGCAGGATTCAGCTCGACCGGCATCGCCGGCGCGTTACGGTCGGAGACAAGAGCGTCTCTCTGACTTCACGGGAATTTGGCTTGCTGGAGTTGCTGATATCGAAATCCCCCGAAGTGGTCTCTCGCACCGAAATTCTGGAACGCGTGTGGGACCAGGCTTTCGACAGCGAAACCAATCTTGTGGAGGTCTACATCAACCGGCTTCGGCACAAGCTTTCCGAGGAACGCGGATCGCGGATCATTCACACGGTTCATGGCGTGGGTTATTGCATCCAGGAAGAAACTGCAAAGTAAGAAAAGATGACCTACCCCTCCTCCATTCGATTCCGAATGATGTTGCTGTTTTGCGCAGTCGTTGGCGTGCTGCTTGCGCTTTCCTATACCGGCGTGTATCTGATGTTCCAGCGATTTGTGCAGTCACAGCTCGATCGAAAACTGCAGGAGACCGCAGGTCCCATTGTTTCCGACCTCATTCAGGACTTCGAGGAACACGAAGACAAAGATATCGACCGGCTCGATATTCCGGGCCAGTATTTCGAAGTCATTGACGCATCAGGACACATCGTTCAGAAATCCTTGAATTTAAGAATTGAACTTCCTCTCGATTTAAATCAGTCCTTCCAGAACATAAGCACCACGGAAACCGGAACGCTGCATGTGGGACTGTTCCCTTTTTCCGCGAAAGATAAGCCCATGTACCTTGTCGTCGGCGCTTCGACTCACGATGTCGATGCCGCACTGACGACACTGAGGCGCACCGCCGTTATCGTTTTCGCCATTGCCCTTGCACTGACCGCCCTGATATCCGGAATTTTTGCCGCCAGAAGTCTC
>JBGPBY010000439.1:0-6288 GCA_041481485.1 Terriglobia bacterium
ACGCGGATTTTCAGACCGTTGTCGCTGGTTCTAGGGGCTTAATAATCAACCACTTGCAGCGCTTGCCAGCCCTCTCCCCAGCCACACCAAGGCACATTCATGGCACACCCAATCTGAGCTCGACACATTCCTGGCACAGAGCTTCGCGGAGCGCAGCTAGCCAGCTTGCCTTGGAGCGTTAGAGCGTTGCGAGATCAGCGGCAAGACAGAGCGTCAGCTTGCGAGACCCGTTACTGTCGCTGACGACCGGTTGCTTTGTAGAATCGAAATTCAATATACCGTGGCTGGTAGAAATCGCCGGCGTGCCTCCCCAGGGCAAGTGTTCTCGCAGTTCTTACTTTCCGAGCCCGATCTGGTTCATGAAGTCCTGGTTGTCCCAGATCAGCCACTCATGATCCATCGTGCCACCTTTCCAGTGGCCGAGGGTCACCATGCCGAGCGCAAAGCGTTTGCCCGTGGGCGCGATCGATTTGCCATCGAGCGTCGGCATCGGCTTGGTGAAGGTGCCCGTCATGACACCGGTGACCGCCGTCCATGTGCCGGAGCCAAAGCGAATGGGATGCGTCTTAATCTTGATGTCGGGGGCAAAGACGAACAGCGCCTTCAGGTCCTCGATGTGCTTTTCGATGCCCTTGGTCTCATGCCCGTCGGGCCACGTCACCACGATGTCAGAGGCGTGACTTTCCTTGAGGCGATTCCATTTCTGATTGCTGAACACGTCGAAATCGAGGGTGTCGAAGACCTTCAGGTTTATCTCGACCGCCGGGTTTTGCTTCTCGTGCTGAGGAGGCGGCGTGGGCGGATTCTCCCAAGCTGACTGGGCATTCGCTGTCAGGCTGCCGCCCGTCAACAGCATCAGCGACAAGGGTGTCAAGGCAACGTGTTTTTTAGCCATGAACTTCTCATCTTTTGCCCGCCATCAGCTTTCATTATACCGTCAGGCCGTCACAACATTGGTCGAACAAATTCAGCTGATTACCGAACATCCTAACACCCGCCACGAGCGGCCGCGCTACTCGACTGGCCCGAAAATGTATATGGACGATGCTACTGGTGCCAGGAATCGGTGGCTTTCTGGCGAAACAGATAGGATCGTCCGCAGCTGACCGTAACCCGCCGCTGGAATGTTCAGGTCGCCGGCAATCCAGTCCTAAGGTGCCGTCGCGCCTGCTCCGGCAGTCAGTGGGGGATACCGATACCAAACACTGCTGACGTGGCCCGTCGGTATTAGCGCGACCGCAGCATTCACCATCCGAAAGGTCTGCGACTGCTTCTGCACGATCAATGAGCCGTCGGCGGCTTTCAGCAGCAGAATCAAAGACCCGCCTGACTCGCTGCCAGAGGCATCGGCAGACGAATAGCCGGATATTTCATCGAAGAATCGGAGACGCGGCTCGCCGTTAGCCCACCAGCACTGGAATCTGGCAGTAAGCGCATCCATAGAAGATATCAGCACTTTCGTTTTTCGCTCGAAGGTCAGGCGATTCTCAATACCCGCTGCGCTAGCGAACGATACCGTTAGACTGTCAGGAGTCTGATTAAACGAAACTGACGCAGAATCGCCAATGGGTTCCCAGGATCCGTGCAAGACGCTGGTGCTCGCTTTGCCCATGGTCGTAAAGACATCGCTCAAAGACCACGCCGCGCCTTGCTCGCTGGGAAATACCGCCACGGCACGGTTGCTATACGTGCCGGCCAAATTGGGGCAGTCATGTTGGATTGAGGCCGTTCTTATCGACGCCCAATCTGAAGGATACTTCTGCGGTCCCGTCGAAGTTGCGCAACCTGACACCGCCAGCGCAAGCGCTGCCGCGGTGATCAAGAGGCTTCCGGTCGCACAACGACCGGTGTTTAGTCCCCATATTCTGTAGTCGTAACCCATGCCGCTTCTCCGAATGCCACGTCAGCCACGGGGGATGGTCTGCCCGATCGTTGTACTCCTGATCTTTGCGTGACAGAAACTTCGACGAACCTGGGCATGGGCTCCTCCTCCCGGAGAAGGCTCTCCACACATATGACGGCTTTATGGCGCTTAGGGCAGTCCCATCTTTCGCAAACTTTTCTCAACGAGCTCCTGCGCCAGCGTGGCAAATGAATTCTTGAAGTGCTCCCCTTGATTTGAAAAAGCGTCGACGGGTTTGCCTACGTCCCGATAAGACACGCCCCAGCCCTTGCTAAGAACATCCCCGGTGGCTGGGTCCACCAGTTTCAGGCGAACGGCGAGAATGAACGTGCCGCCGGCGTATTCGTAGTTAGCGATCGACGCTTCGAGCACCAGATCCCCGGAATTGATCTCGGGCGCGACATATACGTAGGGTGACTTTGAAGCACGGAAATAGCGATCGAGGGGACCATACCAATTGTGCATCGACATCGTCATGCTTCGATCGGTCAACTCCGGGATGGGCTGTACGCCGTCGCGAATACGCACGCCAGCAGCGCCGCGTTTCGCCAACTCTGCGGCCGCCAACGCTGCCACCACGCGTGTGGGTATCCAAGCGCCTTGCTCTGACACCGCGCTCTCCACTCTATTGGCCACTTGACCCGCGGCCCGAGCCGCGCCGGGCGTCGCTAGAATCATCGTGATCGCCGATATCGTGCCCATGCCACTGCCGGCGGGGCCCACAATGGGAGAAATTGATGTGCCATTTGAGCCTTCGACACCGGCGGCCTGGGCAACCTGATTGGCAAATCCTGGGGGACTAATCGTGAGTGGCGGCGGCTCTACAGGCACGATCAGCACGTGTCTTGAGCCGTCGAGAATGCTTTTCAGATCCGTCGGCGCCGCGAGCACCGGTGAAGCCATCAGCGTGATGACAATCCATGTCAAGACTTGTCTTGTTCTCATCGGGACTCCTAGGACGGGGTTAGTAGATGCCGCGAAGTGCCTGGATGTCACGCGCGCTGGACTGCTGGGGGGAAGGACCAGGGCGCGCCGCACCCATGATTAGCGATCTCGGAGTGCGTCCGCCCCTCTAGACAAGCGCATTTTGCGCCAAAGTAGCCCGATATCCAGCAATGACGCTGGCACCGGACCTGGGTGCCGGGCTCCGGCCGTGTCATCGAATCTCGATTGACCTGTCCTGAATGCACCGCATGATCGCAGGCAAGCTCCCATGATGGGGCGCGCGCCAATCCGGCTTGAGTCGGGTCACGGTGGTGGGCGCGCTTACCTAGTTGAAGGACTCGGCTGTGGTGGTCAGCGAAGCGAAATGTCAACGAATTCAGGGGCGTTCAAAATCCAACTCACGCCCCCGCTACCACTTGGCTGGTTCGCGCGAACGTCAGCAATTGACTGAAGCGGCCGTCCACGAGTGTCCGCTTCCTCGAAAGCCAATTAGATCCCATTGCGCCGCCTTGCCCGGGCACATCTGAATCCGTCCGGCCGCGCTGCGCGCTTTGCGGCCCGGCGTAAACGTGCAGAGGAGCAAGTTTGACGTGTCCCTGCAGCGACGTGGACGACTGCAGTGACCAGGAGTACAAAGATCGGGCAGGCCCCCCCCCGTGGCTGACGTGGCATTCGGAGAAGCGGCATGGGGAACGACTACAGAATATGGGGACTAAACACCGCTCGTTGTGCGACCGGAAGCCTCTCGATCACCGCCGCAGCACTTGCCCTGGCGTTGTCGGGTTGCGCAACTTCGACGGGACCGAAGTATCCTTCAGATTGGGCGTCGATAAGAACGGCCTCAATCCAACATGCCTGCCCTAATTTGGCCGGCACGTATAGCAACCGTGCCGTGGCCGCATTTCCCCGGGATGAGGGCGCACCGCCATCCTTGAGCCAGTTGTTTTCCGCCATTGGCAATGCGAGCAGCCACAAAGTTCACGGGCCATGGGGACCCGTCGGTGAGTCCGAGTCCGTGTCGTTTGCTCAGACTGCGGAGAGTTTGACAGCGACGTTCGCGAGATCAGCAGAAGCTGGCGTCGAGTTGACGTTCGCGCGCCTTGGGCATTACACGCCGGAGCAATCCCAGGGCGACATGTTCACGTGCTTCTCGTTGAGCGGAGAACCGCGTCTGTTCTTCATCAGTACCGTGGACGATCACTTGCCGATACCGCCGAATACCGTTGGGACGCAATTGATTCTGCTTAGAGCCGTCGACGGCTCATTGATTGTACAGGTGCGCTCAAATTCCTACGAGGTAATAAATCTGGGACTGGTTGGTGGGCCGGTTGTTCATCACAGCAGTGTTTGGTATCGGTATCCGCCACTGACTGCCGGAGCAGGCGCGACGGCACCGTAGGACTGGATTGCCCGGTCGGACGTGAAACGTCCGCAGTTAAGGGGGAGCGCCGATGAAGATCTTCACCCGGTGTGTTGTTTCCCGGCGATCACTGCTGCGTGGGCTCCACCAACCGACCGTACTTCCTCAGTGCCTCCCTCAGCGGCTCATGTGGAAGTGCGTCCACCCTATTGCCGTTCACGCCCGTCATGCTTTCCGCAGCGATCAATGCATTGACAATCGCTTCTTCCGTCGCCTGCACGGTCGCTTCGAAGAGCTGGTTCATCACCTTGTCGTCCACGATTGCCGCGAATTGCGCCGTTGCGGTTTGCGCCAGGAAGCCGTCAGGGTTGGCTGTGGAGAAGGCGATAAAGATATCCCCCGAGCTCATTTCACCAAGACCGCCGACCCGGCCTACGCCCAAGGAGACACGCTTGGCGACACTCTTGAGTTGATGCGGAAGAAGCGGTGCATCTGTTGCGACAACGACGATGATTGAGCCACTCCGGCCCACGCGATCCGCATCTGTAGCGGCAACCTTCTTCGGCGGCGGCAATTCAGTGCCGATGGGAACACCGGCAATGGTCAGTCTTCTCGCACTTCCGTGGTTCGCCTGTACAAGTACGCCCAGCGTAAATCCAGCCTGAACCTTGCGCGACGAAGTTCCGGTCCCTCCCTTATAGCCGTGGCACACCATGCCGGTTCCACCTCCGACGTTGCCTTCCGCGATCGCATTGCTCTTTGTATTGTCCAGAGCCTCAAAGACGTGTCCCTGGTTGACATGGAAGCCGTAAATATCGTTGAGCCGACCATCCCAGGTCTCTGCAACGATCGGCAATTCGCTGAGCTCGTCCTTGTATCTTGGCTGCTTCCGTTGCCACGCAATCACCGCATCGCGCACGACGCCGACGCTGTCGGTGTTGGTCAGCATGAGGGGTCCAGCCAGTATTCCAAAGTCCCCGAGAAAAATCGTTCCGGTCATCTCCCCGTTTCCGTTGAGCGAGAACCAATTTGCAAATACTGGTACGGCGGACTGTTTCCCCCGGGGCAAAATAGCGGTCACGCCTGTCCTTACCGCCGTCTTTCCTGCGCCAGAGATGAGTGTGACGTAACCGACCTCGACACCCTTCACGTCTGTGAAGGCATTGAATTGCCCCGGATCGCCTTCAAACGGAATGCCCAAGTCCCGAGCGCGCGGTTTAGATTGGGAAGTGTCCGCCAAAGAAACGGCCGAAAGACCGAGGAATGCGGTCAAGAACACGCACAGAAGCCTCGCCATTGCTTCTCCTAGTTTGGATCGATTGCGTTCTAACGAGTCTCGAGTCTAGTCCGCAGGAGATTACATCGCTACATGCAGCTCGATGGCAGTAATCATTGCCGGATTCAAGAGCATGTCCGTCGGCCTGGTCGATTCATTCACTCGCAAACTCAGGTTCGGACAAACAGTCGGGCCGCGATTACCGACGCCGTCGACGTGCGACCCCCAGCACGCACTCGTGATAGGTAGCCGACGCCACTCGACGTCGCGGAGCAAAGCAGGGCAATCGTTCCGACCGGCGAGCATGATAATGCTCTCCTTTTCGGCGCATGCGGCAAAGAATCGGATCGAATGTTCGTCGCTCGTGGGCAGCTATGTCTGCGCTTGCGGATGGCCGCTTTCGAGAAAATAATTCAGGCCGTGTGCTGACCGGTTTTGGCCCGACAGCGAGTGTCCCGACACTCACAGTTCGCGACGGCTATTCGAGTTTCGCTGAATAATCCGCGAAACTCAGGAACACTGGCGTCGGACGTTGCGGCACGATTACTGCGTGTCAAGTTCACTCGGCATGCAAGCTCTGGGGAGCAGGCTCCTTGTGAGGAGCGATCACCACTGCGTACGCGGAGGCGTGGGCGTGCATCGCAAAGCACGGAGGTGAAGCGCAGAGGGCCGCGAATAAGTCAATATTTCAAGAATTGACCGCTTATTTCACAGTCGGTGTCGGCTTGGGTCGCCTATCTCTTTGATGGTGGCCAGGGGCGGAATCGAACCACCGACACGCGGATTTTCAGACCGTTGTCGCGG
>JBGPBY010000440.1:0-6238 GCA_041481485.1 Terriglobia bacterium
CACAATTGCGAGGAGTGCAATCCTTCCAAATTGTGGGCGGTCATAGACCGCCCCTACAGTGGGGAATCGCGATTACAGCTTCGAACATACGTTGCTGTATTTAAGAAATGGGGCACTTAGCCACCGGCGTTAGCCGGTGGTCGCGCTGCGGCTCCGAGGATGGGGAGCGAGGTTATTCCACAGGCTTACGCCCGTGGCTATTTGCTGCCGCCGCTAACGCGGCTGAAACGATCCGAATTTAATGATATCGAGTTTCTTTCCAGACCGCGCCTACAGTGGGCCTGTGCGGCAATTCTTGTGATTCTTACAATGTCGCGTGATAATTGCGGAAACCGGAATCCAGACCGAACCAATTGCGTATGGCTCGACTTTTGACCATTTTCTGCATTGTGTGCGTCTCATGGGCAGCGATGGCTGCGCAGGACCCTCAGTTCAATCTGCAGGTCGACGTCCCCATTGTCTCGGTTAATGTTCAGGTGCAGGACCCCGTCACCGGACATCCCATAACGACTCTTAAAAAAGAAGACTTCACAATATTTGAAGATGGGAAACTTCAGGACATTCGAAATTTTTCTCCAGCGGACGAGCCTTATAACATCCTGGTCATGTTCGATTGCACGGGCAGCATCAAGAATCAGTGGTCGTTTCTCCGGACAGCGATGGATCGGTTTTCCGAAGGACTTCGGCCGCAGGACCGAATTGGCATTGTTGCTTTCGGCGCCGGGACGGCAACCGTAAGAGATTGGACTCGCAGAAACGACCTGCGGATGGACTTTGAGGTCCCGACCAACAATCCCATCTGTGACGACACCGATTTCTATCGCGCCATGTCATGGGCGGCCGGAAAGATCCGTGGAATCGACGGACGGAAAGGTGTGATTGTATTCAGTGATGGCGTTCATGAACATATTCCCCAAAGAAGGGTTTCCGTCGGAGGCATTTCACTGACGCGGTTTATCGATCCGGCCGATGATGAGATGTTTCAGGAATCATTAAGGAACGTTCGCGAAAGCGAAGCCATTTTCTATTTCGTGGCCGTGAATACGGATCTCAATCCCGCGTCAGTCAACGACCTGCTTCATCCTTCAACGATCTATTCCGCTACGGCCATCTTCAATCTGCAGCAGGTGCGATTGCGCATGGAAATGCTCGCGAGAGATTCCGGCGGCCAAATCGTGTATCCGAGAGGCGTCGCGGACTATGCAGCGCTGTTTGAACGCATCGGCGCCGAGCTTGGATCCTCCTACAGCCTCGGCTACGCTCCTCCGGATCCTTCGGACATGCTTCGTCATCGCATCGAAGTTCGAGTCAAAGACAAGGGATTCAAAGTCAGCCAGTCGCGGGATACCTACCGGATTCAATAAGTCAGTTCCAGGGCGGTATCAGGTTGATGTCTACGGCTTCCCGGCCGTTCTCTGCCACGCGAACTGCCTTTCCGGCATCTTCATAGATTTGCATGAATTCCGGATCTTCCCATGCTCCGTCTTCGACGAGTTCCCAGGCGAACAACTTGTAATTCCCCGGAGCGACGCCCGTGAGCTGGAATTTTCCGGCGTTGTCGGTAAACACGTTCTTGTAGAGATCGCGCCGGTCGCGACGGGCAGCATCGGGAATCAGGACCACGCGCGTGCCTGATGCCGGCAATGTTTTGCCGTTGGAGGTGCGTACCACATTGCCAATGACTGTGGCTGCATTCGAACCCAGTGAAATCTCAAGGCGGCTGTTCGCGCGAGTTGCAAGTTGCAGTATCGCTGCTGGAACATCTCTGCCGCCAAAGCGAATGGACTGAAGATACGAATTCGGAGTCTGTGGCGTCGATACGATCACGCGATACTCTCCTGGTGTTGCTCCCCTTAACACAAAGCTTCCGTCGCTCGAAACGACAGCAGATGGAATATCCGTCATACCTTGAATCATAGGCTGCAGCCGAACTTTCGCATTCGCTGCGCCATTGCCCGTAATCTGACCTTGAATATTAAAGGAAGGCTCAACGACCACCTGCACTGGCGGTAGATTGTTGCCACGCAGCTTGATCGGCAGATATCCGAACAAAGGAGTCCCATTCTCATTTGCGGCGGCGACGATGAAATAGGATCCAAGTCGAAGTGCCGTTACAAAGCCCGAAGGTGAATTGCGAAAAGGTGTCGAGGGCGGATTAGGTACCGAGTCCATGGGAACCACGCCGATGCGAACAGAATTCAGGGGACGGCCGGAAACCCGGCTGATGACTTCCGCCTGCAGCACCTGCTGGTCGGTTGAGCGAAATTCGATGTTGATGCCGTTCAGGGAATCTCCCGCTCGAAGATTTGTCGGTGCCGGCGTACAAATCTGGCCAGTGGAACTCAGACAGAAATAATATTGGCCGGCAGGCAATCCGCCGATACGGTACTCGCCTTTGTTGTTGGTGGCGATGTTTGCCACAATACCGTTCTTCCCATAGGCCATGGATCCCAGAACCCTGCGCCCCTCTTCATAAAACGGTCGCATTGCAACTACCACGCCGCTTCTGGGCTGTCCGGAATCCAACACACGTCCTGAGACTTCGCCGGCCCGCGTCATCACAATGCGGGCATCCCTGAGTTGCTCTCCTGCGGCGATGGAGATCGGTGTTCCGGGCAGCCCTGGGTACCGCTGGCCGTATTGGGCCGGCAGGTACTCCGGTGAATGGATCGCAATGATCTGATAGCCCTCGCCAGGAGGGATATCTCTGAAACCGAACTTTCCGTCACGTCCGGTCTTGATAGTCCTGGACTGTATTCGATCGCCGGATATACCGGTCAATTCGACGGTGGCGCCAGCCAATGGTTCCCCGACTCCGGAGGCGACGTCGTCATTTCCAAAACCTGCTCCAGTAGAGGTCCCGGAAAATTGCAGCCGCACGTCGGCCGACCCGCTCTTCACGACGATTCCCTCGATCGAACCGTTCTGCAAGCGCTGGCCGGGGATTACTCCTGGCAGCAGCAGAGCAGCCAAAGCAATCGGCAACGATTTCATGATGGATTCTCCGCGGTAATTCTATCGAATAATGGTTTTGGAGAGCCAGAAGATCGAATGAATGTTTGTAATCGTTCAGTTTGAATTCATTCGATGAATTGAAAAACGAGAACTAAAATTACCGCCACGTCATCTCCGGAGGTGTGCCATGTCCATTTCCCGGTTCTGTGTTTTCGTGACTGTTCTGGCTCTGCTGATTTTTGATTACAGTTCGACCGCTCAGTCGAACCTGATTCAGCCGCTCGCGGACTTGCAGAGGAATCTGAAGGGCAAGCTGGAGCGCATCACGGTCCACGGGAAATCGCTTGAAGGCAATCTGGAAGGAGATTCCGCAGACCGGGACGTTTTCGTCTATTTGCCGCCGAGCTATGACGGTCAACCAGGCCGCCGCTACCCTGTCGTCTATACCCTCCATGGTTTCGGTTTGCACGCGCAGCAATGGGTCGGATTTGCCAATGTTTCGGGCCTGGAAAAAGCTGTCGCTGCAGGCAAAGGCAAGGAAATGATTCTGGTCAGTCCGGATGCGTACTCTCTTTATAACGGTAGCTTCTATTCCAATTCCAAAACGACCGGCGACTGGGAAACATTTGTCGCCGTTGAACTGGTCAACTATATCGATGCTCATTACCGCACCATTCCCGATCGGATGAGCCGCGGGCTGGCCGGCCATTCGATGGGTGGTTACGGAACTTTCCGCATCGGCATGAAGTATCCGGAGGTTTTCTCCAGCCTGTACGCAATGTCCGCATGCTGCATGCTCGAGACCGCGGAAGTCACTGCTGCATTAACCCAGATGGAGTCCATCAAAACCAAAGAGGATGCGGCGAAGCTTTCCTACAATCAGAAGTCGCCTCTGGCGCGGGCGGCGGCATGGTCATCGAATCCCGGCAATCTGCCCCTCTTTATTGATCTGCCTGTAAAGGATGGCAAACAGCGGCCGGTTATCGCAGCGAAGTGGATGGCAAATTCACTCATCGTCATGTTGCAGGAATACGCACCGGCGCTGAAGAAAATGACGGCCATCGAAATGAACGTGGGAACTCAGGATAACCTGCTTCAGCCCAATCAAAATATGGATGAGGCTCTTACCGATGCCGGCGTGCCGCATCATTTTGAAACTTTCGAGGGCGATCACAACGGACAGGTTCCCATCAACTTTGAAACCAAGGTGCTGCCGTTCTTTTCGAAGCAACTCCGTTTTCAGTAACGTTCCGGGTTAAGAATTTCGAGAAGGTTTCCCAATGAGTTGTGCAATTGCCCCTCCTGTCCAGGAGGGGCGATCGCCCGGCTGAACTAGTCCAGGCGGCACGTGATCGGTAAATGGAGCGCTACGGTTTCGCCGGAGACTGATGAAGCGCGAATGCAGCTCCTTGCGGATCCATCAATTGTGCGATTCGTCCACCGCCCGGTACATCCATGGGGCCGTTCATCAGTGTCGCGCCGTCCGCTTTCGCCCGCCCCAGCGCGGAATCGAGGCTTGGCGTTTCAATGTAATAGAACCACATCGGCGGCATCGGAGTGCCCTTCGGCACAGTCATCATTCCCCCGAGTTGTTTGTCGCCGACGCCGAAAATGCGATATGTACCCATCGGGCCCATATCCATTTCCTGAAGAATCTTCCAGCCGAAGATTTGAGAATGAAATGAAAACGCGGCAGTACTATCGCTCGTCAGTAGTTCGTTCCAGCAGATTTCTCCGGTCTTTGACGCGTCATGAAGAGTCATCGGGGAGTTGGGTTTGAAAATGGAGATGACTGCTCCCTGAGGATCCGCAATAATCGAGAAGCGTCCCACCTCCGGAATATCGGTTGGCTCCTTAAGCACCTTGCCACCGAGGCTTATCACCTTTGCGGCCGCAGCGTCCACGTTTTCCACTTGAACGTGTCCCATCCAGTTTGGTGGTGTTCCCATTTTCTCGGCTTCCTCCGGAAGCCGCATGACACCGCCAAGCGGTCCCTGGGAGCCAACCCACATCGTGTAATCGTGCCCTCCTGGGAAAGGTTGAGTTGTCCATCCTGCAACGTCCGTGTAGAAGGCAATCGCTTTCTTTTCATCTTTCGCCAGAAATTCGTGCCAGACAAAACGTCCATTGTTCGTATCCATGATGGTCAGATTCTCCTTGGTGAATGGAAGTTATCGAGTCGAACCCGGAACCATCAAGCGTATCTGGAGAGAAGGTCTCAGTCTATGTAAACCAACAGTGTCAGACGGGGACAGTGGCGCATTACGGCGATGCGTACTTTCGATCAATATCTGAAAAAAATCTCAATTTATCGGAACCGTCATGAACGGTTTCCGAACACCTTTTTAAGAATATCGGTAGTTCTGGCGAGTGGGTTGGCGCGAATGTTGGCTTCTTCCTTCGCGATTTGATCGAACAATGCATCCATGGTTTTTCCCACGACATAGGCGGTCAGATCGGGATTCACCTTTTCGGAACTGGTAGGGAGCCTGTTGAATGTGTTCGCAAGGTCCGCGTAGTAGCGCGTGGCATTTGTCCTGTCGAGCGATTCCTGAACCGGCGGAGTAAATGCAGCGGACAGTCTCTGCAGAGTTTTCTGTTTGAAGTACTGAGTGGCGGCGTCCTTGTCGCCCCGTACCATAGCGAGCGCATCGCTGAGCGTCATTTCCTTGATGGCATCCGTGAATATAGGACTTGCCGATCCAACCGCATCTTCTGCGCCGCGGTTAATGGCGAGAATCGCCTTATCCACCGGTCCCCCCAGTCCGATTTTGCGCAGCGTTGTCTCTGCCTTTCGAGCATCAGCGGGCAATAGCACTTTGTACAACGAACTGGCGAAGAATCCATCCGTCTTATGAAGATTGAGGACCGCATTCGCGACACCTTGCGAAAGAGCCTCTTTTATTCCCTGGTCGGCTTCATTTTCCGAAATACCTGCAGCAGGAAGTTTTTTGAGAAAGCCGGGCAGCTTTATTTGAGCCGGCGCCACGGTCGAAATCAGGAACAGGAAGCTGAATGAAAGAGCCAGCCATAGCTTCATGACCCGATTAAAGCGCGGGGACACGAATGATGAAAGAGAAGAGGAAATAAAGGATGCACCCGGCGTTGTATAGTGACGGCAATGGTCAAAAACTGACGTATGCCCGGGATCGCGACTGTAGTCGCGGTCATAGAAGCTGTGAAGGAGAGGCGGTCGATCAAGAAATCCCTCTCCCAACGGGAGAGGGGGCCGCACAGCGGCCGGTGAGGGGTACCGCAAGTAACAATTTTTACGTGCGGTACC
>JBGPBY010000441.1:0-6231 GCA_041481485.1 Terriglobia bacterium
CACAGTTTTTCAGACTGGGATTCCTCGGATTGGGCATCCATAACGAGAGATTGTGCGCGGTCATAGACCGCGCCTACAGTTTTGCGCGGCCTACCGGATTGCGGAAAGGTTCATCACTTGACTGGATGACTCGTCGACGTGCACCGCTTTCCCCTGCGTTTCGGCCTGGCCGATCAGACCGGGATCGAAAAACGCAAATGGTTCAATAGCCTCCCAGGCCGCGAGTGTGTAATCGCCTGGAGTCACGTTGGGTATCGCGAAGTGACCGGCGGAGTCGGCAGTGACGGGACGGAACATCTCGGTCCGCTCACGATTGCGTGCAGGAATCAGCACAACCTGAGCTCCCGCATCCGTGTCGCCTTCGATAACGCCGACATTTGGGCTGAGCACGATTTCAAGTCCCGTAGCCTCGCCGCCGATGTACCGCAGCGGTTCACGAAGCACGTCCGTGTCGCAGACGCGTGCGCCCTTGAGATAAAAGCCTTCCGGCATTCCAGCGATGGCGACACGGTATTCGCCGGGGCGAACATTCTCCACGCGGAACGCGCCGTCGGAAGCGACCGGCCGGGAATTCGGTCCGCCTTCGAGAATACTCGTTGGTACATTGTTCCTGAATTGAATGCGCACGAAATCGAGAGAAGGCGTTGCGTTCCCTTCGACGCGGATGCGCCCCGAGATTGTGCCGTTGAGTCCCATTGTGAGAACGACACCGTCGAGATCCGAGTTCACGGTCAGCGGCAGGCTCGCCTTCGGACGCAGGAGATCCTCTGCCTGCTGCGCACGGAAGTATTCGTTACGCTCTGCGGGCGACATGTTGTCGAAGTTGATTGGACTGTTGTTCGGCCTTGGAATGGTTGCCGAGAGGACATACGCTCCGGCACCAATGTTTTGCAGTTCGAACGATCCGTCCGCGGACTTGTAATTCGTGTTACCAACGCCAGTGCTGAAAAAGCCGTTGGGATCGAGGTTCTGCAGGACGAGAGATAAGCTCACCTGCGGCGGCGGCAGTCCTGTACGGGAATCCACGACTCGGCCGCGAATCTTGTAGGTTTGCTGAGGACCCACCGTGAAATCGATACCGCGCAGGTCCGAACCCGGTGGTACTTCAACGGACGTGGCGTCGGCTTCCCGTGAAACACCCGGGTAGTACGCCATGGCGTATCTCTGCGGGATGCGATTGGACGTTGTGAACCCGCCGCCAAACAGGAGATAGTCGGGAACGTTTGTATTCGCCCCAGATGGTGTTCCCGCGCTGACATAGTAGCGGCCCGGTGTAAGGTAGTACATCCGGTAATCCCCGAGATCATTCGTTGCGGCGGACGCCACATTCTGTGTGGTTCGCTTACCGGTTTGGTCGTACACGAAGCGGAAAAGCCGCACGGGGACACCGGAAGCGGGCTGTCCCGAGTTATCGCGAATGCGGCCGGAGACCGCGCTCACCGGCATCATGCGCATGACCACGTCCGTTTTTGCCTGTCCCGGCGAGAGCGTTAATGGAACACCGCCGCCTGTGTTCGTGCGCTGCCCGTAATCCTGCTTCGCATATCCAACGCCCGAGAACGCCAGCCGGTATGTGCCGGGATCGACGCTGAATGAAAACCGGCCGCGCTCATCTGTCTGGGCTGGCGGCGTCGACTTATAGACCACCGACATCGAACCGGTGGGCGTCATCGTGATCTCCTGGATCTCATCCACGGAAACCGACCTGAATGCTTCGATCTGTTTACGTTCTTCCGGAGGGATATCTCCATTTGCAATCTCCGCCTCTATCTCCGCTCCCATGGCCGCTATAGCTTCTGCAGAGATTGTCGTTTCCCTTGAAGGACGATCCCCCACAACGTATTGAGTGATTGCGCCAAGATTCACACCCAGTTTCCCCAGCGTCACCCGAATATTCGGAATGGGCTCACCGTTGCCGTTAACGACGACTCCGGCGACTGTGGCTTTGGGTTGTTGTGGAGGAGCTTGAGGAGCTGGAGGCAACGCGGTCTGCAGGACAAGCGCAAGAAAGGCAATCCTGAGCGCGATCATCGCTGGGCCTCTGCGGGAATAATCTGGACGCTGACATTTTCAGTTGTCGATTCGGAGATGTGTACGCTGTGGGCTCGCCCTTCGCTGCGGGCGAGGAGATCGGGATCAAACCAGGAATTGTCTTCCACGGATTCCCACGCAAAAATTTTGTAGTCCCCAGGTGCGAGCGACGGGAATGTGAATCGTCCGTTTTGATCGATCGACCCCGACCTGTAAAGGTCGGTCCGAAAGCGGTTGCGATCCGGGACCGCCACGACCCGCCCCGCGGCAGCCGGCTGCGAGCGGTTATCCGTCACCGTACCTTCCACGCGGCCGCTGCCGAAGGCCAGCACGATTTCGAGTCCGCTGTTGACGGAACCGGAGAAGCGCAGTGGTGCATTCATAGCATCAATTCCGTCGAAGCGCGCATCCTTCAAATAGGCGTTTGCGGTCTGCATCGACCCGTAGTACTGCGTGCCACCTTGTCCGTTGACGTTGATTGGGAATCCGCTGAATTCGATTCGGTATTCTCCCTGAACGACGTTGGCCAGGCGGAACGTGCTGTCCGCGGCGACATTCGCCTGGGGATTCTGATAGAGAACGTTCGCCAATAAATCCGGCAGGGATGCTTGCGAGCCGGCGCTTGCGCCCGCAGGTACAAGCTGAACGCGCAACCGATCCATGGACATCTGCGCTGGCAACTGTCCGTCGATACGCACACGGCCGGGGATCGTGGCTGCGGGAACAAGCGGAAGCACGACGTTGTCGAGGTCGGCTGATCCGATCGAGATAGATATCATGCCGGACGATCGCCCAAGGGGCCCTGGGCGCCCAGGCACTGGCGTGTCGGTCATCGACGCGACGAGGGAATACGGCCCCGGCAGAAGATCGCGGATCTCGAAAGCTCCCGATTTACCGTTGTAGTTCGGCGATGGCGAGTCCGGACCGAAAAACTGGTCGGCATCCGAATTCAGCCCCGGCATCTGCGGCGCCACAATCACACTGGCACGCGGCGGAGGTTGTCCTGTGCGGGAGTCGACGATCTTTCCACGCACCTTGAAAGTGCGAGGCTTTGTGGAGAGCACCAGGTCAACGGATTGAAGGTCGGCGCCCGGCTGCAATTCGATGCTGCGCGCGTTGGCGATTTCCTGTACTCCCGGATAAAACGCATAGCCCAACACGCTCGGAACTTCGTTGCCATTGGCGCCGCCACCGGCAGAGTCGGCCAGGTACAGTTCTGCAAGGGGATTTGCACCTGTTGACGATTTGCCGGCGAGAAGGTAGTAACGCCCGGGGGTCACCCAGTACATACGGTATTCGCCGCGATCGTCTGTCGTCGCCGTGCCCACGGACTGGTACGAACGCTGGCCCTGATAGTTGTAAGAGTAGCGCAGCAACTGCACGGGAACGTTGATCAAGGGTTGATCGGCCGTATCGCGAACCCTTCCGCTGAGGTTCGCCGCCGGTAAGAGCGCCACGTTGATGTCTCTTGTGGATCGTCCATCGTTCACATTGACAGGAGCAGAGGCCCCGCCCGGAGCTTTCTGTCCGTAAGTCAGCCCCACGAAACCGTTCGCAAGAACAGACACATTGAAGGCGCCGTTCTCCAGACCGGTGACAGCGTACCTGCCATTGTCGTCTGTCATGACAGGAGGTATCGGCGGTAACGCAGGCACGGCGCCGCGGCCCGCTGTTGGAGCTGTTGGGAGTGCTCCGCCAGGTGCCGTATTTGGCGCTGTTCGGCGCGTCACAGTGACGCGCGCGTTGGGAATGGGTTGATTCGATCCGGACCGTGTAACGGTTCCTTCGATGCTTCCTGCCGGCTTTTGCTGCTGAAGAGGATTCACTCCAGCCTGGAGCAACAGTAGCGCGAGCGGTGCGAGCGAGAGTAGTTTCATGAGCGGCTCCCCGAGTTTCTACAAAGAATAGGCCTATTCCAACGCAGTCACAAAGGGGCATTTGACGCGGTACATTCAAATCTGTCGCTTGCGAGCGGTGTACTCTCGCGCATCGATGCCGAATGTGCGTTGGACGTTTCCGTACCAGGTTTCGTCATTCGAGGAGTTCCATTCCACCCACTGTTCGTCGGTCATCGAAGCTCGCCATCGCAAATAGCCTTCGGCATCCGGTCCCACGGGATGACGCAGTTTCCACGTACCGCTTTCAATGATCTCGCGGATCTTGTCAGCAACGACCTGCGGCGGCGTCGGCTTCTTGAGGGACGACGCGAACAGAGCTGCCAGTCGCTCGGTCTGCGGGTACGGTGAGGATGAGGTTCTCCGGCTGAACGATCGGGCCATATCTGTATTGATTACGCCGGGCTCGACGATGGCAACGCGGATATTGAACATCGCCGCCTCTTGCGCGAGTCCTTCGCTCAAGGCCTCGAGCGCGAACTTTGATGCCGAATACGGGGTCAGGGGAGCTGAGGCAATATGTCCCGCCACGGAGCTCAGATTGATGATGCAGCCACTCCGCCGCTTCCGCATGTCTGGAAGGACAGCCTGAATGCATCGAATCGGACCGAAGTAGTTGGTTTCCATAATCCTGCGAAACTCCGACAGTGGCAGTTCTTCAATCGAGCCGCTGCCCTCGACTCCCGCATTGTTTACGAGAACTTCGATCGGTCCGTGTGATGTGTGGATCGATCCGATCGTTTGCTGCACAGATGCATCGGAATCGACGTCCATCGGAGCGATGGTGATGGGAAGGCGCTCCTTTTCCGCGGCCTCCGCGAGCTCGGGAGAGCGGCCAGGCTCGCGCATCGTTGCAAACACGGTGTGGCCGTGGCGGCCCAGAGTGAGTGCGGTTGCGAGTCCTATTCCCCGGCTTGCGCCGGTAATTAATATGGATGCCATTTTGTGATCTCTTCTCCTTTTTGTTCGATGCCGTTAAGGTCCTAATATCCTACCGTCCTGAATCTGTCAGCCGCAACGATCGGTATAGGCCGCGTCTCCCTGTAGGCGCGGTCTATGACCGCGCACTGTTTTTCACTCTGGGATTCCTCGAATTGGGAATCCACAATCGAGAGATTGTGCGCGGTAATAGACCGCGCCTACAGCGGAACGCCGTCGCAAATTTCAAGCTGACCCGCTACCGACAGGCGCTGGACCACGTCTTGCGGTAAAAGCAGAAAAGATTTCCCAAAAACATCCGTTTTCGACAGAATCTCCCACGGAGTGAAACCCATGACATTGTCACGTTCGTTCATTGCCGGTTCGATTCTGGCCATAACGGCAGTGTGCTCACTCGCGGGCGCTGCCGGCTCGATGGCACCAATTCAGAATCAGCCTTCGCCGTGGCTGAACCCGGATGGAGGCATGGTCCTTGCGTGGGTTTCCGCGGTGGATCCAAAAGGCAATTCGGTGCGGGGGCTGAAGCAAAACAACTTCCACATCTTTGAGAACGATGTTGAACAGACGATCGACTATTTTGCGCAGAACAGCGATCCGATCAGCGTAGGTATCATTCCTTGCGGCAGCATCGAATGCGCCGAAGTTCCACTGACATTCCTGAAGACCACCAGTTGGGCCGAGGAGTATTTCGTCGTGGTGGAAAACCGGACGAATCAACGTGGAGGCATCATCCTGCAGAACTTCACCACCGACATTAGCGTGATCCCTCGAATTACCCCAAGCACCCATTCCGCGGGAGTCCTTTCTCTGGGTCTCGACTATATTCGGGAAGCCGCGAACACCAGAAAGATCCTTCTTTTAATCGCAGCCGGTCTGCGTATGGGTTCCAGCGGGGGTGTCTCTTCGGAGTTGGTGCTAAGGCGTGCCGTTCGCGAGGAGGATGTTCAAATCTATTCGATCGTGACTTCCAGATTCGATGAAATCGAGTCTTTGGAGCATGAAAACAAGAGTCCGAAGAAGCAGCCCGATCCTCTCTATGCGGAATATATAGTTCCGGCACTATCGCGCGCGACTGGTGGGCGAGCATACTACTCGCAGTTTTTCGCTGCGGATCTTGAGAAGGTCGCTGCGGAAATCGCACGCGGACTGGAAACCCAGTATCTGATTGGATATCGATCCGCGGATCTCACCACTAACGGAAAATGGCGGCAAATCCGCATGCAGGTCAATGCGCCTGCCGGGACGCCTGAACTCACGACATGGACAAAGAGCGGCTACTGGGCAGATAAGCCACAGGGCAAATAAGGATCTATCAAGAAATCCCTCTCCCAACGGGAGAGGGTGGGCATCAAGAAATGGCGGCCGG
>JBGPBY010000442.1:0-6199 GCA_041481485.1 Terriglobia bacterium
AGGGGCGGTCTATGACCGCCCACAATTTTGAGGAATGCAAGTGGCTGTCTCTTCTTTGTCCTAAAAATGACACATGACAATTGATAAAGCTTTATCAACGGTCAGGTGTCAGTTGTCATCTAAACTCCTGATCGTCTGATCCGCGTACACACGTGGACACCGCCCGGTTCCCACGTTGAAAGTTGTCAAATGCTCTGCTGTACGTTGTCTAATGAACCTGGCGAACTGACCCATTGGCGCAATTTCTTCGCTATCCCAACAAAACCTTCATAATCTCCGGCTCCATCGCCGCTTCAATTTCAGGCGTGAGCTTTTTCCCCTGATGCGTGAGATAGAACACGTCAATCGCCCGCTGACCCTCGGTCGTAATCAGTGCCACTTCGATATTGCAATTGTGTGAGGAAATCGTGCTTCCAATCCGATACAGAAGTCCGAACGCATCCTGAGCAAGAATTTCCAGAATCGTGCAGCGCGTTGAAAATTCGTCGTCAAAATGAATTGTCGGCTGAACAACACCACGCTTGGGACGGTACAAGACACTGGTCATTTTGCCTTTCAGCAATTGATCCAATGCCGTCACGCCGGAAATCACATCGTTCAACACTTTGTGGAAGCGGGAGATTTCGACGGGATTCTTCTCAAAGTAGTTGTCAACATCTTCGAATGAAATGACGTCCGAGATTGTTCCCGACCGATTGGAAAACGCCTTGCCTCGAAGAATGTTCATACCGAAATACGAAAGGACGCCCGTGATTTTCGAGAAAAGGTAAGGCCGGTCGGCAGTCATGACAAGGACTTCGTAGATTCGTCCCTCTCTCCGTGCCAGATGCGCCACCATGGGAATCGTCGCCAATTTACGCGACAACAGAAAATGCTCGGCAATCTGGTCTTTAGGTGTGTTTTTCAGATACTGCCGAGGCACGCCATCGAGAAACTGACGAACATCCTGGGGATTGGTCTTCCTCGGCAACTCTTTCACGACTGAAACGATATCGGCTTCCAGTCCGGGCTGCTGGTCATATCGGTCATCTGCAAGACCGAGCATCAGGCGGTTATAGGTTTCAACATAAAGCTGCCAAAGCAGATCTTCTTTCCACGGCGTCAGCACTTCGTTATTGACCGCTTTGATATCGGCATATGTCAGCAAACACAGCATGCGAAGGTCGTCCACGCTGCCGACCAGATCCGCAAACTGGCCAATCACGGATTCATCGCTGAAATCACGCTTCAGGATGATTTTCGACATCTCGAGATGATTCTTGATCGCCGCAATGACCTTGGCCGCCTTGTCGCGTGGCAGCGCAAGCTTTTCAAGAATGGCAGTTACAGCGACGGTACTGGGATGGACGTGGTTTCTTGGATCGTGCTTATGCGCCTTGCCGATGTCGTGAAACAGAAGCGACAGCAGCAACAATTCCGGATTCTCCAGTTCCTGAAGCACGATGTGGAAACGATGCCGCGCAGGAAGCGTTTCGATATGGCGGATCGCTATCAGAGAATGCTCGTCCACCGTGTACATGTGAAAAAAATCGCGGATGACACGGCACCGGATTTCCTCAAATTCCGGAAAAATCTTTCCCAGCAGTCCGACATCGTGCATTGCCAGCAGCGTGTCGTAAATCCCCTGGCGATCCTTCATCATCTCAATGATCGCGGCGCCAGCCCGTGGATTGTTTTCGAGCACTCCATCAACGGTCGCCAGACGGCTTCGGATGGCCGCCAGTGTCACAGGGTGCAGACTCGACTTCTCGCGGTGGGCTTGCGCGAAAGCTTCAATCATTTCGAAGGGATCATTGAAATCCGAACCTATGGCAATCCGATTCGGACTTCCGGCCACTTCTTCTTCCCACATCGAGGCGCGCCGTGCAATTTCGCCGGCACGCAGGAAATAATCCCGCATCATGGTCTCTTCGGCTTCACCATGGGAAGATTCCGTGTAACCGAGCTGAGGCGCAATCTGTTCCTGAAATTCGTACGACAGCGTGTTGAAATTGCGCCCGGCCTGAAAGTGCAGGTAATTTCGCATGCAGTGATGAAACGAAAGCACGTCCCTGGTGTGCGTTTCCGCAGGCGCATCGAGCGCCTTGCGAATCCAGTCTGCCCAATGAAAGTCCCTGACGCCGCCAGGAGAATCCTTCAAATCGGGTTCGAGTTGAAAGATGGTGTCGCCGAAGCGGATGTATCGCTGGCGTTTGGACTCTATCAGGCCTCGAACAAAGGCGTCGCGATTCCTTCCAATGAAACCCGGCAGAATGACTTTTAGAAATTCCGACGCCGCCGCTTGATTTCCTCCCAGATACCGGCTGTCGAGAAATGCAGCGTAGGACTCAATATGACTGGAATCAAATTTCTTGAAATCCGATGAATGCCGTATTTGGTGTCCCACGCGAAAAGGCAGGTCCCACAGCGGATCCAGAACTTTCTTGACCAGCGGTTCATCGACGGCATCCTTGAAAAATAGCAACAGGTCGAGGTCCGATTCGGGATGAAGTGTGCCGCGCCCATAACCGCCAACAGCCAGCAGGGCGAATCCCGAAACGTCGAGTCCCCCATTTCGATTCCACAATTGCGTCACGACATCATCGACTTTGGCGCAGATTGTCTCTTCGAGCTTTCCAAATACGGGATGAGCAAGGAACGCGGCTTTCTCCGCATCAACGAATGCCTTCAGTTCGGCACGGGCTGTTTGAACATCCATAAGGGAACCGATGTTACCATGCGTGATCGAGATTCCGGACCGAGGGAGATAAGGGGACAGCCACGGGGGCGAAGAAATTGTCATTGTTCAATGGTCAATTGTCGTTTGTCATTTTTGGATGCGCCTTCGGCGCGACATTAGTAAGAAACAACTGCGCGAAGCGCAACCGCCGATGACAAATGACAATTGACCATTGAACAATGACAATTTCTTCGCCCTCTAAGGTTTCATCGTTGGCCGGATGATGACCTCGCTGATGAAGCTGTTCGGTTCCTGCAGCACGATCATGCGCACGGCATGAGCGATATCGGCGGGAGAAAGCATCTTCTCTCTGGACTTCGTGGACCGGCCGGAACCCGCGAAAACCGTGTCCGTCGAACCGGGACATATCACGCTCACGCGGATGCCGTGTTCGCGAACTTCCTCGGCAAGCGCCTGGGAAAATCCAACGAGACCGAATTTCGATGCACAATAAACCGCCAGTTTCGCCGAGCCCACTTTTCCGGCAATCGAAGCGATATTGATGATGTGTCCGGTCTTTCGTTCAATCATGGAACGAAGCACGTAGCGGCTGGTAAGGAATACCGCCCTGAGGTTCGTTTCCAGGATCGCGTCGAATTCCGCATCCGAGAAATCCACAACATTCCCCGTCCCGCCCACACCGGCGGCATTCACCAGAATGTCCACCGGTCCAAAATGCATACCCACATGCTCCAGCAGGCGGTGCACGTCGGAATGACTGCGAACATCAGTGGGAAAAACACTCGCCGACCCAATGTTTCGCGCCGTGTCTTCGAGTTCCGAAACGCTCCGCGCTGCAAGGGTGACACGCGCGCCCAGTGCGGCAAGTTCAATGGCGATGGCCCGCCCGATTCCACGGCCAGCGCCGGTAACCACAGCGACTTTTCCCTGAATGTCGGTCATGTTGGATCTTGTATCCTTACTGGCCACGAGGGCCGGGAGTGACGACAGTCCGATTGCCGGTGTTGCCCAGGGCGGGTGACACCGGGACGTCCACGGTTATCGTTGCTTTGGGAGAGAGCGCTTGAAGCTGGTTCCATTGCGCGAGAGTCATCTGTTGCCGCATTTCCAAAGCCATTGTCGCGTTTTCCCGCTCCAACTCCGCCCGCGCTGTGGTGACACGATAGATTTGCGCTCCCACCGCCGTGGGGTCGAGTGAATCGGCGCTCAGCAGTCTTTGCAGGTCCGATTCTTCTTTGGAAAGGATGTCTCGTTTGGTGACCAGACTCATCCGATGATTCGTGAACGCACGGTCAATTCGTGTCCTCTGCTCTTCGGTTATTCCAAGCCGTGACGTTAATTCCGTGTCCGTCCACCATGCCCCTCCCGACACAGAGAGGTTCAAACTGCTATCCAGACCAGTGGAGCGAACGACCAAGCGCGGACCCGGCGCTCCTTGCCCTGCGGAAGCGGCACCCCTGGCACTGCGCACTTGTTCACTTTCCAGAATCTTGACGATGGCTCTTTCGATTTCACGCAACAAATTGACCTGATCGTTCGGCGGAAGCTGCTGGACCTTTCGCAGTTGCGACACAATTGTCTTCAATTGCTCCTCCACCTGGGCGTCCGTCATCATGACTGTCGTTGTTTGCACCTGCTGCGGCGGATTCGAAGACCGCGCCTGACCAAGGATGGAACCGCCGGGATAGGCCAGAAGCGCCAGGAACAGCAAAGCTGAGAAAGTGATGTTGCTCTTCATTGAAATGGTCCTCATTGTTTGCGTGATTTTTACTGTTTTGGTTGGACCTGGCGAACGACCAGCATCAAAGGTTCCATGGGCGCTGGCAGGTCTCGGGAGACATGAATGTTGATCGATTCCATCAACGCCGCTGCATCCTGATCCGAGTTCAGACCCGGGGAAGCCGGCCGCCGGCCTTGCCGGCCTTGCCAACTTTGAAAGACGAGAGGCAGCATGCCAATGCTGACAACCACGGCGGCCGCCAGCGCCCACTTCCATACGAGCCCGGGTGTGTGCTCCAGTCTCCGGACAGCTGGCGCTGGCCGTCCCAATTGGCTTGGCCGTTCGCATAGCCGCTCATCCACGCCGGTGCGAACGGTATCTCGTAACAACGCGATCATGCCTTCAAACTGCTGCAATTCTTCCCGGCATTTCAGGCACTGGCGAATATGGTGAAGCTGTTCGGGAGTTACAGATGAATTCACGAAGCACTCGGCGAAATGCTCTTCCAACGGATGCCTGCTCATTTTGTTGCTCCTAATCGGCGGCGGATATTCCGAACGGCTCGAACCAGATGCACGTTCACGCTGCTTTCGGACAGCCCGGTCGATTCCGCGATCTCATGGATTTCGAGATCCTCAATGTACCGAAGAATGAATACCGTTCGCTGCCGCTCCGAAAGACTTCCCGAAGCCTTCCAGATGGTATTGACCTGATCGCTGATGTCCGACTGCTCTTCCGGAGAAATGCCGCAGTCCGGCCAGTTCACCAATTCGTGACTGGGAACCAACTCTGCCTTTTTCCAGAATTGAAAACGTTTGGTTCGCACATGATCCCGCACAAGATTGATGGCAATCCGGAGCAACCAGGTGTGAACGCTGCAGTCTCCGCGGAAGCTGCTTCTGTGCTGATGGGCTTTCCAGAAACAGTCCTGCGTCAGTGTTTCTGCCGTGTCCAGGTCGCGAATCGAAGCGAAAATGAAGCGGAACACCCGAGTTCTGTAGCGTTCCACCAGTGATTCAATATTCTCAATTTCTGAAATCGGCTTCACTTTGCCGGTGGGGATAAACTCAGTTGTGGCGGTTGGCTTCATCTACCCTCATAGACGAGAGCTGTCCGGATTTTCACGACAGCACTTTCAAACCTTTGTTGGCAGACTTCAGCGGTGTTGCGAATTCACGCACGAACTTCCTGATCCTTGTACTGAAGCTGGTAAAGCTTGTAGTAGATTCCGCGCAGCGCGAGCAGTTCCTGATGGGTGCCGGATTCCCTCACCCGGCCCTTGTGCATCACCAGAATCTTGTCGCACCGCTGAATCGTGGAGAGCCTGTGGGCGATGACAATCGATGTACGGCCTTCCATCAAACGTGCGATTGCCGAACGGATTTGAAGTTCGGTTTCGGTATCGACACTGGAGGTGGCTTCATCCAGAATCAAAATTTGCGGATCGTGCGCAAGGGCGCGGGCAAAGGCCAGCAATTGACGCTGTCCTGCCGACAGAATCGTTCCACGTTCGTTGACGATATGGTTCAGCCTCATCGGCAACGAATCTACAAAGGAAGCGAGATTCACATCCTTTACCGCCGCGGCGATACGCTCGTGGCTGATATGCGAGCCAAGGCGGATATTGGACTCGAGCGTTCCCGAAAATAAAAACACATCCTGAAGCACAACCGCGAAGGCGCTGCGCAGATACGACAGATCGAGAGTCGCGATATTGCGGCCATCGAGAAGGATCTCGCCCTTCTGAATATCGTAGAATCGCGTCAGCAGTCCCGTCGTGGTGGTCTTGCCCGCTCCCG
>JBGPBY010000443.1:0-6194 GCA_041481485.1 Terriglobia bacterium
AATCCACGACGATTCGTCCCGTCGGAGTCGGCTTGATATCGCGCTCTCCGATCGGCGTCGTGGGATTCACTACCACCACATCCGCTCCTGATCTCGCTGCCTTGACCGCTACTTGCTCCGCCATGAACTTCGAACGCTTGTAGTGCCCGATCATGTCCTCGATGCCGACCGGACTCTGTTCATCGGCGAGTCTCCAAAGAAGCCCTCCATAGTTCTATATGAGTCAAAGGATCCCGTCGAGGTTCGCGAGGGAATCGAGTGGGCGTTCCTGCCACAGAATGCGTCCGAGAAAACGAAGGCCACCATCTCGACGCTGTACGAAGTCCCGAACGGCTACCTGGTGAGGGTTTCGATGCATCACGATCACGAGGGGTTCGGCGAGGACGAGTCCACCTACTTCTACGCCTGGGAGATGGGCCGGTGGCGGCTGCTCGGAAAAGCGGAATTCACAAGGCTCTATTAGATGAGCACATGCCATTCGCCATGGTTGTTCATCGTTTAAAGTCTGCAGCGCTACTCGGGCGGACCGATGTATGTAACCTGCATCCGCGGGTCAAACCTTATCAAGCGGATCAGATTCCTTTTGTAATAATCTCAAACTGTCCTTTGGCTCGGAAGGCCGTATAGTGGTGTTGAATGGAACTTTTTCAAATGGAGCTGTTTCAGGTCGATGATGCAGGGCAATTGTTCATATCGCCGGCAATCACCAACTGGCAACTGCTAGAGCGCCACAAGGTGGATACGATCATCGATATGGAAGGGGAACTGGACTTCGGTGTCCCAACAGCTCCGAACAAATGCTTGTACGTCTACTTTCCCATCTTTGATGAAGAACTGCCCAACCTCCACAAGCTGCATGCCATCGGCATGCTTGGCGCGAATCTTGTTAGATCGGGATACCGTGTATTGTCTCATTGCGGAATGGGGTTCAATCGATCGGCGTTGGTCGCCGGGTTAATTCTTAACGAATTAGGCATGCCTGGACCAGAGATCGTCAGGAGGCTCCGGGAACGCCGCCCTGGAGCTCTTTTCAATGACCGCTTCGCTTCGTATATAGAGTCACTTCCAGGCAACTGTAAGTCAAGGCAAGCCATCCCACGGTAAGGACATCACCGTCCCATGCGACAATGAGATCTGCCGGGTGGGAGTCAGCTTCTCGCGCTCACCAAAAGCCAAATGCCAATGATGACGAAGCCCGCGCCTGCCAAACTCTTCAAGGTGGTCGGCGAAACATAACGAGACACTTGTGCGCCCAGGACAACTGCTATCAGACTGCTCAACACAAGCGCCAGCGCCGATGCCGCAAAAACGCCAGATCGACTCAGGCTGGTGTCTGTAGCGAAAAGAAGCGTAGCGACCTGAGTTTTGTCTCCCAGTTCCGCGACAAGAACACTGACGAAGACGACAAGCAAAGCTTTCATGTATGCGACCTGATTTTTCGCGTCAGTCGAGTTTCGCGGCAAAATACCCATTGCGCGCCTGAATGTTCAGCTGACGATCGCCGGTTTCAATGCGGATTTTGTGGAACGCGCCGTCCTGCTTTGCGCTCGGGCGATACGTCAGCGCATATTGAGAACGGAGCTCTTCATTAATCTTCTGAAAGTTTGGCCCCAATTCACTCGTATTCAACGGCAGAAATATCCTGCCACCGGTCTCTTCAGCGAGACGGCGGAGCGCCTTATTTCCATTCGCCGTATCACGAGAGGAATTCCCAAGGATTGAATTCGTGCTGATGCAATAAATCGCAGCATCGCTTTGCTGCGCGATTCGCAAGGCATCGTCAATCGATTTGCGGCTGAACGTGTCGTTGCCATCGCTGATCACAATCTCAATATGGCGGCCCGCCTGATTGGCCAATTTGTCTGAAGAAGCCAAATAAATGGCATCGTACATGGAGGTATTTCCACCGGCCCGAATCTTTTCCGCGGCTCGAGACAGCTTGCTGGTGTCGTCCGTATAGTCCTGCAGCAGATCGATTCCAGTGTCAAATGTGATCAATAACGCTCGATCCTGTCCGCGCCGCAGGGTCGATTTGAGGAATTCGATCGCAGCCTGCTGTTCAAAGACCAGTTTGTCGCCGATGCTGCCGCTTGTGTCGATCAATATAGCAATCGTTAGAGGCAAGTCCGTTTCGCTGCTGAAATGGGTGATCGGCTGCGGTTTGTTGTCTTCAAATACCCGAAATTTGTTCATCGGAAGCGTCGTCACAAAGCGGCCCTTACGATCCGAAACGGTAAACAGCACATTGACCAGATTCACATTGACGGAAATGCCTGCTTCAGGGGTGGGTTCTTCTATCGTGGGGGATTGCACCGCCGGAATCTGAAAAAATAGAACGGCCATCAGTATAAAAATACGCATATGAGAAATTGTATCCGCTGGACAGTAAACTGACGACATTGTTTATCTGGACGTCAGTGCTAGCTGTCCGCGCTTCAAAAGTAAAGATCAGGACATGGCGGGTCAGTAGCACGCGCCATGTCCTATGCCAACTTTTCTTGAATGGCAAACTGCCTGCGTTCACAGCCTGATTTTGTAACGCACAACAGGAAATCGATTGCTTCTGTCGTTTCCGTAACTGTCATTGCCGACGCTGTAGCCGGCGATCAGAAAACTCTTGCCGGGAAGCGCGAAAGAGATTCCCGGTGTGAGGTATCCGACCTGATTCTGGCCACTGTACCAGACGGCGACGACCTGAGCTTTAGCGTGGATTGGTTGCTCGTATCCGAGAAGCGCTCCCGCCCTCGCCCCTGTCCAGGAATCCCTGCCCGCTGCAACGGCATAGGGTCCGGCGGTGAAACGTGGGCCAAAGTTGCCAGCCGTCATTTTCTTGCTGAGATTGCTGTAGAACAACGCATAAGTGTGGTCGGAAGTGCGATGTTTCAGAGGCGCCACCAAAAATCCACCTCCAGAGGCGGCGAGACCCAGTCTTCCGTTCGAAGCAAATTTCCATTAGATATTGCTTTCGAAAAGCGGGTTTGTGGTCGGAACCCTGATGATTGTCGATTGGGACAATGCAGGCCGGGCGTTCAGCGCAAACAAGGACGAAATGATGAGCATCAGCAATCCGGAGTGTCGTCTCATGGTGTGTTTCCTCCCTAATGATGGTTTCTAAGCGTCGTCAATCCTGCAATCGCGATCGCCTTGCCGGTTCGCGACGCTACCGTTCCTATTCGTCGCATCAGAATTGGAGATTGGCTAACAGGACGGATTAGACGGATAAAGCTAGTTTCGTTTCAGTATTCATTTGCTCAGCTGAAATAGTTACGTCTTTTCTTTTTGCTGTTGCCCTGGATCGCTTTTCTCTTTGTACCCACCGCACCGGACAACCGGCTGAGGTGGATACTTCGGATATCCGTCGTTCGTGAACGACAATTCGCAAAGCAGGAATCTTGATCTCGTCGTGCGGATTTCTCGCAAGTTCCGACAGGATTCGCACAAGCTCTGCGTCATGGATTCTCACCGCAGGGGGCAACTCGCAGATTATGGATGGTCGACAACCGAAGAGGAATCGCTGCCGGTGTGGACTCCTGCGATGTTGAGGCGTTCAAGATTCTGTTTGATCTGGGTCGCAAAGGCGCCCAGTGGAGCTTCCTGCAGGTAGCTTTGCATTTCGAGAATTGCGTTCGGATAATCTCCCTTTTTCACCAGGATGTCTGCCAGCAGGGCATGCAACTGTGGCAAGTAGCCATTCTTTGTCTTTTCCGCCGTCCGCGCGCTTTTTTCCGCTTCGTCAAGACGATCCAAATTAAAGTTGCCGACGGCGTGAATATAGTTCGCCAGTCTGTTCAGAGGTTGAATCGCCAGAGCCTTGGCGGCTGTCTGAATGGCGCCGGGATTATCCCTGGCATCCAGCTTCAGTGCGGCCAAATGAACATAGGGATCGACAAAGTGTTCATCGGCAGCGATGGCTTTTTCAAATGCGTGTCGGGCCCTGGTGGAATCGCTAGTCGAGTAGAGTTTGCCGAGTTCGTACCATGCGGCGGCAAACTCGTCATACTGGGAAACCGCCTTTTCCAGGTGCTGAACCGCCGAATCTTTACGGTTCTGCCTGAGGTCCCCAACTCCTTTTTCGAACTCTTTGCGCGCATTCTTTGGAGCCAGCAGCGAAGTTGCGCTGATGACGTCGTCTTCATCTGTGCCGATGGGTTTTACAATCACAACTCCCACATCCAAAGTGCCGAACGAGAGGGAATCCGTGATCGTGCGTCTGGCTGGCTCGTAGCCTGACACTGAGATATTAATTTCGCATCCAGTCAAACTCGATCCGGAAAGATTAACGACTCGGTCTCCGGAGTTCGTGCTCGGTCCGCCGATAGCTGGGAACCCTGACGAAGACACTGCTGACGGCGAGGAATCGTCTGCGGCGGTTATTTCCATATTGCTCTGGAGGCCAAGCCCAAGGGAAAACTGGAACAACCCATTCAAGTCCGTGTGAACGGACTGCAATGCTCTCGTGCCGCAGACGAGCCTTGCGGAGACGGAGTCCCGAATCTTTTGACCGCTTTCAGAGATTACCTGTCCGCTTATAAACCGCGGGGGTTGAACCTGCCTGTTGGGAGTTGGAGTGGTGTTTGAGCGGCTCGCATTGCCGGTTCCCGAACTCCCCGATGAAGCTGGCGAGCCAGAACTCGACGATTGCGCCGATAATGGCAGACCGTTTAGAGACGTCATCAAACTCATCACGAGAATCGCAATAGCCGGTCGCTTCATATTTCCCCGCTGGAGCAGTTCAGCTGAATGATCCGAAATTTGTGAAGCACAGTTTACGCCTGGAGGTTGGACAAGTGAATCGCATCACGTGGATTGTCTTCAAATGATCAAAAATCCGTAATAGATCTGTCACATTCTCAGGCGAACTTCGACGCGCGCAGTATGCATTCAACGAGGTGGAGTTGCCAGCAGTGAGCCGGAACTGAGCAGGACGCACGTGAGTCATGCTGAGCATTTTCTGGATATTAAGGCTGTCTCCCGAGCTGAGCGAAGGGTTCTTAAGTCAGCGGCGGTCACAATGGCGGAAGTGATTTTTGCGCTGGTTCCGGCAGATCGAGTCTCTGAGGGTGCTCCTCCTGAATTTGGGAGTTAGCGATCTTAGGATTCGCAGCTGTTTCTCATGTCTTGCGCCGCGCGATCCAGACGGCAAGCGCCACTGCGCCGATCATCAGCAGGATGCCGATTAGCGAGGCACCGGGCGCGTCGTCGGTATCCCCGATGTAGATGCCCGCCACGCCAATGGCTACGCCGATGGCGACGAGGCCGAGAGCCATGAATAAGTTCCTGACAGAGGATTTCATGAGGTCACCTTTCAGAGATTGAACTCGCCGCGATTAATTATAAAGAACTTTGTATAATGAAGCAATCGGCTGCGATCAAGAAATCCCTCTCCCGACGGGAGAGGGGGCCGCGCAGCGGCCGGTGACGGGTACCGCAAGTAACAATATCTACTTGTGGTACCCCTCACCCGGCCTTCGGCCGCCCTCTCCCGTTGGGAGAGGGAATTCCTTCACGCCTTCATAGACCGCGGCTCTGTTTCCCTGAAATGTTCGGTAAATCCGCAGGGGCTGGGGCATGTTGCGGCGATGTATTCAAATAGCTCGATGAACTGGACGGCTTTTTGAGGTTTTGTGTAATGAACAATTGCGGATGGTATGCCCCGCGAAGCGGCAGCGAGGATGGTCAGCACTCTTAAGTCAATCCGATGAAAGATTGCCCAATCGGTCTCGTGTCTCATTCCGGGAACGCAGAGTTTCATGACGATAATGTGACACCGGCGATCCACGAGCAAATCCACGGCGAACTGAAGCGTGCTTGCAACATAGACCTCCAGACCCCCGTTACGCATTGCTTGAATCAGCCCTGGACTCAGCTGTGGACTGGCAATTAATACAGGTTTGGAGAGTGCGGCGACCTTCGTGATCAACGGGGACGCTTGAGCCAGTTCGATACCGCCGTCTATCAATACTTCTTCGATTAACGGAGTGGTTGTGTCGGTGGTCATCAGTACAACCGCCGATGTCCTTGCAAGCCGCCGAATTTCGGAGAGGTCTCGAAAATCGTCGGTGGCAGGGCTCGGTACTGTAACGAGAATGTAGTCGAATATGGTCCGGCCAATCCATTCCATCGCCTCTTGCTTCGAGCTGGCAGTGACAACCTCGTATCCTCGCAGTTGCAACCTCCGCAAGGTGACGGCGTCT
>JBGPBY010000444.1:0-6187 GCA_041481485.1 Terriglobia bacterium
GTCTATCCGCAATCAAGTCGATCCGGAAACCACGAGCCTCGACCTCGCTTTGGAATTCCGACACCACTCCGGCGGTAAGGACGCCTGCGTCCACCGATTCCAGTCGCCAGGGCTTTCGGCCCGTCTCCATTCGCGAGAAATCGAGCAGAGATTCTACAAGCCGATGGAGCCGCTCGGTGCTGCGTTCAAGCGCTGCATAAAACGTCTTTCGCCGCTCCCTGCCCGCTCCTGATGGATCGGCGGGAAACTCGTCGTCTTCCTGAAGGAGTTCGGTGATATGCCGCAGTGATGTCAGCGGCGTGCGGAACTCGTGCGAAACTGTTGCAACGAAATCCGTCTGGAGACGCGCAACCGCCAGTTCCCGCTCCGTCACACGCCACAGCACGTAACCGCCCCCGGCCAGCAGAAGGACGATGGCTATGAGTCCCAAAACGAGAAGACGTCGACGGCCGTCGAAACTCGCCGCTGCGCGCGAGGCCTCAGTCGGACTGAGGACCACTGTCCACGGCAATCCCGTATCCGAAGGATTACGCCGGACTCCGCCTCGGCCCGCATCGCCGGAATCGGGAGCACCCCCCATGAACAACTCGCCGGATTCTGTCAGCAGACTGAAGCGCCCTGCTTTCACAGATGCGCTCTGCGACGCGTGTTCCAGCCATCCCTGGACGACGGAGGGCCCCACCGCGATAGCCTGGAATTGCCGTGGCTCGTTCTGCGGAGTCTCGGAGCTCGGGAGGATCGTCACCGGAATCCCATCCATGACAACTCCCCGCGGGCCCGACTCGGAAAGAGCGCTGCCGGAATTGCGCCAGATCCATTCTGCCGTTGCGCTGAGGGCCTTTCGCTCGGCGGAGATCCCAAGGGGACGTTCCGCCAGCTGCTCAATGTCATCCGCGTTCAGCTCCCAATTGACGCGATCCAACGTCCAGCGATTTGCGAGAAAGTCGCTCACGAGAACTTCCACGTTCGCTCGGAGTACCTCCAGCCTGTGCGAATCTTTCAGCAATCTGCAAATTTCTCGGCGCGCAATAAGGTCCACCGGCGCTCCATTGAATGCAATATCGTGGACTTTCGCGAGCGCTTTGTAAGTATTGAGCGCGTCGTCGATCCGCCGCTGCCCCCTTTGCACTCGTGCCATACGTACAAGGGCACCGACGCGTACACTTCGACTCGCGGCGCGCGCCAATTCGGTGTAGTCACGCAGCGCTTCTTCAGGATGACCACGAACCTCCGCCTTCTCAGATTCGATGAAAGGCATAGTCGCGGCCTCTTGTAAACTGGGTGGATTTGGATTCCAGAGTATTCGGCCTGGGGGCTCTCCGCTCACACGCGTTACGGTTGCGGTGATCCGGAGAACGCCTTCAGGTGTCTCGCCCGTCGCGATGCGGTTATCCAATTCGGCAAGGGATTGCGCTAATGACGCGCTAATACCCGCCGCCGCCGCTTCCCGGCCTTCGATTTCCCTTTGCGCTTGCAGGCTGCGGTCCACCTCTAGCAATCGAAGCCCGAGCCAAATCAGCGTGGCCGCCGGCGGAAGCAGCACTACGAGAAGCACCACTGTCAACCGACCTCGGAAGTCACGCCTCAACGAATGTTTCCTGGCCATAAGCGTTTTCATTTCACCACACCTGAATCAGCGGACGGACAAATCTCTGTCATGAATCCGTCAAGACGCCGCGTTCGCACGCCAACGATCTCAATTGCGTTAAGGTTGCCCGATCAATGACCAGGCTGCGAGTAGCAATGACCATTACCGCAGAGTTGGCTGTCGGCAGCGCACAACTCGCCGCGATTGAGTGCTACCCAAGAAAGTAGCGATCATTGCCTGGCGTGTTCGATGAAATTACGCATTCGTAACGAGTTACGCGAGCACACTATCTGAACTCGAGTCCATTTGAGTCCAATAAGCGGTCAGAAAGACGCTGGCCACACCTGTCGGAAGGAATCGAGTTTTGCGAAGGTTATTGAAAAAAAGGGAAGGGAAATGGGCGCGACCAGGATCGAACTGATGACCTCTACCGTGTCAAGGTAGTCCAGGTACATTGTCTTGTTGGTTCTTCTGTGTTCTTGGTTGCTGTTCGATGACGGTGTATTACCGTGTTCGGCAGAAAATTGTTCGCAGATTGTTCGCACTCGAAAGTGTTTGCAAATCTTCCTCAGTTCAAAATATTTTCTGAATCAGATCGTCCTTTGAGATCTTGTGGTGTGCAGCGATGTCGTGCAGAATGCCGGACAAGGTGCCTACCTTGAGTACGTCATGTTCGGGTACCGTGATGTGATGCTGCCCATTTTGCATTGTCGTAAGACGAATATGACTTCCGGTTTGGCGAGTGACGGAGTATCCGAGGAGTACTAGTTTCTTTGCGAGATCAGATCCAGAAAGATCACGCGGCAGTTTCACAGGGCAAGGATTTCTTCTTTAACAAAGTGCAGGCGTAATATCGAAGGACCTTGCCCCTGGTCAAAGTGACAGGCAACCGCATCCCTGACGTTTTTGTGAAGTTCCGTGAGGTCTTCGGCCTGAGTGAAAATCGATTCGCCCAGTGCTCTGGCGGCATAACCCCCGTCGGGAGCTTCTTCAACAAGAAAGATGATTTCAGTCATAGATTCTCCAGGGAAAGGCCTTGAGGCCGACACCACTACGATCATAAAGCAAAAGCAGGTTTTGCTCGGTTGCAATTTTGATTTGATGCACCTGCGAATTCAGTTCATCTCTGCGGCTCCAGCGCGGCGGCAATCCCAACTCGGTTTTCCTATGGGGATCGTCATAGACACGGTGTCCCGCCGGAGCGATCACGACTGTTGCCGGCAACGGACACCCGGATTCCGGGGAGATGGCGGTCCGGTATCTTCAGCCCAACCCTCACCAACTGGTTTTACACCACGCTGCGATTGGCTCAGGCCAATCTCGCTCATGGTCCGGAACAGTTCTTGCTCGCTGTCGCCAAGGAGTCGCGGCCGGATACTTCTGTTCTGCTGAAATCCATCGTCTCCGATCCGCGATTTGGCCTCACAGACTGTACGTCGCTGTATCGAATCGTGTCGATTGTCAACGAGACCCTTCCATCACCCCTCATATCACGACAGGAGATTTCCAATAATTTGCCGTGCTCCAGCGGTTCACCTCAGAGGGAGGCGTTTGCGTCATGGCGGAATCTGTTGCGCCAGAATTTCGGGTTGCCGCAACTTCCGTAGCTACGTCCGCTGACGACTAACACTGTCGAAAAATACTGCACGGTATTCGGCGCTTATTGTTCCCAAGTTGTTCCCAGGTTTTTGTGACAACCTTTCAAATTGCTCTTTATTCAATCTTCTCCGGCTGCTCTGACGATCTTCCCCAAGGTAGAAGAGTACCTGACGCATGTGCTCCAACTGGAGAAAGACATCGGCACCGCCGAGTTGGTCTTGGCCAATGTCTACAGTAAGCAATAGAAATGGAGGCCTTCGAGAATTTCGACTTCTATCACAAAGAGAATCCAAGGCGTCGGGCCGCGAACAGAGTTCAGCACACCCGTAATAAGATGGCCGCGCAGAAATAATTGCAGCAGATTCCTGAGTTATTTCGTAATCAGCGAAGCGTTTACCGTTTGACGCGTCCCAGGAGTGACGGCTACGGGTTTTCCGAAGTCCTCATGCGCTGTGAAAAACTCCGGGGTTTCATACAATCGAGCAGTGTTGTCCTCCCAAGCAAAGAGCTTGTAATCCCCTGGAACAACATTGGACATGGCAAAATGTCCGGCGAAATCGCTGACTGTCTGGACAAATAACTCGAAATTTCTGCGATGCTGGGGTGCGGGCACCAGGACCACTGTCGGACCATAAACCCGTTTCCCGCCGTTATCGGTAATGACGCCATCGATACCGCCGCCGTTGGTCTGCAGACTAATCTCGATGGGTTCCGGGATTGAAGTTCCGATATGGATTCCGTCATCGTAAATACTGACATTCCCCTGCCGAATGTCCGCGACGTAAGTATTGGGAATTGGAGGAAATCGGCTTCTGCTCCGTGGCGAAGGGCCGGAAGGTACAACATGAATCCGGTAGCGGCCTTCCGGCATAAATGGAATGGAAAACGATCCGTCCGATCCGATCGAGTAGCGGCCGCCAAAATTCCCCGTTCGAGGAGTCTCCACCGGATCCAAAGCTATTTGCAGATCCGTTCTGGATGGAGCGCTTCCATCAAGCGTAACGCGACCTTTAAGGTCGACCCCTCGATGAACATTAACCGCGATACCGTTCAAATCCTCATTGCCGACAATGAGTGATGTTCTGCCATAACTGAATCCCTGGACGTGCGGATCCGGAACGCCAAAGCCGGGATAGTCCTGAATGACGGCATACAGATCGTATGTGCCTGGCGGAATCGCACCTGCCAGTTCAAATCGTCCTCCATCGGCAAACAGGGCAAAATTGTAGTTGAGGAGATTCAGAAGTGGCTGTGCAGGGTCGCGTGGAACAAGCTCAAGGGTTGCCCGTGCGGCATCGGCCGCCTGGGGCAACTGCACCTGTATTCCCTGCAACAAATCTGTCAGTGAATAAGACCCAGCAATCGAGAGTTCTGGGATATGAGGAAGACTGTTGATGACATTGCCGGAAATTTTCCGGATCGGCCCGGTGCGCAAACGAATGTCCAGGCCCGTGACGTTATCGCCAGTATGGAGCACAATCGGCATTGCAGCAGTCGGGTCAATTGTCGATGGATAGAAGGTTCGAACGTTCATTACTGAGCCTGCCGGCGGGCGTATGGTCGGGCAATCCAGGCAGGTGATGACCGAACCGCCCGCTCGGGCAGGGTTTGCCTCAACGTAATACTCTCCGGGAGGAAGGCCATCAATTCGATATTCGCCATACGCGTTGGTACTGTAGCCGCCATCAAAGGAGCCAGGGTCATATGCCCGTATCGACCGCACTCCAATTGCTTCGACCGTAGTCCAGAGATCGATTCCCATCAAACCAGCCGCGGTTCCCTGGGGATTGGTCACGCGGCCGCTGACCGACGCTGCCGCGCCAAGCGACAATGAGACCGACTGTGCCTGTTGCGGCACGACCGCGATGGTGACGGACACATTGGTTGCGGCAATGCCGTTGCTGATCGGACCAAAGTATCCACTCCGCTGCGCGCGAACAGTGTACGTTCCAGACGCAAGATTGCCGATTGAGAAATGACCAGCACCGTCGGTCACCGCCACAGGCCGAAGCCCTCGGGCGGGACCGTTCGTTGTATAGAAATTCGGAGAGCCGTTCAGCGCAATCTGGCGGAGATCCTCCGGCATTGCAACACCGTATGCGGCGTTCTGATTGAGCACATCCTGGGCCTCGATCGCTGTGATTCCGGGATTCGTCCCACCGGCCAGGAAAATCTCGACTCCGGAAATCGCTTCCGAGCGGTCGGTTCGGGTTACTGTGCCTTCGATACTTCCGGTAACCGTCTGTGACCGGAATGGCGGCGCAACAGCGATGACGATGAACACTGCAAGAAAGCCCAACACGACGGTGCGCACGATATTCTTCATGGATGGATTGTCGAATCATGATCCGCTAACATGCACATGTCAACGTGCACTCTTCGAGCTATAAAGCCGAGGACGTGAAACTGATAAGGGCGATCGCGTTTGCCCTCCGGTTTCGGTTCCACTGTGTTCAATTGATATGGTGAAATCCCGGTGCTGAAACAGAAACTGAAGCTCAAACCTGGAGTCGTTCTGATCAACGCGCGGCCGGAATTTCTCCCCGAATCTAAGCCTCTCCATCCGGTACTTGCCGCGCCATTGGAGCCCGCAGATACCCTTCCCACATAAGATCAATACTGCGAAATTTTGGAATCTTTGATAAGTATCGGCCCCGATGAGTCGCGATAGACTGGCTAGTGTTTACCAACCGCCAAGATCAAATGGCCGTCTCGTCGTGCTTTACAGCCAAGTGGCTTTCAGCGGCATATAACTCACCGCGATTGAGTGTTACCTGGGAACGGTAGCAGTCAATTGCGGACTGCCTTGCGAAGTTGAAGATTCTTCAGGCGTCGCCGGAGAGTGTCCCGTGAATTCGAGTCAATTTGGGAATAATAAGAACTCGAGAGGAGAGGCGAAATCAAAGTCATTGGCAGTCAGCGTTTCCGCATGAATCTGATTTGAAAAGAGATGCGAAATGGGCGCGACCAGGATCGAACTGATGACCTCTACCGTGTCAA
>JBGPBY010000445.1:0-6157 GCA_041481485.1 Terriglobia bacterium
GACTCCAGAATTCCCTGTGAGCCGGTCGAGTAACCAATCAAATGGAATCTTAGCGCCTGGTATGCACGCCTCGCAGCCGTCAATCATTTCCTCGGCGGAGCGAATCCCTACGGAATCGACCATGACGATTTGAGTTTCCTCCGGTGACAGGTCAGGCAGGTCTCGGTTCATGGGACGATGCTACTATCCGGACAAGAAGGGGAAGAATTAAATCTGAGGACGGCGTGGATTTCCTCGGGCGGAAGGTCGACACGGTCTTTGGCGAATTGTAGCCCAGGTGGACCAGATTCGGGCACTCCCTGAAATCTAATCACTCCGTTCATTCAACATTGAATCTCCGGGCGGGTAGGTCTGCAGACTGAGCGCTGGCTTCATGCCGGCAGCCGCCCTTTCTTCAACCCTCTGGGAGGCGGGAAAGTGCTACGATCCTTTGAAAGTCAAAGAGCTATCGCAAGCTTAGTCAAGATTAGCGTTACTCTGGCTGTACTGACTGAATTGACGCTACCTGTCCGCGCCGTTGGGCAGGATAATCTCAGTCGTTTTAAGGCGTCGAACAAAATAATTCTCAATACTCACCAGCCGAAAATAAATGAGAAGGCTCATCTGTTATTTGCTGATGCTTCTGGATTGCAACATCCGATTGTGGGCTTCGGTGGCGGTTGTTTCGTCTCAGGTGATGGCTACATGTTGACAGCAAATCACGTTCTAGCTGAAGGGAATGCCTACTTCGTAGGAGGATTGGGAGATATTCCGCCCACTCCTGCGGAAGTAAAGTTAAGAGATCCAAGCCTCGATCTTGCCCTCATCAAGCTTCCAATAAGTAGCAACTCCCCGCTGGCAGGTCCGTTTGTGGAAAGTTCATCAGTAGCGGAGACTTCCCCCATTTTTATTTGGGCATATCTAGAAGCCCCAGGCGGGAATCTCATGCAGTTCTTTCGCACCGGCGTAGTGAGCAACAATTCTGATCGCCTACCATTGGCGGAACACGCACTTTACATCGAGACATCGGCAATCGAAGGTACGAGCGGGTCGCCTGTCTTCCTGCGCGATGGCCGCCCTATCGGCATTGTGACTCAACGGCTGACGGTGGGAAACAAGCAATTACCCGCTGGGATTATTTCGATTGTTCCTGGCGAACTGGTTAACAAGTTTCTGAAAGCCGCGGGAATTCCTGGTTACTAATTGCGGACAAGTTCCAATTGCTGTTCCGGCGGAGGGTCGAAGAAGTCGCGGGGCATGTGGGAATAATAAATCGGCGTGTCGTGCACCGCAATATGGACCGGATCCACCAACTGACGAAGTAAACTATACCGGCGTCGAAAGGCGACGAAATCGCAATTCCCTCCCTACAGATAATTGCCTCTTGGCTTGATAACTATTGGTCTTCTGGGGCCTCCCTTATCCGGCGTAGGTACCAGCTGCGGTTCTTTGATGTCCCGCCCCTTCTCCGGCGCTTCGAATTTCGCCCTCAGAGCTGCCAAAACCGATTGCGGCATAACTTGAGTCCGTTGGATTCGTGGCTCATCAAAGCTTGACGCAATTGCCGAAACTGAATAGCTGCCGTCGGGAAGATCGCTAAAGCTGAACCTTCCAGAAATATCGGCATCAACAGTGGCGACGAATCCAGTAGACCGGTTCCTTGCAATTACCGTTGCGCCCGCCAGCCCGGAGCCGGATCTGCTCATGACCCAACCAGTAATTGAGACCCCGTTGGTCTGGGCCTGAATGGAACCAGGCCAGGTCAGGCCGCAAAACAGCGCGATCGTTCCGAAAAGCACGACAGATTTCATATATGATTTCTCTTTCTGCAGAGAATTATCCTGCCGAGATTTGTTGATGCCAAAGTTGGGTCGCTCGGCTGCTCCGGTGGCACCGGGTTAAATTCTCGAGCTGTATGAAACGAAAAAAGCCAGTCAGGAATTACTTCTGAGCGGTCAAGGTGATATCTATTTTCAGTTCTTCGCCATTGGACTTCTTAAAAACAATAGGAATTACGTCACCGCTTAATACGGCGGCATTTTTCGTAATGGTCTCCGTCCTGAAAACTGGTGAGCTGAAGTTCCCTACCTGTTTGCACCCTTCTGCGGAGACATACGAAAGGTTGAGATTAACCTGGAATCGGCCATCCGTCGTTGCCGTCAACATTCCTGCGACTTTGCTTCCGACTTGAAGCGGCATGGGACCAGGCGAAGGCGTACACAGTTGCGGAAATGGCGTAAGGTGACTGAACGCGAATGTACCTGTCGTATCGGTTGCCAATGATAGCGTTCGAATTTCGACAATCTGAACGCCATCAACCTGTTGTTCCGAAAACATAACCTGGACATTCACTGGGGCTGGGGAAATGGCGCTATTCTGGGCGGAGACAGGCACCACTAGAGCAAACGTCCATAGCAGAAACGCGATCACTTTTTCGTTTTTTGATTTCATTTGGATTCACCACGACTAAGGACAGCCGGTTCGGGCGGATGGTTCAGATTTCCATGGAACCAGGCAGGCGCGGGCGGACCAGAGATGACCTCACGCCGTAGTCTACTTTCAGCGTATCACTCGAACACTGAATCTCCGGGCGGGTAAGTCTGCAGACTGAGCGCTGGCCTCATGCTGGCAACCGGCCTTTCTTCAATAATCGCTTGGGACGATGAGACGAAGTTACCAGAAGGAATTAAACGAAATCCTCGCTCACGTTAGAGCACATGAGAAAAGCGCCATTGCTTTGGGAATGGAAAAGCATGGGCCGCTGTTCAAAAAGCTCGACAATCTCTGGATATTTTACAGGTACGTCGCTGACCGCCGAATAACTGAAGGAGCACCGCTAGGTATCGGTATCCTTTACGCCAAAATATCGAACTGTATTGTTTCGATTCGGCACCTTTTGCAACAGGGGTACCTTGGCCCCGCCGCGATGGTCACGCGATCGTTGTTTGAAGCTACTCTAGACCTCGGAATCATTCTTAAAGAAGACTCAGCTGCACGCGCCAAACTCTTTGTCGAATTCGGAACGATAGAACAGCAATTTACTTTCTCGAACGGAGCCAAAACCGAAACCGACAGAGAACTTCTTAGACGGAGCTATGAATCTGTAAAAGGCAAATTCCACCCTTTCAAACCATATTCATGGTGCTGGCAAATAGTGAAGTCGGAACGTAAGGGTAAGGGAGGAGTTCCAGATAATCCCTCTATAAAGGACCTTTGCGCGTATCTTGGACGCATTGATCGCTATCGCTTTTACAGCAGATTTTCGACCACCATTCACAGCAGCCCATCATATGGGGCTTTCATCAGTCGCGATCACGAACCAGGGGTATTGGAGCTTGGCCCGAATTACACCGAAATGACAGCGTTGATAGGAGCGTTTGTTTTGGCAGTCGGGACCGTTACGATGCATGAACTGCTGAGCTATTTTCGCCCGGAGGATCTGAATCAGCTCGGACTCTGCGTTCGCATGATCACGGATCAGCTTTTGCCCGAGGATCCTGGATTCAAAAAGAAGTCGGGATAACCGGCGCGCGATTCTGCTTGCCACGCTTGCCGCATTTTGGCCGACCGGCCGTATCCATTCAACCAGCGCTTTCTGGTTCACCAGACATCGGCAGTCCGGACGCTTCTCTGGCAGACATTGACCCGCGATTATCCGAGTGTTAAAAACTTCTCTCACACTTTCAAGGAGAACAGCTTGCAGGATGCACGCTACATTTAACGGAATCCATCTTCGGTATGTGATTTACCACAAGACTCACGGTACTCGCGAAACGTTCCATTTCGTCGACCACAATCCAAAAATTGAAGAGGCCATGCGCATCGGCGCACGGGCACTCGTGCACCTGAGCAACGGGCCAATCGAGGGAATCATCGTGCCTTACTCAGGGGACCAGGAACAGGGATACGAGGTCACGATCGAGACGGCGTCGCGCCAGGGAGTTCACGAATGAAGCTGCCAAAGGAAAGACTCGATCTACTTCGAAAAGCATTCATTGAAGACTCGCTGAGTCCCGGAGCTGCGGCAAAAAGAATCGGTGTTGCGGTTGCCACCGCGAATCGGTATTACTAAAAATGGAGCGACGAAATCGAGCGCGGTCGCGAACAACAGGTAATTCCTCAATTGAAGCAGTCGCTATTGAAGGTCCGCTCGCGCCGAAGAAGATAATTCAGGCCTCCTGAGCGGACTTCTCCTTTTCAGCTGCGGGCCGTGATTCGGACGGCTGATCATGGCCAACATCATCGGAGTACACCGGTCGATGGACCGGATTCACCAACTCACGAAGTAGAATGGGCCCGGCGTCGAAGGGCGCCGGGCGTGTATAATGCTGGCGAAATTCCTAACTGAACTATCACGGGGAAGGGCACTTTGAAAAAGTCGATAGCTATGAAGGTAGCGATTTCACTGGTCTTAATGACGGCCCTGTCGGCAATCGTAGTGCGCACTTTTGTGAGTGGGAAAGACGAAAATTGCCGACATCTTCAGGAAGCGATCGATCAGTACACAGCGGATCGAAAAACACCCCCCAGGTCCATGCAGGATCTGATCGATGCCGGATACAAGGCCAATCCTGACGAACATTGCGTTGTTTTTTTTCACAGCCATTGATTTATTAGCCTCTCCCGGCGCTGCTTCGGTGGCGCTGGCCTCATTCTCCGAGTGCTCAAATTCCTTCCTAGGCTGAATTCGGATATACGAAAGTCGCATACTGGCACGCTCGACCCCATGCTAAGTTTTTCGAGACATTGAAATCCCCTTCAGTTAAAGGTGGCCGTGAATTGACCCCAGGCGGCCGCCCTCATTTTTCTAATAGAGAAATCATCTGATCTCTTACGCGTGTAGGCGCGGCGTCGAAGGGCGCCGGGATTCCCTCCCCTACCGCTCGCCTTCGGAAACACGCTCCGCGTTCATCAGCAGTTCGCGCGCAAACAACAAGGTATTCTTGCCATTCCAATCCGCTATCAGATGCCGGATGAAGTCGAGGGACATCTCTTTTAAAGAAACGATCGCGCCCTTAGGTAAAGAGCGCGGCACGTAGGAACTTTCCTCTTTAAGCATCACACATATGGGACCGGTAACACGGTAAGTCTTCATCTCGCAAGGCCTCTGGCTTGTTGTCAAAGGCTTATCCCGTGGATGGATTCTCGTCTGGTCAATATTGAACATAGGGAGGTATACTGCCGCCGATTGCAGCCTTTGCCGTAGCGTTCCCCGTGTGGGGACCCAAGCCTGTGCGGGGAGCGGTTCTTCATTCATCCATCGAATCGCGCCCACGAACGAACGTCGCAAGGAAAATCAGAGCCACTTAACAGCCGTGCCTTGAAATGTGGTCACGTAAGGAACTCTGCGAAACCACATAATCCTCATTGGCGCACACCGCCGCGCCCCATAGGAGCCTGAACTCACCGAGAGACACCCCTGACCCGTTTTCTCGCATCCTCTGGACCGCAGCCAAATAGGCCAGGAATGAGGATTCCTGTCTTTCGGAGAGCGACTCTTTTTCCTCGCAGCGCATCGGGATGTTTGCTCCGGAGAAGGGATTCTGTCTGTGAAGCGTGAGCAGCTCAGAGAGTGAAATGAATCGACGCTATTCTACATTAAAGGAGGAGGCTGCTTTCCAGAACGACTTTCCGAGGACACTGACCTCTTTATATTGTGGGGGAAACACAACATGTGGGTGAAGGGGGAGCGATTCAAGTATTCGTTCCCCGCCACCGATACCGCCGGGCGAATTCACCAGCTGCAGGTGTGGGTAGAGATCGTGGATATCGGAACCATCGACCATCCAAAGACAGAAGTAGAGGGGCTGCTGCGCTTGCAAACGAGCGGCGGAGTGGGTGTCATTTACCTTGGAAGGGGCAGGTATCAGCTTGCAGGGACGGGGGACATCCTTACCTCTGATGATCCCTCAGCAGTCTAAGGGACCCGCAGATTGTGGCGCTATCTGGGCCGAATCCATTCGATGAGCGTCTTTTCCTTCACATCTCGCCCGCATTTTGGGCATTTGGCTGGCGCCTCCAAAATGTATTCGGTATCGACTCCAGAATTCCCTGTGAGCCGGTCGAGTAACCAATCAAATGGAATCTTAGCGCCTGGTATGCACGCCTCGCAGCCGTCAATCATTTCCTCGGCGGAGCGAATCCCTACGGAATCGACCATGACGATTTGAGTTTCCTC
>JBGPBY010000446.1:0-6147 GCA_041481485.1 Terriglobia bacterium
ATTTCTTCGGGGAAATGTTCATTGTTCACTGTTCAATTGTCATTTATTAAACCCACGGACACGCCACCCACCGGCCATTCTTAAACTCGAGTGGCGGAACCGCATCCGCACATGATGGCCTTGCAATTGGACAGCGCGTCCGAAACCCGCAACCGGAAGGCTTCTGAATGGGGTTGGGAATATCGCCTACCAGATGGATTCTCTCCGCCCTTGAAATGTCGGGATCGGGACGCGGCACTGCCGACAGCAACGCGCGCGAATAGGGATGCATCGGACTCGCATAAATCAATTCCGCCGGGCCAATCTCTGCGATATTGCCCAGATACATCACCGCAATGCGATCCGAAATGTGGCGAACGACGGACAAATCGTGCGCGATAAAAATGTACGACAAGCCGAATTCTTCCTGCAGATCCTGCATCAGGTTGATCACCTGCGCCTGAATCGATACGTCGAGCGCGCTGACCGGCTCATCGGCAATGATGACCTTCGGATGCGTCGCCAGCGCGCGTGCAATACCAATGCGCTGCCGCTGCCCTCCCGAAAATTCATGCGGATAGCGAGATGCCTGCTCCGGCGACAGCCCAACTTTACCCAGGAGCCATGCCACGCGGTCGCGCCGCTCCTGTTTTGAGCCCTTTGTATGAATTTTCAGCGGCTCCTCCACGATCTGGCTCACCGTCATTCGCGGATTCAACGACGAATACGGATCCTGAAAAATCATTTGCAGATCGGAACGGTACGGACGCATTTGCCCCCGGTTCAACGATGCCAGATCGACCGGTCCAGTATCGTGTTGGTAAATGATCTTCCCCGCGATCTCCACGCCATAGCTCATCGATCGCAGAATATTGATGATGGCGCGTCCAACCGTACTCTTCCCGCAGCCGGACTCGCCGACCAGGCCAAGGGTCTCCCCCTTTTCTAGATCGAAACTCACACCGTCCACGGCCCGGACTTCTGCAATTTTTCGTGCGAGCACACCGCCGGTTACCGGAAAGCGAACCGATAGATTCTGCACCTCCAGAATCTTCATGGATTGCCCACCAGAAAACACCGCACCCAATGTCCCGGTGAAATCTCAAGCAACTCGGGTTCGGACACGGCGCAGCGATCCATTCGTTCCGGGCAGCGCGTCACGAATTTGCATCCGACAGGCAAATCGAGAATGCTTGGCACATTTCCGGGAATGGTGCGCAACCGCTTGTGCCGTTCGCCGTCCGCTGCAGGTAAAGATGCCAGCAAACCCTGAGTATAGGGATGCAGAGGATTCCTGAAGAGCTCCCGGACCGGCGCAATTTCCTGAATTTTCCCACCGTACATCACAATCACGCGATGACAGGTCTCCGCAACAACCGCAAGGTTGTGGGTAATCAGAAGTATTGCCGCGTCCTTCCGCTCATCCTTGATCTTGAGCATCAGTTCCAGGATCTGCGCCTGAATGGTTACGTCCAGCGCAGTGGTCGGTTCATCGGCAATCAGGAGAGACGGATTGCAGGCCAGCGCCATCGCAATCATCACGCGCTGGCGCATCCCGCCTGAATATTGATGCGGATAATCGTTCATGCGGGACGCTGGATCGGGAATTCCCACAAGATTCATCATCTCTACCGACCGGTCAAATGCTTCCTTTCGGGAAACCGACTCGTGGAGAAGTACCACCTCCATGATCTGCGCCCCGATGGTGAGCACGGGATTCAACGAGGTCATCGGCTCCTGGAAGATCATGCTGATGTCGCTGCCGCGGATTTTCCGGATTTCCTCCCACGGCAAACTCAGAAGATTCCTTCCATTGAACATAATCGAGCCGGCGACGATTCTCCCCGGTGGATCGGGAATGAGGCGAAGAATACTCAGTGCCGTCACGCTCTTCCCCGAGCCGGATTCTCCGACCAGTCCGAGGACTTCGCCCCGCAAAATGTCGAAACTTACGCCATCGACAGCCTTCGCGATTCCAGCTTCGGTATGGAAATAAGTGCGGAGCCCCTGAATTTGAAGAAGCGGTGTCGCAGTCATCGCAGTCTCGAGTACTCCTTTGGATCGAAGGCTTCGCGCACGGCTTCACCGATGAAGACAATCAGTAGCAAAGTCACAAACAGAATGCCAATCGAACACAGGACCAGCCACCAGTCCGTGAGATGCATCGTGCCCTGGAGAATCAATTCTCCCCAGCTCGGAGTCGGAGCGGGCAGGCCGAATCCCAGAAAATCGAGCGCCACCAGCATCTCGATATTGGCGACGATGGCAAAAGGCGCAAATGAAATCACAGGGGTCAGCGCGTTCGGGAGAATGTGCTTGATCATGATCGCCGGTTCCGACACTCCCATTGCGATCGCCGCCCCCACATAGTCCTTGGATTTTTCCCGGTAAAATTCGCCGCGCACGTAGTACGTGATGCCGATCCAGTCGAATATGGCCAGGATCACGATCAACAGCCAGAACGACGATTGCCCGAGAATATTTTTGCCGGCGCTGTAGGTGGGAACCACGAGCGAACTGATGATGATGATCGTGTATAGAAATGGAAGCGACGACCAGATTTCGATGACGCGTGTTCCCAAAATGTCGAGTTTCCCGCCAAAGTATCCCAGCATGGCGCCTGCCAGCAACCCGATCACGTAACTGGATGCCAGCACAATGAATGCGAACGACAGTGAAATATTGAAGCCATACGCAAGGCGGGCAAACACATCGCGCCCCCGGTCGTCGGTGCCGAAGATATGGTCGCGCGATGGGTGATGCGGCGGCGAGCCTGGCAGTTCCAGAAGCAGCGCCTCGGTAGGGCTGTAAGGATAGATGGGCATCAGCACCCAGTCCCCGCGTTTCTCCGATTTGAACTTCCGCTGCAATTCCCGATAGTTCGGCTCGCCGATGGCGTCCACACCGAACTGCGTTGCCGGATGGTACTTCATGACGGGGGAAAAAAAAGACCCCTGATACCGGACGAGCAGAGCCTTGTTGTTGATCAGATACGGCAGAAAGAATGAAACGACATAGGCGCCGAGAAGTAACAGAAAGGAATAGTATCCGCGCTTCAGCGTTTTGAATTTCCGAATCCGTTTTCGAAATATGGAATCGGGACGCCGGGGAGGAGCAGACGTCATTTAAATCGAATCCTCGGATCGACGATCACATAAACAATGTCGGATGCGATATTGCCGATCAGCATCAGGAGGCTCGATATAACAAGAATTCCCAGAGCGACAGGATAGTCTCTCGCCTGAATCGATGTGTAGCCCAGATAACCCATGCCATCGATATTGAACACCTTTTCGATCAGGAAGGACCCCGCAAGAATCAAACTGAACACAGAACCGAATCCCGTAGCGAGCGGAATCAGCGAATTTCGCAGCGCATGTACAAAGATGACACGCCGCTCACTCAGCCCTTTCGCAAAGGCGGTCCGGACATAGTCCTGTCCAAGGTTCTCCATCAGCGAGTTCTTGGTGAGAATGGTAAGCGTGGCGAATTCCGCAATCATGTAGCAGACCACGGGCAGGAACATGTAATAGATCTGCGTATATATCTTCTGGAAAAACGTCAGATACTCCCAGTTATCCGGCCGGAACATCCCGAGTGGAAAGACACTCCAGAAACTCCCTCCGCCAAACAGGACCAGCAGAACGAGGCCCAGAGCCCAGCCTGGAACGGAGTAGCCCAAAAAGACAATGATGCTGCTCGCCAGGTCAAATTTCGATCCGTGCCTCACGGCTTTCATGACACCCAGAGGAATGCAGATCATGTAACTGAGAATAAATCCGGTCAGTCCCAGGAAAATCGAAACCGGAAATCGCGCCTTGATGAGATCCCAGACCGGATCCTGATAAACGTAGGACCGCCCGAGATCCAGATGCAGGACGTTCCACAGCCACTTCACATACCGGATATGAATCGGCTTGTCGAAACCGTAATACCGTTTCATTTCCTCTCTGGCTTCGGCCGGAATCTCCACGCCGCGCGAACCACCGCCGCCTCCGCCGCCGCCCTCACCCATCTGTGCCATCTGGTAACGCATGATCTGGCGTTCCACCGGTCCGCCGGGAACCAGCTGCATCACAACGAAGGACGCCAGAGTGATTCCGAGAAATGTGGGAATGATGAGTAAGAGCCGGCGTATGAAATAACCTGTCATTTGGATTGCTGAGCTTCCGCTTTCGCGAAATCCTGCCAGTAGTGATCTTCGACAGGGGGCGTTTCTAGTTTTATTGAAGGATCCTGTCTGGCCATTTCCAGCTTTTGTAGTTTGACGGGATCGATCCACCAGAGTTGCTCAATACCCGGTCCGAGCAGGATATCGCTGTTCGCGTCGCCGATTCGAGTCAGAGTTCCCTTCGGCTGGCCGAACTTATTCCAGTATGCCAGGCGCTGCGACGGTCGGTACCACTGGAGAACGTACTGATAGTCATTCGCGAGAATCCCATCCATTTCGCGAATCATCGCAACTCTCTTTTGCAAATCGAATTCCTTGTTGTAGCGGTCGATAAGTTCGTCGACCTTCTTGTTCTTCACGCCCGTAATGTTGTTCGTGTTGTTCGGATCTGCAAGCCGGGAATGGAACTCCACTTCCGGACCCGGAAAAATACTGGCGCCCCATGCTTCGACGCTCATGGCGTATTGGCGATTCATTAAGAGCTTGAAATGGGTTTCGCTGGTGACCAGACGGAGATTCAGTGTGATTCCGATCTTCTGGAGATCCTCCTGATATATCGTAAGGTAGGTTTCCAGCTGCTTGTCGTCGTAAAGAAACTCGACTATCAGCGGCCTGCCGGCTTTCGTCAGGCGGCCCTGCGCATCGCGATCCTTCCATCCGGCATCGCCCAGCAGCTTCAGCGCTTCCTCGGGGTTATATTCGTTCTTCGGGTTATCCGGGTTCTCATAAATCGTTCCCGGGTAGTAGGAATTGTCGGGGAAATATTCGTTGAAGAAGAGCTTTTCCAGCATCTGCTTGCGATTGAGAAGAAGTGCAAATGCCTTGCGCATACGAATATCGTCGAATGGCGCGCGCCGGGTATTCATCGGAAATCCGCCAAACCCCGAAGGATAGTTGCTGAACACCTTGCGTTTCGCGATCAGGCCGCGCTGGACCTTGTCAAAATCCATGTCCCTGGCCCATGTTTTCGATCGACTGACATAGAAATAGTCCAGGCCGCCGGCTTTCAAAGTCTCAAATGCCAGATCCGCATCCCGAATGATGGACCACTTCACCTGATCGAAGTTATTCAAACCCACATTGATGCGCGCTTTTTCCGCCCAGTAGTCCTTACGGCGATGCACGGTAACGGAATTTCCTTTGTCGATGTCCGCGGTCGTTGCCGTATATGGACCGGTTCCAGGCAGGAATTTGAAGTTGTAGTCCTTCACATATGCGGCGCCATTAATATCTTCGATCACGTGACCGGGAAAAATCCGCATCGTGGCAACGTTGTCGAAGTTAATCCACTGCACGTCTTTCGCTTTGATTCGCACAATGTATTTGCTTTCGGCAACCGGCTTTTCGACCTTGATCATCTGTGAGTATGTTGACGGAGACTGCAAAGAAAGGTCGGAATATAGAACCCACGTGCGAACCACATCATCGGCAACAACGGGCTCGCCATCCGACCATCGGGCATTGGGATTGATTCGAAAGCGGAACGTCAACTTGTCGGGTGAAATCTGCCAATGCGTGGCAAGCACCGGAATGTATTTTAGAGTATTCGGATCGAGCGCCAGCAGCCCCTCATACATCATGTTTGCGATGGCGTAGTTGACCGGGCTGTTCCATTCCGGGCCTTCCATCCGGTAGGTGCCTGGCGCCAAGGGCGCATATTCATGAAACATTCCGCCTCTCTGTGCGCGCGGATCGCCGATCAGATCAAAGCTGGTGTTGGTTTCCCAGCCCTCGCCTTTGAATCCCCTGCCACCTTGATCTGCCGGAACCGATGGATCGGCTCCGGCATCGGCGTCCGGAAAAACCGGATAGTCATCTTTGTTGAGAGAAGCGTTGGGGTTGGAAGGAGACGAAGCTGTCGTCGTTGAAGACTCTGGAGCAGCCGGGCCTTTGCATCCGGCAAGGAACATCGCAACGCAGAAAAGGAATGCCATCAAGAAATCCCTCTCCCAACGGGAGAGGGGGCCGAAGGCCGGTGAGGGGTACCACAAGTAACA
>JBGPBY010000447.1:0-6146 GCA_041481485.1 Terriglobia bacterium
CCACCCTCTCCCGTTGGGAGAGGGATTTCTTTATAGACCTCCGCTTACGCGGCGAACTGTTTGGCGTGGTTTTCGAGGAAGTCGATCACGTGGCTGTGAGCGTGGAAGTAGTTCGGATCCTCCATCACTTCCACACGGCTGCGGGGACGCGGAAACGGCACGTCATATATCTCACCAACTCGAGCTTCGGGACCATCCGTCATCAGGATAATTCGATCTGCGAGATACAGCGCTTCGTCGATATCGTGCGTCACCATCACGACGATTTTTTTCGATCGTTCCCAGGCTTCCAGCAGTGTGTCCTGCAGATCCAGACGTGTCAGCGAATCCAACATTGAAAATGGTTCATCGAGGAGCAGCAATCTGGGCTCGATCGACAACGCACGCGCGAGGGAAACACATTGCTGGGCTCCCAGCGACAATTCCGTGGGCTTCTGATCGTAAGACTCCGCAACTCCGACCAGACTCATGTATTTCTCCGCCTGCTCACGGACTTCGGCGCGCGTATAGTGCGGAAACACACGCCGCACTGCGAGGGCAACATTTTCTCCGGCGCTCAGCCAGGGCAGCAGGCTCGGAGACTGAAACACCACACCTCGATCGTTGCCGGGCTCGGTGACTTCCTTTCCATTGATGACAACCCCGCCGAATGTCGACTGTTGAAGGCCGGCAATGATCGACAGCACAGTCGATTTTCCGCATCCGGAGTGTCCGAGAATGCATACGAACTCACCGTCCTTCATCTTCGCATTGACGTCCTTTACTGCGACATATGGTCCTGCCGGTGTTTGGAATATCTTGGTCATTCCGGTCAGTTCCAGTGAAACCCTCATGATGCGCGCTCCTCGTTGGCAACCGTGGAAAGGCGGATTGGAATCACCGGCGATCCGGTCTTTTTGGTGTGAATAAATTCAGCCAGCCGTTCCACGACTTCCGCACGAATTCGAACTGCATGCGAATCATGCAGCAACTGTGCCGCTGACCGTGGTTTTGGAAGCTGGACAGCAATCGGGGCACCGAACTTCGCCCGCGGGGGCGCCGTCATCGGAATAATCTGATCGGACAACAATAAAGCTTCATCCAGGTTGTTGGTGATCATGACCGTTGTCACCGTTCGGCCGGTATGGGAACAGAGATCGATCAACACCTGTTGCAGAGTGGAGCGGGTCAGAGCATCCAGCGCACTGAACGGTTCATCCATGAACAAGATGCTGGGTTCGGTTGCAAATGCGCGCGCGATGGCAACACGCTGGCGCATACCGCCGGACAGCTGGCTGGGCCGTTTGTGCAATGCGTTTCCCAATCCGACGGTTTCCAGAAATTTCCTGGACTGGTCGACCTGTTGTGCTCGCGTCCATTCCGGATGCGCAGCCTCTACGGCGAGACGCACATTTTCAATGGCAGAAAACCAGGGCAGCAATGAATAGTTTTGAAATACTACTGAAGCTTTCGGATGAATGCCGGTGATTGTCTGCCCTCCGATAGACACGGTTCCGGAATCCGCTTTCATGAGCCCCGACAGAATGTTCATGAAAGTCGACTTGCCGGCCCCCATGCATCCAACAATCGAAACAAATTCCCCTTCCTCGACGGACAGATGAATTCCGCTGAGAACGTCGCGCGACCCCTTGGCCGACGCAAACGATTTTGAGACATTCCGCACTTCCACGAATGCCACTCGAGAATCCCCCTTTTTGAACTAAACCGAACGAAGCCGAACTTCCACAAATCCCATCATGCGATCCAGCAGGAACCCGACGACTCCAATCGTCAGAATGCAGAGGAGAATGTGGGCGTAAATCAAACTGTTATATTCCTGCCACAAAAATCCGCCGATTCCCGGCGTTCCCGTTAGCATTTCGCTGGCGACGATCACGAGCCATGCAATTCCAAGACTCAGACGATAGCCCGTGAACATATGCGGCAGAGTTGCCGGCAGAAGTACTTTCGTGAAGGTTTGAAATTTGGTCAGACGAAGAACCTTGGCCACATTCCAGTATTCCTGGGGAATCGCCTTCACTCCGGCCATGGTATTGATGACGGTCGGCCACATTGAACACAAGGCTATTGTGAAGAGAGCCGCAGGTTCCGATTTTTGAAAAACGATCAAGCCCAGCGGCAGCCAGGCCAAAGGTGAGATCGGTCGAAGGACCTGGATTACCGGGTCGAACATCCGGTTGAAGGTTTTCGAAAGGCCCAGCAGGAAGCCAAGGGGCGTGGCCATCAGTGCGCCGAGAAAAAACCCTTTGCCGACGCGAAGCAGGCTGTGAAACGCGAGCAGACCAATTCCCTGATCCATCTCGCCGCGTTTGGCGAGAGGTTGGGTAAGGTACAGCTTGCTGTCTTCCCAGGTCTTCAATGGCGAAGGAAGGTCGGGAATCTTGACGCTCATCACCGCCCAAAGCGAGACAACGGCGAGCCCGCCGATGAGGGGAAGGATGAATTTCAGAAAACGGTCTTTCATGGCTTCCTTTCAGGTACGCGGCTGTAGGCGCGGTCTAAGGAGGTGTGGATAAATTGGGGACAGAGAGCAATTTCTTGGTACAGCACAAGTATATCCGTAAGGTTTCCCAGGAAATCGCTCTCTGTCCCCAATTTATCCACACCTCCTTAGACCGCGCCTACAACCGCAATTTCATGCCGGCCGGCTGTGAACCGGGAACGACAGCGCATACTTCTCCGCTTCGTTGGGATTAAACGTCTGATCGAAAATCTTCACTGGCTGCATGTCCTGGGCCTTTGGTGTCACGCCCATATCCTTCATCGCGTCGAGATAGATATCCTGACGAATGACCTTTTTGACAATTCCTGCGTAGTCTGGCGTGGACGGCACCATTCCCCAGCGGCGGAACTGGCTCAGCCACCAGTAACCGAACGTCTTCAACGGATAGTTCGCATCACGCTGATTGAATATCATGTAGTTGGGATCCTGCTCGACCTTGCCATCGCCATAGTCGTACTGGCCGAGCAGACGCGGCAGAATGATCTCCGGCGGACAATTGATGTAGGTTGTCTGGCCCACCACTTCCGTTGCATGCTTGCGATTCTCCAGCTTGTCTAGCCACACGCTGGACAACTGCAGTCCCTTGAGAACCGCCTTCACAGTCTTCGGATTTTTAGCCGCAAATTCTTCCGTGAAAGCGCAGACTTTTTCCGGATGATCCTTCCACATCTGCTGCGTGGTAATCGTCGTGAATCCGATCTTGTCGGCAATCGCACGAGCGTTCCACGGCTCTCCGACGCAGAAGCCGTCCATCTTGTCGACCTTCATGTTGGAAATCATTTGTGCCGGCGGAATGGTAATCAGCGACACATCCTTATCGGGATGAACGCCTCCGGATGCAAGCCAGTAGCGCATCCACATCGCGTGCGTGCCCGGGGGAAATGTCATCGCAAACGTGAGGGGATCGCCGACGGCTTTCGCCTTGTCCGCGAGAGGCTTGACATCCTTCGCAGATTTCACCCCTGCGACCTTCAACTTGTTGTTCAACGTAATCGCCTGACCATTGCGATTGATCATCCAGGGGATCACCATCGGTTTCAGCGGAGACCCAAGCAGACCCATCGTCGAAGCGAACGGCATACCGATGAGCATGTGCGTGGCCTGATTCTCGCCGAGGTTCATCTTGTCGCGAATCACGGCCCATGAGGCTTCCTTGGAAATCACCGATTGAATTCCGAACTGTTTGAAGTAGCCCAGTTCATGCGCCATGACAATCGATGAGCAATCGGTCAGCGCGATGATGCCGAAACGGACGTTCGGCGTTTCCGGAGAATCGTCGGCAAAAGCGCCACCCGCCCAGCCTTTCGGAACTCCGGCAAGGAGTCCGGCGGCGACGGAGGTCGCGGTCTGAATAAATCGGCGTCGAGTTTGTTTCATCTAAGAATGCCTCCTGTCAGAATGAGTAGGTCGCCATCGCATAAGTAAACCGATACTGTTTTCCGGGGGTTGCATTCTTCAGGAATGTTCCTGGAAAAACATTGGCATAGCCGCCTGCAAAAGCGAGTTGCGGTTTGAATGTGTAGCTGGCTTGAACGTCGGCTTCCTGCCCGACATACTTTCCTGCGGTTCCGCTGGCAACCTTGACGATCGCAGCACCCGCGGCGTTGTAAAGCGCGTCACGCGCGCTCGCCAGCCACCACGCGTGATATTGGCTGTTGAACGACAGTTTCTTTGTCGCCTTGAACTCGACGCCGGACTTCACGTCGTGGATATTCTTCCAGCCGACTTGATCCGCAAGCCCGAGCTTGTCATGGCCTGTCGGATACAACTGATCAAACGTTTCCTGTTTGCCATCGCCGGGAGTCTTGTCTCCCGATGCGTAGTTGTATTCGGCGACGAACCGCGTGGCTTTCTTGATTTTGGGAATCGTGTATCCCATCACCCAGTGGCCCGCCCATGCGCGAATGGTGTCGGTACCTACCGATCCGGCCTGGCCCACCATTTCCACTCCATAATCCAGACTCGATGGCAGTTTGCCGACAATGCGGCTGCCGTACACCTTGCGGCTCAGAAATCCCGGAACGCCGGTTTCGGTTTTCGTTCCGCGGCCGAGCCGCCAGAACACATAGGGCTCGAAGGTGGCTTTGGGAATCACCTGATCGATCGAGCCATATGCGCCATGAAGATCATTGCCTCCCGAGCTCTTGTCGAATCGCGCTTCCCGCGCATTGACTACGGAAGAGGCAAATGTGTCCACCTTGTATTTGCCGTACTTGATCGTCAGATGAGCAGCGTCGAATGTGCGCGCCACGTTGGTCCAGTTCAAGTGACCAATCAGCCGCATCTCTCCGAAAAAGAGTTCCTGGCGTCCGACTTTCAGCGTGATCGCGGGCTTGTCACCGTTGCCGAATTCCACATAACCCTGACGCAGATCGAACGTGTTTTCATAAGGGGGTGCATCAGGCTTGGCATTGCGCCACATGGCCTGCGAATCCTGAGCCTGAAACTCAAAGCGCAGCCACGAAGTGGGACTAACCTTCATGTTGAGGCGCAGACGGCCGAGCAGAAATGCATCGTCGGTATTCGGTTTAAATCCGAGCCCTCCGAGTCCTTCAAATCGTGTACGATACTCACCATTAAAATGCACCCATGAAGGCAGACTCGTGTTCAAATTATCGGAGAGTAGATGGGTGGGAGCGGGCGCAGGCGCTTTCGCGGGCGCTGCAGTCGTTGATGTCTGTGCGCTGAGAGCTGCAGTGAACAGAGCAATCACCAACAGCCCTCCTCCAATCCTGAATATGATGCGTCTCAACTCATTCCTCCTTTCATCGGTCGGGAGGGCTTTAGCAATGAAAGTGCCTTCGCGGATTTTGGCAGTTGGAATTCGCTGATGTGCCGGAATTCAAAGCAGTTGGCAGACTGCGGAGAATGAGAGACTCGGAATCTAAAGCTGCGATGCGCTCACATTCTTGTCGGAAGTTAAAAATCGAGCCGACATTGACGTAAGAAAAGTGGTTGTCATTTACGACAATTTTGAACGAGGCGAAGTGGCATACCGGTTCCTCTGCTCGATTTTTTCAGCTTCTCGGACTTCGGATTGGCCGTTAGTCCGTCGTGAAATCTCCCAGGGGACTCCTCATCATCGATTTCCAGCCGATTTCAGACAAATTCGTCCTTAAGATCGCAGAAGTTAAGACAGTTTTGTGAGTGGGATTGACTTTGTCGCCGTGAGAGAGGGTTTGGTGCACGACCGTCAGGGCCGTGCATCCCTGACGGCCGTGCACCTCCCCCTTGGGGGTGAGGGAGCTACTTACGTGTTAATAGACTCCCCGAGATTGCTTTTCGTTTAATGCCGAAGCAAGAACGAAATCTAAAATGTTTTTCATATTTCAATGATGGTGGATTCGATGAATATCCCTTATTCCTAAGCTGGAACTGGGGTGCCTTCGGCACTCTGTTTCTTATGGATTCCATTCCACCGGCTGACGCCGGTGGCTAGCGAACTGTCGCCGCTAACGCGGCTGGGAATCCGGACATCTCACTCAGAATACAAGGCTACTCGAGTACTTTGTTGCGTTCCAGCCGCGGAGCGGCGGCAGGCCCCCTTAGGGCTTGCGCAAAAATAACTTGGCAGAATGCCAGATCGGGATCTGACCAATGTTCAATTCCCAATGTTCAATTCTTATCCGAACAGAGGGCGGCC
>JBGPBY010000448.1:0-6138 GCA_041481485.1 Terriglobia bacterium
CTTCGATTTCATGATGCTCCGTTTCGAAGCTCGCGATTTTACACCTTATTCACTGGTCCGAATTTTGGGGACCACCTCAGTCCGCCGGACTCGACAGTCGATCAAAGTCGGGATGGTTGATGCCTTGTGCCAGCTTGTCATCAACAAGACGGCGGAATGCGGGATCATTGCGGTAGCGGTCAGTCTGTTGGTCGCGGTAATAATCCGCACGGCTTCCATAACGGCTGCCTGGTTGAAAGAACTGCTGTTCGTAGAGCCTGTGCGCTGCGTTGTCGGCAGGACTGTAGTTGGATGTCATAGATGGTTCCTATTCTGTTTGAAGGTTGTGGGGACGGGAAAAAGGTCCTCCCTGTTTCGACGCTCTCGACAACACAATCCGTTCTGTCGCTCGAACACAAGATTGTCTGGATTGTCCGTGACGTGCTTAACTCTCAAGACAGCACGGCGGGTCCAGGTCTGAATGCCATTTAGCGAAGAGGAAAGGTTGGCTGGGAGCATTTGACAGGGAGGACGGTGAAGGAGGTCATATCAGGACAGTGCGGGTCTTCCTGATCTGCGAAATCGGGTCGGCTAGACTATCAGCAAGACTGGAGAACGTCCGGGCCAAACTCGGGAGATGTGTCTATCCGTTTTGTTTCTGGCGGAACTGCTCGGCTCTTTGCTCATTCTGGGCCTTCGCCCTATCGATGTTCCGCTGTTTCTGGCGCTCGGTCTTTTCACGCAGCTTGATCTCTCGTAAGACGACGTCAAGGCCATCTTCAGTTACCGACGTCGGCTTTACTTGGAATCCGTTGCGCTTCAAGAAATGTGAAGCAGCAATGAGATCCTGTGCCCGACAACGTTCGCTGCGAATTCGTTCTGTCAACTTTTCCAGAAATACATCGAGGAGATCCTCTGCGATTTGGCTACGATGCAGTTGCCTGGCCTTAGCCTTTGCTAAATCCTTCTGACGTTTTGTTGTATTCATGAGTCTTCAGCAGGTGGCCTTTATTTCCGCTTCCGTATCTGGAAGTACTTCCTAATGACTTCCACGGCGTCGGGCTGATAACCGAACATCGACAATTCTCATTGCCCTCATCGTCGTTCTAATCGGAACGGTTGGCTATCTCTTCTTCAACCAAAACAAAATTGAGGCCCGGATGGACACCGAACGGAAGGAATCTGCGGAGACTTTGGCGAAACAGAAACAACAGGCCGCCGCTGAGCTGGAGGAAGCTAGACGGCCAAAGTTCCAGCATCGCAGCGAGGTGATGTCCTCCGGCTCGATCACTTTGCCAGCCGGAACCGTGAAAGCATTCGATATCACCGTTGACTCCAGCACCATGCAAAACATTCAACTCTCAGGCCATTTTCGGGCTGAGGGAGGAGTGGGTAGCGATATTCAGGTCCTCGTGTTCGATCACGACAGCTACATCAACTGGAGCACTGGCCATACAACCGAGAAAATCTTCGACAGCCAATTGAAGACTGAGGGCGACGTGAACGCTTCGTTCTCAAAGTCCGGAAAATACTATGTCGTGGTCAGCAACAAGAATGCCTCGTTTTGGGCGAGAACGGTCGATACGAACCTGAGGCTCGATTACGACAAGCGAGTTTTCTAACATCTTGTTCGCATCATGGAAGTTCTGCAGTCTGGAGTTTCACGCCGGGAAGTTATCGAGTTCTATGTCCGCTATGATCGTAGGAAGTAGGGTCTCCCTCAGCTTGAAGATCTGGAGCAATGGCCTTGGGAGGATTCCGCTGGCCTTGACAGGAAGCTGAAAGGGAATCACCTGAAAGGTGATCCAGACAAAGGCGGTGTCCTTGCTGCTTACTTAAGCTGGAATTACTGCAAACTGACGATCCCCGACTTACTGAAGTGTGCCATCGTAAATTCAATCTTTCCAGGACAGCATCAATCTCTCAGTCAACTTGTTCTTCAAGGTGCACTCGCAGAGTGGGTGCCGAACAGGTCGGCGGATTGGTGGCCCCAGATCGGAAGTGGAATCAGCCTCGACGAAAGGGCCGCGCTTATTTTGCGTCCCGTGGTGGGAAGTGAATGTCCCTCAGAGTGGTATGTCGAGGATGGCAGTGGCCGGGCAATCGCAATGCTTCAAAGAGCGCTGCGTTATTGCGAATTCTCACGAACATATTGGGCATACCTCGGTGCGGTACCTGATAGGCAAAGCCGATTCATAATGCGTCATCACTTGTGAGCCTCCTACCTTTAATCGATTCCAATGGTTTTTGAGTTCAGCCATCCTGCCAGCGCCTGTGGTCTGCCCGAAGTGTTCTGCGGTGATACACGAGAAATCTCTGATCGAACTTCAGGGAGGCCTCGGAATACAAGCGCCCGTGCCATTCGGCTCCTGAATGGGGCCGTTGGGCCGTCAGCGATTGCGTCAAAGCGAAGTCACGGCTGCTGCCGCCGAGCCTCAATGGTGGAATACAGCCCTAATAAATCTCGCCCTCGTGCGTTATCCCATCATATGATCCGCCCAGAGGACGGTGCGAACAAAATGTAAAGGAGGAGAAGATGTCCGATTGGAGACGGCTGGCACTCTCGCTGATTCTAATTGCTTCTGGTTTGTTTATCGGAATTACGACCGTGAGTGCGCAGGGTTCGAATTTTGCGGTCAACGTGGCTGGTATATCGAAAACAATTGAGGACTTAAGCGATTCCTCCCCAATGATAGTGGAAGTCTATGTTCAATCGGTGTTCCCGGCGACGGAGGTAGGAAGGACACTGGAGACCGATGTTCGCCTTCGAGTCGAGCGAATCATTAAGGGTGCCTCTCCTGGCCCCGAGATAGTCGTTTCACAAATGGGCGGCGTTCTTGGCGATCGACGACAATTGACAACGCAATTTTCGCTGATGCAGGCGGGAGAGCACTATGTTTTGTTTCTTGAGTCGCCGCCTCCCCCTTCAAATGTCCAACCACGGACTATTTATCTTCCCCCGCCCGTACCTGTGCAGAGGCCTGACCGAGGCCTACCACGCTTTAAAATCAAAGGCGAGTTTGTTGGCCTAATGCGGATTGAAGGTGAGTCGGTTCGTTGGAGCGCCGGAATGCCTCCCGAGTGGAAAGCAAAATATGATGGGCAGAACGCCCGAAAATCCCTTTCCGAATTGCAAGCACACATCAATCCACGTTGAATGAAGTGAATGTATTGGCTATTGCAATGCGGATTGCAATTTATCCTCCTAGGCTGCCGGGCTTGAGACCGTTCATTATGGCCATCATCACAACTTGGCTCACTCTCATCGTCTTCCTTCTCCAAAGCGCTCCCGCTGCCGCCCCGATTCGCATCGGCAGTCTTGCACAGCTGTTGACTCCTCAAGACGTGACGGACCTTGAACAAATCGCCACCGCAGGCGGGGCAAAGGGTGCGCCATGGTTACTTCAAGACGTCAGCGGTCACGCGAACACGATTCGCATGTATCTTCCTGCAGAAACACAGACAGCGCAGGTGCGTCGTGGTCGAACAATCGTAACGTTTCGACGGGGCGGAGAGACTGCAACTGCAGTGTTTCGGCGGAATGGAGAGAATGTCTGGAATACGGGACAAGAGGGACAAGCGATGGAACAGTACGCTCAAGTAGTCGAAACTGGCCGTGATTTCAATTCACTCACAGGAGATATGGACATCCATCGGCCATTTCCTGTCTCCGGTACTTTCAGCGATGAAGAGCTCATTGGCCTCGTGACGTTCATTCGAACAGGTCCTGGTCAGGTTGAGGGAAGCTGGCCTATTGCTTCCCTCCGGAGTGTCGATAGTAATTCGGTGACGGTGCAGATTGCAGGTCGAGGACGAGTGCAGCTAGTTGACTTGGTTCGGCAAGGTTCAAAATGGACGGTGACAAGGGCCAGAACTGGGCAACCTTAGATCCCGGAATAGTGGGACGTAGCGGGTTCTAATGATCCCCGGCCCCGAGGTTCACCATTCATTTTCTCGTCATGCGAATCCCGCCAGCGCCTGTGGTGTGTCCGAGGTGTGCTGCGGTGATCCATGAGAGGACTCTGGTTGAAACTATGGGAGACATCGAATCGTCTGCTCTTGAAGTACAATCCGCACGGTGATGGGGCTCACGCGCAAGGCGATCTTTCATGGTCTCTTCGGGGCAGTGCTAATAACGGGATTTGGCTTTCTTTTGTTCGCTGACTCGATTCACAACGGCTTCCCTGGTTCGATGTTCATAAGCGGGTAGCGCTACCGTTCCTCTTGGCACCTATAATGCTTGGCCTCGTTGGCGAGAACCCTCCGGCTATGCTGGGATACTGCTGTGGACCTTCGTCATTGCCTCACTGTCGCAGTATTTGACGAGGAGACGAGAGGGGAAACCGTAGCAGAGCCTGCGGTTTCCAATAGAGTATGCCGATGAAGTGCAGACAGTGCGGGCTTCTTAATCCTGAGGGCGCAGTTCGCTGCGATTGCGGCCACGAACTTACTTCTCACACTTTGAAGGATTCGAGACTGCCGATTCCAAGGAGGAAAGCGGGCCCTAGGCAGTTGGCACAAGAGTATGCAGTTTGCTGCGGAATAGGCGCTATCATATTACTCATTCTTTCGGCGTTGCCAACCAATGCAGGCGAAACACTGTTCACTACATGTCTTGTCGTTGCAGCACGGATAATTCCGGGTGGAAGCCGTCTAGGCCGTGAGGATATTGTGCTCTTATGGCCCATTGCATTTGTCATGAATGCTGCGGTCTATGGATTTGTAATATTCTGCACTTGGCGCGCACTGAAATCTTTGATCAGATGAACTGGATAGCTCAGGTTTGCTGACCTGTGCCACGAGATCGTGGTCCTCGCTCAAAAGAGATCCACAGGAATGGAAACAAACACAATCGGACGAGTGGTTAGAGCGATGAGGATACGGACCAGGCCCGAGAAACGTTGGTCGATTGCATGAAAAGGATTGCCAAGATCGTAGTGGGAGTCGTGCTTTTTATAATCGTGCTGTACGGAGGGTGTGTTCGTAATGATCGAGTTGCGTCAGAAAGTTCCCCGGATGGCAAGAATGAGGCTATCGTTCGTTATCTTGCAGTGCGAGGAAATCCGGCACATGACGGAAGGATTAGAGTCAATCTTGCTAGTGGATGGATTAGTCGAACCGTGTACGCAAACTTCGAGGACCGGCGCCCTGCGATAGTCGAAATTGCATGGAGCGAAGATTCAAAAGTATTTGGGGTGATTGAATTTGATTGGATTGAGGGGCCATTATGGTTTGCCTACAACGTCCAGGAAGGTCGACAAATAGATTCGAAATTAATCGAGAATGAGCTCCGCAAAAAGCTGATTAGGCGCTTTGGATTGGAGCCCGCGATTAGCAAAGATTCATCTTTCGATCCTGTCGATTGGATCGAGGAACAATATAGGTTTGTGGCGACTCCGACATTGCCTGGACTTTTGTATCAACATGGATAATGCGGCTCTGTAGTGGGTGAAAGTGACAAGATCACCTGGAATCCACCTTGTGAGCAGGAGTATGTCTTGGCAACAGCCGCGGCGCAATCTATAAAAGCAGCATGTTCTCCGCTCGAAAAAGCTGTACTCCATTCGTACTCCATTAACGCCTCCAAAAGTTGAAACCCGCGTCACTCCAGCGCTCTACTTCATCCTCTATCACCACCGTGAACACCATTGTTCTTTGTTATCAATACTGGTGCGATTTCCCAAGCTGGACGTCGCCGGTTCGATCCCGGTCTCCCGCTCTTTGGAATCAGTCACTTAGAAGTTGTTAATAAAAAGTCTGCCGCAGTTCTGCCGCATTAATTACAGACCTCCTGACCTCACCTGAGTAAATTCAGCAATCGATGAAATCAGAATGAGCCGGAAAAGTGCTTGCGCAGGCATCGGTGAGGTTGTTAAGAGAAGGCATGCCACAGATGCAACTGCCAATGTTTCCGGCTGGAGTCTCAGAGATTAACAATCGGGTCGCGGTGGAGGCCAGAGATGGCCAGGTTTGCTACATCCATGGCCACCTGCCGGTGTTTCAGCATGAGGAGGCCGATGTGCGGAGCTTTCGGATGTTCAGGCTCTTGTCAATAAAGTTGTGTTTGAGGGATGACTCATCGGGCTTCCTCAAATCGAGATTGAAATAGAGCGTTGAGCTGAGAAAGGGCCGCGGCGATGCCTCGTGCAACGGTTCTCC
>JBGPBY010000449.1:0-6133 GCA_041481485.1 Terriglobia bacterium
ATAGACCGCGCCTACAGTGGGTGAGCGCATTCTTTAATAGTCCGAAGTCACTCCTCCTGGAACATCGCTTTCGACACCATCCGGAATATCAGATTAACGACGCTCAATACGATCGCTCCAATGAACGCGGGAATGAATCCGGCGATCTGAAATCCCGGCACGAACGCGGCGGCGAGTTTCAGCATAATCGCGTTAATGACAAACCAGAACACGCCGAAGGTCACAAGCGTCAAGGGAAACGTCAGGACTCTGAGAATGAATCCGATCGTCGCGTTTGCGAAGCCGATCACGACGGCCGCGATTAATGCCGATGTAAAACTGGAAATGGTGAAGCCTCCCACCACGTGAGCCACGATCATCAGTGCCACGGCGCTGAAAATCCAATTCACAATCAGTCTGATCATACGTACGTCCAAGATAGACGGTTCCGGACAGTTCTACAACTTTGGTGGGACTGGGTGCACCTTCGGTCCATTTGGGAATGCATTGGACTGCAGTATCGTGGAGGTGGAAATCCTGAATTGAATGGAGCGATATATGGATTTTAAATCAGGCAGAAAACTCAGACGTGTAGAACGAGTAAGAAAGACGCAATCCATGGATCCATGGGATGTCTGCCAGGCCAGAAGACTGGAAAATGGCTTTGATCTGGCCCACAGGGCAGGTGTATTCAACGGAAAGTACGTCGCCTGCGTTGCAGCGACAGAGGATGTGTGCCATTGCTACGGGTGCAGGAATGGGTCAAAGGTACCTGGACCTAGTGCCTATATTGTGGAACGCAGAGCTCGGAGAAGTTAGCCTCCGAAACGACTGTGTCCACCCGAACCGGGTGGGCACAGTCTCCCGGAAAACTCAATAAGACAGGGTTCGCGTGCTGAGAACCTTCAACGGCTTTGTCGTCGGTGGAGGTGTAAACGGAACGTTGTACATCATGTTTCTCGACCAGCAATGGTCGAAATAAATTCCGTTACCGCCGCCGCCATGCCAGTCAAAGCTTGGCGAACCCAGCGGAGTCAGCAGATTCTGGTTGGTGTGATTGTCCCAAATCTTGGCGACAATGACGGTTCCCTGGAGGATGCCATTTCCGCCACCGTTGAAACTCGCGGATCCGTCGCCGACGATTAAAACGACGCCATGCCAGGAGAAATTACCGCTCAAATTAGCTGAGCCGGTGACGACGAGGACTCCATAGCCGTCCTTGTTGCCAGTGATGGTCAAATCCCCATCAACGTAATTAATCGCGGGACTCGACGGCGTACCGTAATTGATACTCCCTGGGTCATTGCCGTAGGTCGTAGCCCCGGGGGCCGCCTTCACCGCATCAATCAGAGCTTTAAGCCCGGTGGCTGTGGTCATGGTTTCGCCCAGTGAGTTAAATACGTTTTCCACCGAAGGTGTTCCGCCGGAACCGGTGTAGTTCGTCGTTCGTCCCGCTGGAATGCTGCCTGTAATGATTGCAGTCGAGGTCGGAGACGTCGCATTATTGGGGTCGTCATAAGCACCGACCGCCGGTTCTGTATCGACGGGAGCTTCACTGCAGGTGTTTGCGTCGGCACCGTGAATCTCGAACGGATGGGAGTCCGGCATATTGGCAATGTTCGGACTTGGACCATCCAGCACCAATGCGCCTTTGAAAGCCAGACCCATAACGGGTGTCGTTGCCTCCATTTGCACCATCGATCGCGCACCCGAGTTGGTGACGGCAAGCGCCGTCAGCAAATACACATTCCCGTAGTCGGTGCCGCGCTGCAATGAAGCAGTCGCGGTGGCCCCCGTTCCCCCGCCACCGGATAAATTGACCATAGGATCGCTGAGGTAGCCCTTTCCGGCATTCGTGATGGGGATCGGTCCCGGCAACAGCGTATAGACAGAGCCGAGAGTCGCCGTTGCCGTGGCGTCCGTCGTGGCGCCGCCACCACTGATGGTGACTGTGGGCATCGTGGTATATCCACTTCCAGTATTGGTCAATGTAATTGCAGTTACAGTTCCCGCTCCTGCTAAGCCTGCCCCCAGTGAAGTATGCGCAGTAGCCGGTGTATCCGCCGTACCAGTTCCCGTGCCTATGCTGACGCTAGGCGCTGAAGTATAGAGCGAGCCAGGGTTACCCAGATTCAACGAGGCAAGGCGATAGCCTCGTGTGGCGATAACCGTGGGACCCGTGGTGCAATTCGAATTTCCCGTCAATGGGGAGACCGGAGTGCTCGAATAGCTGCTGCCGCCGTTCAGAATTGAAGAGGACGTAATTGTTTTTCCGTTGCTCCCCACGGTCACCGATCCGATAAAGCCGGAACCGCCGCCGCCCGTCAAACCGAGACTCACCGTAGCGTTATGGCCCACGCTGCTATTGCACGAACCTGTAGGGGTCCAACTCACCACACAGGATTGAGTCATCGATAGAACGGCCGACGCCGTGGCGTTCACTCCACCGCCGCCCACCAGGGCCACTGGAGGAGCCGAGGCATAGCAACCGGTCCCCGGGGAATCCAAAACGACAGAGAAAACCGGAGCCCCGGGGGCACTCACTGTCGCTGTCGCCGTCGCTCCCGTACCGCCGCCGCCCGAAATCGTGACAGTGGGCGCGCTGGTATAGCCCGCACCGGGACTCGCCAGGGTCAATGACGCAATCTGTCCGGTGAGTGCTGAAGTTGCAGGGACGGGGCCGCCAGTCGCCGTAATGCCGCCTGCTGGAGCGTTGGCGATGGTTATGGTCGGCGGGGAGGTATATCCCGTTCCCGCGGTGTTCAGGGTCAGCGTGCCGATTCCTCCATTCGGATAACAATTCGTTCCGTATCCTGTCGGTATAAGCGTCTGATGCGATCCGTCCCAGCAGACCTGCGTCGTCGTAGTCGGACTCCCGTTTACCGCAACCGGCGTCATGTTGTTCGTCTTCAGCGTAATTCGAATCCACTTGACGTCCGTGGGCGGAGAGAGGTTCCACGGTGCGGAAGTCGACTGGCTATCATCGATCACCGTGTACCACGAACTTCCAGATGGAAGCGAGGCGCATGGGATTCCCGGCGTAGGAGTCAGACCCAGAATGCTTTCCTGGCAGAGTTCGGTGTCCGCATACTTGTTGGTGATATCCCACGGCGCCACAGTCTCGCCGCCTTTCGGATTGATGATGTAAATCACATTTGCCGCAGTCAACAACGGCACATCGGTCGGCGCCGTAATGTTATGCGTTGCCGGCTGAATACGGTCGCGAGCTTCCTGAAGTCCGGCCATTGCCGCATACAAGGACAACTGTTTGTCGCGATAGTTCGCATTGATTGACGATTCCATGTTCGTCGAATACATCAGACCGAGCCCAATGACGGACAACAGCACCAGAGTAAAAAGGGCCACCAGCATGGCTGCGCCGCGTTCATTCGTGCGCATCACGGATGTCTTGTTTCGCATATTTGTCCCCGCATTCCGTTGCTCATTGGCAGCTCATGGCAAAACCGCTGGCCGCCTGAGAACAATTATTTAGCTTCGCTGTGACAACGAGAGTCGTCACGGGTTTTATTCCGGTTTTCGGATCCTGGATCGGAGCCCGAAGCGTTATCACCGACTGAATCGTATCGATTGTGGCTATCGTGGTTGCATTGCCTGTGAAATCAATCGGCAGCGATACCGGAGTGCCGGTTGCGCCGTAGGCAAACGCGGAAAAGATATTGGTATTTTGTACGCCCTGAACTTCGACCTGATAAACCTCCGTCGTCTGTGCGGAGTACGGATTGGCGGAAATCTTGGGAAGCTGGCTTCTTTTAAGACACGGACATCCGTTCGTCGTGCTGGTATCCAGGTGATAGCGCACCACAGACACGGAGCCGGTACCATCGACATCTCCTTCGAACCACAGATCGCCGTCCGAAACTTTCACAATGCCGACGGCAGTCCTGGAATCGTTGAAAACCGGGCTCGCAGTCAATACTCCCGTGCCTAAAAAGTTGCGCGGGCTCGGGTATCCCGCCTGATGGAGATCGCGCGACATCTGATCCATGAATTCGCGACCCTGCTGGATCACGTCCAGCTTGGACTGCTCCGTCGTGGTTCGCTGCTGCGCCATGCTGATAACTTCGAACACCGCCGTCAGAATGATCATCAAAATCAAAATGACGATCATCAATTCGATCAGAGAAGTTCCGCGCTGATTGCCTGATATCCTCATAGTCTTATTTCAATTGCCGGTAATGGCGCGAAGGGTCAGTGGGGAAGGCTCCGACATCGCATTGGCTCTCGATCCAACCCGCTTTGCCCCGATCGTCACCATATAGGAACTCGTCGGATTCGTCGGCGCCCCCACAATGGCAACATTCCAGCGAACGTCATAGGTGGCTTGCGTCGTCCCGGTCGTCGAACAAGGTGTCTTTACGACATACCGCATCTTGTAATTTGCAGGCGGACTGGATTCCGTAAAATCGATGGAACTGCCGCTTAACGCTGCCCCCCCTGGAGCGGTGTTGATCGTCCAGCTGTTACCGGCGCAATCGGTCAGTCCCGAAGTGCCTCCCCCGATGATGGTCGAATTCACCTGCTCAATAATCGATTCGGCAAGCATCGTCTGGGTACTGTCGGTCTTGTTGCGCTGATTTATCGCAATTGCCATCACGATGAGGCTGATTGCCGTCAGCGCCGCGATCACAAGAATCAATCCGGCGACCATCAATTCGATGACGCCAAAACCCTTTTGTTTCGACATTCCTAGTCGGTCCATATTGATCCGCTCCATGCCCATCGCTTGATACGGCCTGCGGGCGAAATGGAAATCGCTGCCCATCCACGGCTTCCGGTCTGGCTGGTGTCCTTGAAGTAATACAGGAATCCGTTGTTCGCGCAGGTTCCCGACACGAAATAGCAGGGCAGTCCCCTCGTATTGAACGACGCTTCCGTCGTTAACGGCGTAAATCCAAGAACCGTCGACGTCAGCAACGTTGACGGAGCGTTCGGTCCGGACGGTGAAGTCACCTGAACCACCGGTGAAGTCCACGTCACCTGGGGGTCCGAATTGGTCAGTATTGGGGCGACAGTTGCATCCTTCACAAATGCCACTACGGCGACATTCGGTGTGGTGAAGTGTGTCGTCAGGATCTTGTTCTGTTTGATCGCCTGCATCCGGCAATTTTGGAATAAGCCGGACATGCTCGTCATTCCGGCCCTAAGCCTCGAATTTGCAACGACTCGAGACATGTTGGGAATGGCGACAATCGACACAATCAAAAGGATTGCGACGACAATCATTACTTCGATGAACGAAAATCCCCTGGTCTTGCCGCGGGGAACGCGTTTGACTGATTCAGACATAATTCGAGAATCCGAATCTAAGGTGGTGACATGAGCGTGTAAATAGGAAATGAGAAAACCTTGTAGGAGGATTCCGGAGATAAGGGGAGAGAGGGGGGAGAGTGCTTTGCCTTCAATTTCCACGGGCTTACGCCCGTGGCTAGCGGACTTCCGCCGCTACGCGGCTCAGAATCAAGCATCGGGGCGGCGGAAGTCCTCTCAGGGTTTCACCCGATGCCCGACCATTCCGGCATCGTACAAACGCTTGTCCACAAACATGCGGCGCTCTTTCGCGAGAATATTGCGGTGTGGAATGTCCACGAGGTATTCCGGAATCATCCAGACGTCTTCTTCCACAGTCATCCAGTTTGCGGAGTCAAACCGCGATAGATTGACCGGACGGGAATACCGGCGCAGCGTCTTCTCGCCTTTCGGGTTGAAGTAATCCTCAAAAAATGAAACGGCAAGCTCTCGCAGATTTCGATAAATCGGCTCGCGAAATCGAAGGCCGGAGTAGTTCGATTGCGCAATGGCTCCCCAGCACCCATCCATTCGAAATACCGCAATGACATGGTCCGTGTCGCGCACCGCTTCAAGATCCACAATCAGCGGAGGCCAGCCGTTGACACGCAATGCCGCGGCAGCAAAAAGTGCGGCCTCGAAACAGTGCGCGGTGCGGTCGCGCATCACGCGGCGGGGAGACCGGCAGGTATCGCCGTCCGGTTCGGTGTTGTAGGGAATCGAATTCAGGAAATCCTGAATCTTCCAGGGGCTGGAAAGCGATTTCAACAGGCGCGTTTCCTGAGAAGTCAGGTCATTCATTTTTTAGCCTGCGTCTCGGCTATCGCCCGCTCCGCGGCGCGGTCGA
>JBGPBY010000450.1:0-6122 GCA_041481485.1 Terriglobia bacterium
ATGCGATTCTTTCACAGCTTCTAAGATCTATCAAGAAAACCCTCTCCCAACGGGAGAGGCTTGGGTGAGCGGTACCTCAAGCAAAAATTGTTACTTGCAGTACCCCTCACCCGGCCTTCGGCCACCCTCTCCCGTGGGGAGAGGGATTTCTTTATAGCCCCCACCAGCCTATCCACCGTCTCCCGGGTCCTCATCCGCGCCGTCAGGAGGCGTGGCATCGTCCAGATTCTCCAGATAACCGAGAGGAAGCGAGACTTTCTTCTGCATGCCGCTGGACTTTCCGCGAATGACGCGCATGGCGGTCGGGGGAAACCCTTGATTGCGGTCCACATTCGCAAACACGTTGCGCAGGTCTTCCAGAGTTTCCACGCGCATGATGGCGGCGCGGATTTCTCCGCTCATGTGAAAGCCTTTGGTGTACCACGATCCATGACGCCGAAAGGAGCGCATGGCCACACGCTCGCCAAACCACTCCGCAAGCAGCCCGGCGTGGCGGAACATGACGTCAATGACAGCACCGAAGTCTGGCGGATTCGAAGGCGTCCTTCCGTTGAATACATCTGCGAGATCGCGAAAAAGCCACGGCCGGCCGAGACATCCCCGTCCAACAATCACGGCGTCGCAGCCCGTTTGGCGCATCATGCGTAGCGCATCTTCAGCTTCCCAGATATCCCCGTTTCCAAATACCGGAATGCGCACCGATTGCTTCAGAACCGCAATTGCGTTCCAGTCGGCGCATCCGTGGTACAGTTGCGCCGCAGTCCGGGCGTGTAAACCGACTGCCGCACAGCCTTCTTCTTCGGCGATCCGTCCAGCCGTCAGATATGTGGAATACGAATCATTGATGCCCAGACGAAACTTGATGGTTACCGGAATCTTCCCTGCATGTGTCACGGCGGCCCGTACGATATTGCGCAGAAGATTCGCCTTCAGCGGAATGGCCGCGCCGCCTCCCTTGCGCGTGACTTTTGGAACCGGGCAACCAAAGTTCATATCGAGATGATCGATACGCCCTTCTCCAACCAGCAGTTTGACGGCTTCCGTCACGTAATAGGGATCCGTGCCATAAAGTTGAAGACTTCGAGGCGACTCCTCCGGTCCAAAGTCGGCAAGCTTGAGAGTTTTGCCTTGGCCATCGACCAGGGGTCGGGCATTGATCATTTCGCTGACATAGAGGCCGGCTCCGAATTCACGGCATACCGCGCGGAAAGGATAGTTCGTCACTCCAGCCATGGGCGCCAACACGACCGGTGGCCAAATCGGAATCGAGCCGATTCGAACCGGCGGAAATTCACCGGGAGCCGCAGGAAGAACATCGCCATTGATACTGCTGCGATAAATCTCGTCCATCACTTCATACTACATTTGGGGAGCACGCTTTTCCGGCGGGAAATTCCGAATCTTTTGGCGGACCTCAATTTGGAGTCTGTCCCCTTTGCTGATTCTTTGCTATAAATGTCGGCTGAAGTTATGACGAAGTTACTTATCCTTTCGTCTGACACCGGGGAAGGGCACAACAGCGCGGCGTCCGCACTCCAGTTGGCAGCCGCCGATGCCGGTGTTTCAGTTTCGATTCGAAAGCCCCTTGAAGAATCCGGCAAGCTCAATCGTTCCATGGGGAAGTTGTATAACGCCCTGCTGGCTCACCGCCCGCAGTGGATGACACGCTACTTCTGGCTGATTGATCGATTCCGCCCCAATGAACGCGACATTTTCTACACGAAATCCCGCGAATTCATCGCGCAGTTTCTGAATTCCGAGAAACCGGATTCATTGCTGTCGGTGCATCCGATGCTCAATCACTTTGTCCAGCGGTTCATCAAGGAAGAACGCCTGCCGATTCCCTGTTTTACCTTTCTTACCGATCCCTTTCCGCCATTCTGGCAAGGCTGGGCTTCCCCATATGTCGATCGCTACTTCGTTCCGACAGACGAAGCCCTGCAGGCATTGACCGCGATGGGAACTCCAGCCTGGAAAATAGAGAAAGTACCCATGCCGGTGCGGCCGGAGTTTCTACCTCGCACTTCGCGCGAAATCGGAAACACGCGGCAATCCCTGCACCTGGAAGGATCCAGCACCATCCTGATCAACGCCGGCGCCCGCGGCGGCGGTCCGATATGGGTAATTTACAACACCGTCCGCCAGGCCGCCCCCGAATCGAACATTCTCGTGGTATGCGGCCACAACGCCGTACTGCGAAAACGGATCGACGATCTTCATGATTCCAAAACGACGACATTCGGATTTCTCTCGGACATTCATCGGTATATTTCCGCGGCGGATCTTGTCCTCACCAAGCCAGGAGCCCTCTCTACATATGAAGCTCTCGCATGCGGAACACCCGTGCTTCTCCTGGGGATCCGTGGCCTGATGCCCCAGGAATCCGGATTGTTTCGGGCCGCGCTGCACTACGAGTTTGGCTACGCTGCATTACGGCTGAAGGAAGTCAAGGACGTGATCCTCAGAGGTCCTCAGGAATGGAACCGGCTTCGGGGATCCATTTCTCATTTCTACCGCAGCAGTTCCGGCCGGGAGTTGATTGAAAGGATTCGACCCTTGCATGTCCGGACGTAGCGACTGTTGCAGCAGGCAACCGGTGACAAATGCAGGTTAAACGCGCCTTCGTTACAGGCGCCACCGGATTTGTCGGAAGTCACCTCGCCTGGAGACTCCTTGAGGACGGTCATTCGGTGTCGGTTCTGGCCCGGGGATCACGTACGGCCTCGGCTCGCGATCGGGTTGTCGACGTTCTGAAACTCGTTGCAGAGTCCGAGGGCCACTCCGGCAAAATTCCAACCACGCTGGACCGGCTGACGGTTTTCGATGGCGACATCACTCTTGCGGATCTCGGCATCTCGAAAGACCGGATTGGCGAACTTCTCGCATCCACTGACGAGACATGGCATTGCGCTGCGTCCCTTTCCTTCGCAGAGAACGAACGAGACGAAATATTTCTCATGAATGTCGGCGGCGCACGCAATGTAGCCGATTTTGTGATGCGCACATCCGGAAAGCGGCTCCACCATGTAAGCACGGCCTACGTCGCTGGAATACAGGAAATCGCAAAGGAAACCCAGCTGTTCGAAGGACAACAGTTTCGCAATCCTTACGAAGAATCGAAATGCCGTGCCGAACAGCTGATCGCAGAACTTCACGGACGGGGAAAAATCTCGGCAACGATCCTTCGGCCCAGCGTGGTGATCGGCGACTCGCGAACGGGCATCATCACGCACTTTCACGGAGTCTATGGCTTCATCAAGGGGTTGTGGTCCACACTGGAACGCCTGCGCCGACGGAATCCCACCAACGGCACAATCACTCTCGAATTGCGGGTTCCCGGCAGCGGAGATGGAACGCTGAACTTTGCTCCGATTGATTATGTCGTCAGCGGAATGGTTGAAATCGCGCGCCAGGACTCCAGTGCCGGGAAAACCTATCACCTCGCAAATCCGGTACCGACGCCGAATCGCGTGTGGCTACCGGCCATTTCAAGGCTACTCGGAGTCGAGGGACTGCACTTCGTCGATCCGGCTGATTTCGCAAAGACACCTCCAAATCGGCTGGAAGCCCTGTTTCGGAAACACATGGCCTTCTACTACATGTACCTTCAGGGAGAACCGCGATTCGACTGCCACAACACCATTGAGGCGTTGCGCGAAACCGGAATCACTTGTCCGCTTGTCACCGAACCACTGATCAACAAGATGATCGGATGGTATATCGATCATTTGGACGACGGTTCGGATACCAAACAACAAACTCGATTGAGCGGGATGGAACCGGATCAGTTTCGTTGAACTGCGTCTTCGTTGTCGATCAGCACAAAGCGCTTCTGCTTCTTGTTGTATGCAAATACATCCGCGTTTGCGATCTCGAACCACCATCCATGCACAGCCAGATTGCCGCGCGCCACGCGTTCCTGGACAAAGGGATACGACTGCACATGCTCCATTTGCAATAGCACGTTGAGCTGGGACAGCTGATTGTGCACACTCAGTTTCGTATCCGGCGACTGCCCCAGTTTCAGCCGCTCCAGTGCTTCATCGCCAAAACGCAGCCATTTCCTCAGATTCGGGGTCAATACCTTGCGTCGATTGTCGAGAAGCGCGCGCATGGCCCCGCACTCGGAGTGACCGCAAACGATGATGTCTGTGACATTGAGTTCGAGAACCGAGAATTCGACGGCAGCGGCCTCCGATTTGTCGCCTTCCGCAAATCCGTCGCTGCCGCATGGAGGAATGAGATTCCCGACATTGCGAAGCACGAACAGATCGCCGGGATTGGTCGACGCGAAGGTATTGGGAACGACACGGCTGTCTGAGCATGCGATAAACAGCGAATCGGGAGATTGCTTCAGCGCAAGACGGCCAAAGGCTTCGCGGTAGCCGGATTGAACGTTCTTTCGAAATTCGATAATGCCCTGAATCAGTTTTTGCATATGCGGATGGTAATTGTAGGGGCGGTCGATGACCGCACACAATCGTCCCGTGCAGGAAATCGTGTTCGATCAGGGAACACTCAGATTCAGATCCACATCGTCACTTCCGACGACCACATCCTTGTTGATCCTGGAGCTCTCGAATGTTTCAATTTGCAGGCCGTAACTTCCAGACAGAAGATTCGATATCTCAAACTCCCCATCAGCAGGGAGGGAATACGTGATCGAACGGGCATATCCGCGAAGCGTGACGATTCCGGCCACGGGCATGTGCGTCGAAGCGCTGGTGACATGGCCGCGGATCGAGTGCATTGATGACGTCAATTCATTAGCCGGTGGTCCGGATTGGGTGAATTCTGAAAGTACGTCAATCGGCAAGGTATTCGTCTCTTCGAGTTTCAAATCCGTGACATCATGATCGCCCACCGTCACAACTGCGCCATGCTGGCGGGATGTCGAGGCATCGTTGATCATCGCAACGAAGTAGCGACCCGGTTGCACGTTTCGGAATTCAAATGTCCCATCGGAAAAGAGAATTCCGGGTTTGCCCGATAGGTAAACTTCCACCTGTCCCGCATTTTCGACCTTGCCCTGCACCCGTATTCCAACAGAAGCCGCCGACTGTTTTGAGCCGACAGCAACGGACAGAACGGTGGTCGAGGTGATGCTCCCCGGGACCAGTCGCCCCGTAATCTGCAAAGTGTCCCCGAAGGCGCGTCGCTTGATGAGCACGCCGCTCTGGAGATTCGTCAGCGAAATCTGCTCGTCCGGACCGGCCTTCGGCAGATTAGCCATTGAAATCAGCAACCCGCGGGACATCAAATCCACCGAACCATATTGAAGCGAACGGACCTCATACTCATCGGGCAGGTTTTCAATGGAAACGCGATATTCCCCGGTGGCATTCGGCAAGGTGATCGCAACACGGGAAAGGGGCATCTCCGCAGTACGGCCATCGGATTTCTGGACCAGCCGGAGAGCAACCTTTCCGTGCTCTGAAAAAATGGGAACTCGCGCTCCATCGAAATGAATTTCCACGGGAATGATCACTGCCGCATTTACCATTTCGAAAGCGCGATCGCTGTAATCATTCAAGGAGAAGTTCACCGAGGAAACCGTCAGTCCCGCCTCCACAGTGACGATTCTTCCTTTTGCGATATCTACCGTGCCGGGAAAATAAGTTGGATTTTCGACCCTTCCAGCCGTCACATAGTAGCGGCCCGGAGGAACATTCTCGAGTTGAAACCTTCCCAGTTCGTCGGTTTCCGCAATGCTGGCCAGCGAAGCGGCGCTGGATACATCGGCAACGTTCTCCGGTTGCACCATCGCGGCAATGCGGACGTGTGCCGCCGGACGCGCCTCTTCGGTTAGTAAAGTTCCGGTGATCGTGCCCCCCTGATTGGGCAGAGTGGGAACTCCCTGAACCCAGAGCAAAAGCTGGAAAAGAATCCCGATCATTGGAAGGAGATTATAGCCGTGAATGACTGTGGTGAATAAATTGGGGACAGAGAGCAATTTCCTGAGAAACGTTACGGATATGCCTGGTGTTGTACTGAGAAATTGCTCTCTGTCCCCAATTTATTGTTGTGAGTTTGTCTGTTGTCCGTTGATTAATGGCCCTGGTGACATTGACGACTGACCCAATGGGGCAATGTCACCAGGGCCATTAATCAACGGACAACAG
>JBGPBY010000451.1:0-6110 GCA_041481485.1 Terriglobia bacterium
ATCTCGCGACTGTGGGGCGTCGGGCCCAAGACCGAACAACGGTTGCGAAGTCTCGGCATCCAGACTATTGCGGAACTTCGCGCCAGACCCCAATCGGAACTGGTTCGAATGCTGGGCAACCTTGGCGACCATCTGTATCAATTGTCGTTTGGCCGGGACAGCCGGCCGGTAATCCCGAACTGGGAAGCGAAAACAATCAGCAACGAAACGACATTTGAAGAAGACACTCGGGATCGCGACCTTTTGCTTCGAACGCTCCGCAGATTATCGGAGTCCGTGGGCCGCCGCCTGCGGCGGGATGACTTGCGGGCCCGGCGAATCACATTGAAGCTTCGGTATGAAGGATTTGAAACACACACCAAACAGAGGTCGCTGAATCGGCCGACTCAAAGTGATGACGAGATCTTCAGCGAAGCCGTCTCGTTGTTGGAACAATTTCCATTGGACCGCAGAGTCCGTCTCATCGGAGTCGGATCCGGCGAACTCACCCGCCACGATCAAACCGCCACCCAACTCGATTTGTTTGGCGACACACCGGAAAAGCGAGACACCCTCGACCGCACCGTCGACGCCATCCGCACAAAGTTCGGCGACGGTTCTCTCCGCCGGGGCTCGCAGCTGAAAGAACGCTGACAAAGAATCCAGAGCTTTGACATCGCTCATGAATTCAGAAAATTCAATATGGAATCAGACAAACGTGTTTCGTCTGCAATCTCGCACTCCCAGACCACATGAGTTTTCCAACCCAATTGTCTCAATCCTGAAACTGCTGTTGCGTCGCGCTGTTTATTGCGTTCCAACTTGGGAATCCAATAGTCCAATCGCGATTTCGGAAGACGAGCAATCTTGCATGAACGAGCCGAATGCCGATGCCAGAAACATCCATGAACGAAAATCGCCTTCTTAAGTTTTGGAAAGATGATATCGGGATGGCCGGGAAGACTCTTGCGATGCAACCGATACCGATAACCCATTCGATGCAATAGCCGCCGGACAAAAAGTTCCGGATACATCCCCTTGCTTCGAATTCGCCGCATGTTTTCGCTACGGCGTTCCCTGGAAATTGTGTCGGCCATTCTGGATCAGATTTTAAATCTCGATCCGCTTTCATTCAAAGCGGGGAAGATTGGCGGCTTCCTTTTTCATTTCCCCCAGCACGACGGTGTCATCGTGGCGTCTCGCCTCTTCAAATCGCCGGAGCCATTTTGTTGGATTCGGCGGCCACTCTGTAAATCTCCGAAGTGTGTACGAAGACTGGACGCGGCCATTCGCCATTTTTTGCCTTGAGGCAACGATAACCCAATTCAGATAGCGAAGTTCGCGCAGCCGTTTATGCCAATCATCCTGATCTCTTGCGACGAATTCGATGAAGAAACTGGATGTCGAGTTGCCAATGCCCACCCCTTTAAGGAGTTCACCAATCCGAACATGAACGCTTTCACAAACCATAGCCCGGCGAATTGCCGGGCTATCCATGGACGCAAACAAGTTCTTCTTCCCATGATTGCATTTCTCGCAAATCGCCCAGAGGTTGTCCGGAGATGTTTTTCCTCCCCAGTCTCGGGGAATCTTGTGATCGATGACGAGAGTGATTTGATGGCGTTCAATCGTCTGGCCGCACATCTGGCAACGGCCATGCGCGGAGTGAAGTGCAAGGGTCCGAAGCCGGGAACTGATGGGCTCCGCATCCAGGGGATTGGCCTTCTCTCCACGAAATACGTAAAGGATTCGGCTGCCTTCTCTCTTCTTATCGATGATGTAGAACTGATGCAGGTCTCTGCGGCGGCGTCCAAATTGTGACTGCTCTTCAGGGGGAATATTCAGAAGTTTTCGGATATCGCCTTCTGAGATCCCTTCCGGGTGTTGTTTCATCACATCGAGAATCTGTTCGTGAATGCGGTAGAGACGAGATTTAACCATCGTCTGGATTTGTGGAAGAGTCGCGGCACATTTTAGCTGGCGTACTCGAGCTCCTTTTGCGTGAGGCAGGCAAACAGCCGCTTTCCGACGGCTTTCGCTACTGGAGCAGGAAATGCATTTCCGACCTGGCGGTAGGCTGCAGTTTTACCTCCGGAAATTGTCCATGAATCTGGGAAACCCTGAAGCCGAGCGACCATTGGAACGGTGAGTCGAGGCATTCCAACAAATGTTTTCTCGGGTGGAAGGTCGGCAATTCCCAGTCCGTCTACACCAAGTTTTGCCCAAGCCTGTCTGGCTCTTGTTGGTCCCAGGTCCGGACCTCCATGTTTGAGAGATCCTCCGACAATTGTGGGGGCAATATCATTCGCCAACTTCTTCCAGGCACCGAGTCCTTTCCATCCACGCACAGACATAAGATCGCTCAGCACTTCTCCTACGGTCAGCGGGGCACTATCCAGCGGCTCGGGCCATTGAAAGTTTTCAAATGTCTCTTTGCGAAGCGCGACGAACAGAAACCTTGGACGAAGCTGAGGAACTCCAAACTCTGAGGCATTCAGCAGACGCCAGTCCGTCAGATATCCAAGCCTTTGAATAGACTTGGAAATCGATTGTCGGTAGTCGTCAAACGCACGTTCCTTCAAACCTTTCACGTTCTCGATAAAGACGGCATTGGGACGGATCTCATCCACTAGCCGTATTGCCGCCGGAAAAAGATCGCGCTCGTCTCCCCTCCCAAGTTGCTTTCCTGCAATTGAGAATGGCGGACATGGGACTCCACCACAAAGCAGATCGACACCCTTATATGGCCGGCCGTCGAAGACATTAACGTCCGCCTGAATTACATTCCAATTCGGCCGGTTCAAACGCAGTGTGGCGCAACAATGAGCGCTTTGCTCGATCAGAGCTACATGTTCAAACCCTGCCTGTTCGAGTCCAATCGCCTGTCCGCCCGCCCCCGCACAAATTTCGAGCGAAGTTAACTTCATACCAGTCGCTAGTGTGCATTGGAATCTGGACGGTTCAGGTCCTAAAACGGACAATCAGATACGACGTCATTTCCTCGTCACACAGAAGGAGTGTGCTATTCATATCGAGTCTCATGACGGAAAGACTTCCCATTTACGAGATTGAGGATGACCTCATCACATCGCTCCAGGTAAACCGTCGTCTGGTATTGCAGGCGCCCACCGGTTCTGGCAAGTCGACACAGATTCCGCAAATGCTGTTGAAACACGGGCTGCTCGGAACCGGCCAGGCCGTGATTCTTCAACCTCGAAGGCTGGCTGCCCGGCTATTGGCATCGCGCGTCGCCCAGGAACTCGGTGTGGAGATCGGCAAGGAAGTCGGCTATCAGGTGCGGTTCGAAAATGCCACAAGTGCGCAGACTCGAATCAAGTTTGAAACCGAAGGCATTTTGCTGCGGCAGCTCATTCAGGATCCGTCGCTGAATGGCATTCAGGCGATCCTCTTCGATGAATTTCACGAACGCCATGTGTACGGCGACATCACACTGGCCCGCGCACTGGATATTCAGGAAGAACGCCGACCTGATCTCATCATCATCGTGATGTCGGCAACGCTCGATGCCGGATCGCTGCAAAAATACATGCAGCCATGCGTGACGTTGACTTCGACCGGCCGAACGTTTCCGGTAACGGTCGAGTATCTTCCAAACCGGCTCACTGCCAATTCGCCTCCGGTCTGGGAGCTTGCCGCCGATGCATTTTCCAGATTCGCCAGAAAGGAAAGTCCTGGAGACGTGCTCGTGTTCATGCCTGGCGGATATGAGATCGCCCGAACCATCGATTCCATTCGAAGGACAAAGGAGTCGCGGGGATACATTCTCCTGCCCTTGCATGGTGAGCTCGCTGCGCGAGACCAGGACGCTGCGGTGGCCCGATACGATTCACCCAAAATCATTGTCGCGACCAACGTTGCCGAGACCTCGATCACGATTGAGGGAATCCGGCTTGTGATTGACAGCGGACTGGCGAGAATTCCACGACATGATCCGCACCGCGGAATCAACACATTGCTCATCGAGAGAATCAGCCGCGCCAGCGCCGACCAGCGCACGGGACGAGCCGGACGCACCGAAGCGGGACACTGCATCCGCCTGTGGTCCGCGGCCGAGCATGCCGAGCGGGCCGCGCAGGAACTGCCGGAAATCAAACGCCTCGATCTTGCGGAAATCGTTCTGACTCTCAAAGCCGCCGGCATTCGCGATCTCAGAAAGTTTCGCTGGCTCGAGTCGCCTGGGGAAACTCCTCTGCTACGTGCAGAAGAGCTCCTGCTGGATCTGGGTGCGTTGAAACAAACGGACACTATCCGTGAAATTACGCCGAGAGGCCACCGGATGCTGGCCTTCCCGATACATCCTCGATATTCGAGGATGCTGATTGCTGCACAGGAATCCGACTGCGTTTACGAAGCCTTCCTCGTGGTTGCACTGACACAAGGACGTGATCTGGTAATTCGCAATGTGGATCGAAGCGTCGAATCTTCCCGCGAGAGTCTCTTTGAGGACCTCAACCATCACGCATCTTCCGATTTTCAGATTTTGATTCGTGCGTGGAATTTCGCAGTCGCCAATGAGTTTCGGCTGGATACTCTCCGGCAATTCGGAATTCATGGGGTCACCGCACGGCAAGTCGGACCGCTTCTGGAGCAGTTCCTCCGAATTGCACGCAGCGAGGGACTGACGATTCGAGTCCCGGACGGCAGCATTGAATCCGATGCTTCGGAACCTCTGAGAAAATGCATCCTGATCGGGTTCAGCGACCGTGTGGCCCATCGCATTGATGAAGGTACTTTCCGCTGTGAACTGGTTCATGGCCGAAGAGCCACCCTCGCACGGGAGAGCGTGGTGAAAGATAGTTCCCTGCTGGTCGCCGCAGAAATTCGCGAAATTGGCGGCCGCCAGGGCGAGGTCCAGACGATTCTCTCCCTTGCGACATCCATTCCAGTGGAATGGCTGTACGAATTGTTTCCACAGGAAATGGTTTCGGATGTGCACGTGGAGTTTGATTCCGCCTCAAGAAGCGTGAAGGCGTCGAGTATGGTTCGCTTTCGCGATCTGGCCGTTTCGCAACGTAAACTGGATTCGCCACCGGCCGGCGATGCAGCACGACTGCTTGCGGAAGAAATCACTTCGGGCCGGCTGGAACTGCCTCGATGGGATCACAGCGTTGTCCAATGGATCCTGCGGTTGAACCAGCTCAGTCAATGGTGTCCGGATTTGCAGCTTCCGCCAATACAGGCGGAAGACAAGCGGCATATCATCGAACAACTTTGTTTTGGAGCTTCGAGCTACCGGGAGATCCGCGACCGCGATGTTCAAATGGCCGTTCGATCGTGGTTGTCGGCAGAGCAGCGGGCTCTGCTGGATAAACACGCGCCTGAACGAGTATCGCTATCGAATGGGCGGACGCCCAAAGTGACTTACGTCGAAGGTGGATCGCCGTTCATATCCTTGCGCATTCAGGAACTGTTCGGAGTAACGCGAATTCCAGCCATTGCGCTGGGCCGCATGCCGCTGAGTGTGCACATTCTCGCGCCGAGCATGCGTCCGGTACAAGTGACCCAGGATCTGGCAAACTTCTGGACAGAGCACTATCCGAAAATCAAATCGGAGCTGCAGCGGAAGTATCCGAAGCATGAGTGGAAGTAGGTGGGGACTGTCGTCAACTGTGTCCCCCGGCTGACGCCGGGGGCTATTGGACTGTCGCCGCTACGCGGCTTGGAACCCGTCCGACTGTAGGCGCGGTCTATGACCGCGCACAATCTCTCGCCTGAATATTGCGCGGTCATAGACCGCGCCTACAGTCGCGGGAATCAGAACAGGAATCTCATCCAATACGATAAACAATCTCTTTCATCCAGTCCAAGCCGCGAGCTTTGAACTGAGACTCTTCATCCAGACAATCGTGACTGTGGAGTTTTTGAATCGGGGAATCTGAAAACAAGGATCTCACCTCAGACTCGGGAACGCTGAATGGCGGACCACCCATCCGCTTCTGATCGTATTCAATGGTGATCAGAAGAATCTTGCCGCCGGGCTCGAGGAATGCCGTCAATCGCTCGGCATATGCCTTCCGCGTTGCTGGAGGAAGTGCGATCAACGCGGCACGGTCATAAATCCAATTGAATTTTCCGGTCCGGCCAGGCTGTAGTTCGAAAAAATCGCCGAC
>JBGPBY010000452.1:0-6108 GCA_041481485.1 Terriglobia bacterium
AGATTGTGCGCGGTCATAGACCGCGCCTACAGGGGGAGTTCAAAAATGATATGTTATCGGTGCGTCCATGTTGAATGAATTTGCCATTATTGTCAGCTCGGAAGACAACGTTGCCGTCGTCAAAAAGCCAGTCCCCGGCGGAACGCCCATTTCAATTGGCGGCAGGGAACTTCGGCTGCTTTCCAACGTCACTTCCGGTAATCGATTCGCGTTACGATCCATTCCCGCCGGAGAGTTTGTCCGCCAATACGGACATCCGATCGGCACTTCACTGGGCATCGCCGAAGGCGAAGCGGTTTCCCACTCCAACATGACCGACGACGTTCCCCTGGTTCGCACATTGCCGAGCGATCTCCACACGCCGGCGCCGAAATACTTTGCCCCCGGCGCGATTCCCACGTTCATGGGATTCCGCCGATCTGACGGCCGGGTCGGAACGCGAAATTTCATTTTGATTGTTCCGACGAGTATGTGCGCCAGCCACGAATCCCAACAGATCTCCAATTTTGCGGAGTTCAGTCTCTACAACCGGGAAAAGTATCCCAACGTGGATGGAATCGTGGCAATTCCACACAACAAGGGTTGTGGCTGTCCGGACGGATCCAATATTGATGTGCTGCTTCGAGTTCTCGCAAACTATGCGGATCACCCCAATGTGGGAGGTGTTGTCCTCATGGAGCTTGGCTGCGAAAAAACCAACCTATCGGTTGTGGAAGACTACCTTTCGCGGTGCCGGCGAAAACTGACCAAACCATTTGTTCGCATTGGTGTTCAAGACGTCGGAGGAACGAAAAACGCAATTCAGCAGGGCGTCGACGCCGTGCGCAACATGCTCGATGTCGTTAACGAGACCAAAAGGGAAGCGGTTCCCATCGGCGAACTGGTACTGGGTGTGAAATGTGGCGCCTCCGATGCATTTTCGGGTATATCTGCCAATCCCAGTCTGGGACATGCCGCAGACCAGCTGATACGATCGCACGGAACGGTTCTCATCACTGAAGTGCCCGAATTCTGCGGTGCCGAACACGTTCTGGCCCATCGTGCGAAAGATGCGGATACAGCGCGCGCCGTCTATCGCATGGTGGATTGGTATCGGGAATACGCGAAGCGATTCGGCACAGATCCAGGACAGAACCCGAGTCCGGGCAATGTTGCCGGTGGACTGTTGAACATCACCATCAAATCTCTTGGGGCCATTGCCAAGGCCGGGACGACACGCGTAGAGGGCGTCGTCGAGTACGGTGAAATTCCCCATTCGCGTGGTCTGCATCTGATGCAGGGACCTGGATACGACCAGGAATCCACACCGGCACTGGTCGCGGGCGGTGCCACCGTGGTGGTGTTCACCACCGGACGCGGCAGCACCATCGGGAACGCCATTGCTCCGGTGATCAAGCTGACCTCGAACACCGCCGTTTTCGAACGCATGCCGGGAGACATGGATCTGTCGGCCGGCGGGGTTATCGATGGAACCGAGACCATCGATTCGGTGGGCGATCGTCTGTTCGATTACATTCGCAAGGTTGCCAGCGGCGAACTACTGACGAAGGCCGAGGAAGTCCACCATCGTGAATTCCAGGTCTGGGGCGAACAGGCGATCTCGCTTTGAGCAGCCTTGGCTTCTTCGATTCCGGATTCGGCGGACTGAGCGTGGTACGCCAGGTTCGCAAGCTGCTTCCCGATCACGCGTTTGTTTACCTCGGCGATAACGCCAGAACACCCTATGGCGGACTTTCCGCCGAGATCATTTTCAAGTTCACCCTCGAAGGCGTCATTCATCTCTTTGACCGCGGCGCCGACCTCGTGGTGCTCGCCTGCAATACGTCATCCAGTGTCGCGCTGCGCCGGATTCAACAGCAGTACCTCCCCATTCATGCACCGCAGAAGCGGGTTCTTGGAATCGTCATTCCGACTGCCGAGGAGGTGTCGCAACAGAGCGTGACGAAGGTCATCGGAATTCTTGCGACGGAAGTCACTGTGGCTTCCCAGGCTTATCCTCAGGAGGTCTTCAAGATTGATCCGTCAGTGGACGTCATCCAGCAGGCGTGCCCTGCGCTCGTGCCGTTGATTGAAGCCGGAGATTTTGAGAAGGCCGAGGGTGCTGTCCATGATTACATTCAGCAACTGCTGCGAAAGAACGCACAAATCGACACGATTCTTCTCGGCTGCACACATTACGCGTTGATTGAAGACACGATTCGCAGGCTTGCACCAGATGAGATTCGCATCGTGTCTCAGGGTGAAATTGTGGGAAGAAAACTCGAGGATTACCTGGTCCGCCATCCCGAGTTTGGAACTGAGATAGAGAGGTCCGGCCAATCGACGTTTCTGACAACCGCAATCTCTTCGAGAGTCGAAACGCTGGCAACCCGGTTTTATGGAACTCCTATCATGATGCAGATTGCCAGGATCGATCAGGACTGACACGGGCGAAGCTGGAGATATTGGAATGCCGCTGACAAAGATGGAGCACTTTCTCGTGCTCACCGACGACATCGATAAAACGAAAGACTTTTACTGCAATGCGCTGGGTTTGGAAATTGGACCGCGCCCGCCGATAGGTTTCAGCGGATATTGGTTGTACTTGGCACACATCCCCTGTGTGCACATTGGCGAATGGATTTCGTATACCGAAACGGCGACTCGGAATAAAGTTCCTGTCACCGCGCGTGCCGCCGGCACTGGGTCCCTCGACCACATCGCCTTCAATGCGGATAACTACGACGAAATGGCGCAGCGGTTGCGAATGCATGGCATTCCATTCGCACTGAATGTCGTTCCGGAAAATGGACTTCGGCAGCTATTTCTCACGGATCCGAACGGCATCAAGATCGAAATCAATATTCCCGCGCGGTAGTATCTATCGGTCATTTCGCGGCACTCTGCAGTGTCTTCTCAAAGAAGCGGGACATTGCACTGATCGATGCGACCCAGCTCCGCCACAGCAGGGAATCGTGGATGTCGTCGGGAAGAACCAGTTCCTCGACGTGCACGCCTTTCTCATCCAGCCGGCGTTTGAGGTCGATGGATTGGCGGAATTCGACAATACGATCGTCGTCGCCGTGAATCAGCAGCACCGGTGATTTCCATGTGGACACGGCGGCAATCGGGGAGGATTCATATTCCACCTTTAGCGCCTGGCGGTAATCCGCTTCCGTGACCCCGTCGCCGACAATCGCATGAGCGAACTGCGTGGTATTGATTGCCGGCAGACGATCGTGAGCGCCGTGGACGTCGACGCCGGATGCAAACACATCTGAATTGCGGCCCAGAGCGAGCGCCGTGAGATAGCCGCCAAGCGATGCGCCCCAAATTCCGATATGAGCGCGATCCACATCGGTACGTGACTGAAGATACCGGCCGGCCGCGAGAATGTCGCGGTATTCGGCAGCTCCGCGCGGTCCGGCATGATCGGGAAACTGGAAGGCCTGCCCGTAACCCACGCTCAGCCGATAGTCCACCGAAAGCACAATGAAGCCGCGGCTCACCAGGTACTGATTCGCCGCATAGTCGTTGGCGTATTCCCATCGCGTGTGGAATCCGAGCAGCATCTGACGTGGTCCTCCGCCATGCACGTAGACGACAGCGGGTTTGCGCGCCGGACCGGCCGCTGGACGAAAAAGCTGTCCGTGAGCCTCAACTCCATCGCTGGCTCGGAACGAAACCAGTTCGGGCGTAACGAGCTGTGCGGACGGATAAGCCGCAGGCAAACGATCTGAACCGAGAATTTGTGGCGTCCCACCGCTGATGGAAATCACCGCAGGCAACGGCGGCCGCTGTGCGGTCGTCGACAGAAACGCCACCGAACGTCCGTCTGCGGTAACGACAGGGTTCCATTCAATTCCGGTGCCGGAAGTCAAAGGCATTGGCGCGGCAGAACCATCGATGGGGACTTTATACAAATGCCGGCGATCGACGTCATCGCGATTCGGGCCCGTATTCGCGCTGTAAATTATCGATCGTCCGTCCGGTGACAGCGTCATCTGCTCCACCATGAATGAACCGGGAGTCAGCAGTTTCGGACGGCCGGCCGGACCCGGATTCTCGAGCGCATACACGTGGGGAAATCCATCTCGATAGGACATGAAGACCAGCGTGTTGTTTCCCGCCCATCGCACTCCGATGCCGCCGGGGTTCTGGACAATCGGGTCGACCGGTTTGCCGCTGTTGGCGGCCGCAACAATGGGTGCAGTGCCACTGGTATTGACGTTGCTCACGTCCGCCACTTCAATTTCCCACGGAGACTCGATTCGGGCGATTGGGGACTGCGGCGTGCCGCCGGTTCCGGGTTGACGCAGAAACACGATCTTCCGTCCGTCTGGAGACCACGACGGAAGCGTATCGCGTGATGTCGACGGCGCGATGAATCGTATCGGCTGTCCTGGTGTAAACAATCCAATGAAGCTGTGATCGGTTCGATCGGAAACAAACGCGATCGTTTTTCCATCCGGCGACCACGATGGCGCGTCGCTGGTTCCGCGCGCAAAGAACGCCTGTTGTGCGGCAGTGGATCCGTCCAGCGGCGCGATCCAGATCTTGCGTTCTCGTGTGAACACAACACGGGAGCTGTCCGGCGAAATTGCAGGACTGTCGCCATCGGCGATCACTTTGGAAGCGCCTCCGGCGATTGCGACAGCCCAGATCTGAACCTTCGGTTGAACCGGGTCTCCGGAGGGATCCGGCGGCGTGTCGCCAGGCCGGCCTCCGTGATCTCCGCCCCGGACATAAACGAGGGTCTTGCCGTTAGGAGAGAACGCGAGCTGCGTCAGCTCCTGCCCGTCGTCCGCGGTGTTCGATGTTACCTTGCGCGCCTGAAATGCGGGCGCCTCCGCGACATAGACATTGCGAACGCCTCGTTCGTTGAATGTCCATGCGATGGCCGACCCGGTTGGAGATGCCGTCAGATTGTCGGGCGATGGAAGGCTCAAAATCTGTTCCACGGAAATCGGCATGGTTTGCTGCGCGGAGTGAGATTCCGGGCGGCAGGCGACCATTACCACTGCAGCGAAAACAATCGTTCGAATCCGGCGAAGAAGTACTTTCATAATGTCTTCACTTTCTTGAAGCCAGTGTGTGCAACCGGCGTACCCGCTCTAGTGTCTCAAGCAACCGTTCATGCTCCGGCTGAACCGGAAGGAACAGTACGTTGCCTTCACGACGCGCGACAATGTTCTCCACGACCATGGCCCGCATGATCCAGATTGCGGCATGAACGTCGGGGCATTCCACGCCAATACATCCAATGTATCGATTGGGAAAACAGACCATTCCCAGCCGCTCCGATATGCCGGATTGGATCCGCACCAACAGAGTGCGATATCCATCGGGATCGGACTGCACTTCGCGTAAGCCCGCCGGCTCGAGCAGCTTCACTTTGCGGAACATGGAGTCGATGGTCCATTGTTGTTCCTCGGAAATGTGTCCGGTCCAATAATGGTTCGTTTTTGCTGTGGCTGTAATGACGTTCTTGATTTCCTTCTCCAGCCGAAATTCCGGACCGGCCGGAAGCAATAGCGTTTCTGCGTTATGGCTGGCCATGACATTCTCCATTACAATCGCTCGCACCAGCCAGCCGGCCATTCCCTGAGTCCGGCAGCGAACCTCAACCCAACCGGGTTCTCCGGCCTGTGCGGGAAGACCGGTCACCAGGGTGATACCGCGCGCAATTTCCTCAACAACGGTTTTGTACTTCGCAGGCTGAGCCGCAATGGATTCTTCGGCCGCGGGTTCCAGAAGCACTCCACGATGAGGCGGCCCGCCGGCCATGGCCAGATCGCAAAACGTCGCCCAGATTTCATTCCATGCGACGCGGCCGTCGTTGGCGAACTTCAGACCTGCTGAACCCATCGATACCGGCTGAACGTCGTCATAGACGTCCTGATACTGCTCGGGAAGGATGGCGCGGATCCTGCCGTCCAGATCTTCAAGTGCGACGATGTCTTCAATCGTAATGTTCATGATCTTGGGGAAATTCCGGGACGGCCCCCCCAATGTAGGGGCGGACTATGACCGCCCACAATCGGTGGTATTGCATTCCTTAGAATTGTGGGCGGTCATAGACCGCCCCTACATTGGGGGGGCCGTCCCGGAATTTCAAGACTTCTCCAT
>JBGPBY010000453.1:0-6102 GCA_041481485.1 Terriglobia bacterium
ATTGAATATTTCTTCACACCTTCTATGACCGCGCCTACAGTCCGCTGTCCGTCAATGCCTCCTACGGCTTGCTGATGGCCTCGAGAAACGCTGTAACGTCGTCAATTTGAGTATCAGTCATATCGAAAAGCGCCTGGAACCGCGTTCCGTTGATTTCCTGCCCAGTGGGGCTCTGCCGGAAGTCCGGGCTTTTATAGAACTCCACCGCCGAGCGCAGGTTGGTGAACAGCAGCGACCGCCCGGGAAGCGCTGTCGTGTTGTTGCCCGCAGCACCATTGTGAAAGAAGTGGGTTTTCCTCAGTCCGAAGAGCTGCGGAATTTGGAACTTTCCGGTGTTGTCGCCATCGTCCAACGTTGGCGTTCGCCCGAATCTTTGGCCAAAAGCTTCCACTCCGGTATCCAGATTTAGAGTGGCTCCGGTAACGGGGTTTGTTCCATCGTGGACGGTACCTTGATGGCAAGCGCCACAAGAGTTTGCCGCCAGAAAGAAATTTCGGCCGCGTACTTCCGGCCGGTTTGTATCCGTGGCAAGCGCATCGGATTTCGTACTCAACAGGCTGCCGCGGCCCGAGACTTTGAAATTTCCATTTAACGGTGAGCTTAGAGAAAGCTGAAATGCTTCGAGAGCCTGCAGCTGCGCTGTCGTGGGCGTCTGGAAATCCACACCGGCTACGCGATTCAACGTTTTCGTGAAATGCTGGAAGACGGCACCAGCTGAAAAAATCTGCAGGTCCGCACAACAGGCGCTATCGCCATAAGGCTCCGTGAAGGAAAGGTTGAAGAGCGCCGGCGTCATCCGGAATACGGGAGGGCGCAGCAATTTGCCGGTTGCCGAGTCCCTTTCAGTCCCATCGATGTTTTCCAAGATCAACCCCTTGCTTGTCATCAGGAATCGAGACTCGAACGCAGGTTGAAGTGGGTCCGCCTCACTGAAATCGGGGAGATTCTGATTCCCTATGAAAACAAACAGCGGATCGCCTGGAAGAAGTGTGCTGATGAATGTGGAGTCGATCGTTGTTTCAAAATCCAGTCGATGACAGGTGGCGCAGGTCCTGCCATTGCCACCGAAGGTTCCATTGGTGAACAAATCTTTTCCCTGGGCGACAAGGGAAACCGGCTTGTTCGACTTGCCGTTTTGAGCAAACGCGGGCGTCACACCGAGCAGGCTGTCAAAGCTGAGGCGATTCGTCCTGCTCTTTTCGAGTTTTGCTTCGCGGCCGATCAGATAGCGAATCGATTGCATGCCGCCAATGACGAATTCCGGCTTGCGGCCCGGAGAAACGCGCATCACGGCAGCCATATTGACTTCGAAATTCTCCAACTGTCTGGGATCGATGTTGGCCATCAAGGCCCCCGATTCGGGAAGCGTTCCCAGATTCAGGATGTGGTCGCCGTTCGATTCCAAATCGATCGCGGCGGTATTGTTGGGTCCGGGCACATCCTCGACAAACCACAGCTGGTAGGCCGACCCGGCGGGGTTGGGATCAAGCCCATTCACCGATACCTGAATGGATCCTGTTCCGAAGTTGATCTGGACTTTGCCACTGGCCCTCGTAAAGTGTTCAGAGAACGCCCGGGAGAATGTCAACGGGATTGGGGTCTGTGAGTAGAGATGCTGAGACTCGTATTCCGTTTCGATCCAGGACTGAAGCTTTTCGCCTTGCCGAATGGACCAGGGGTCGGCGATTCCGGGTTCGAGTGAATTCGGGTTTCGCCTGGATACAAGCGATGCCCCAATAGTGGCGGCAAGAGTGAGTAGAACAATGGTGAAGATTCGGCGGCGCGCTGTCATGCTGGGAGCTCCTTCCTGAATGTGAAACCGTTTTTGCACTACGGTGCCGCACATCCTACATTCATCGGGATCTCCGGATTGTCACGATAGTGTCAGGAATTGAAGTTGATTGCGTAAAGATTCAAAGCGGTGCAGTCGGCACAAGACGCACCGTCCTGTCGAAGAGAAACGTGCGCTTGCCGCATTTCTGAGGTCAATGAACGGTCGAGTGTTCGAAGGCTCCCATTAAATTTTAAGAATATGGCGCCGAGCCATGTGAACTCATTATTGAGTTAGAATTCTCGGGTGTCCTCTTCAAATTCTCAGCTAAAGCAAGCCGTCGTGAACGCCCTGAGCCTGCGATCGGATATCGTTTTGGCCATTCTGTTTGGTTCGCTGGCAGCAGGAACGGAACGGGCCGAGAGCGATATTGACGTCGCGGTAGACGCCGGCCACACACTTAGCGCCCACGAGAAGATGGAATTAATTGCGAAGCTGGCGGAAACTACCGGCCGCACCATCGACCTTGTGGATCTACGCGTCGCAGGAGAACCGCTGCTGGGACAGGTTCTCTCGCATGGAGAACGGATCCTGGGAAGTGATACGCGCTACGCAAACCTGATTCGCAAGCACCTCTTTGACAAAGAGGATTTCCTGCCATATCGAGAGAGAATCCTGCTGGAAAGGCGGCAGGGATGGATCGGGAAGTAGTCGAAGAGAAATTGGAATCGCTGCGCCGCTGTATCCATCGCGTTACTGAAAAATGTCCTCGCGACGTTGAAACTCTGAAACGCGATCTGGACCTCCAGGATATCATCGCCCTGAACCTCTCTCGTGCTGTGCAAATCTGCGTTGACATCGGTGCACATCTCGTCGCCGGTCTTGAATTGCCGCCTCCCGATTCGATGGGACAGACATTCGACGTTCTGTCCAAAGCCGGAATTATTCCAGAGGAGTTGGGAGCGAAGCTCAAAAAAGCTGTTGGTTTTCGCAACATCGCTGTGCACAACTATGAAGAGATCAACTGGACGATCGTCCATGCCATTGCGCTCCATCACGTCGGAGACTTCAGCGAATTCGCGAAAATCGTAGCGTCAAGGATGGATGGGTAAGGTTGATGGTCTTTTCGGCGCCGCGTCGAGCTGGAACAAGATACGTCGTTCTGATGTCATAATTGAATAATGTCAAAACGTTTGTCTGCACTCGCAAGCTGGTCACCCGAACAGATCGAGCTGGGCAGAAAATGGGTCCGAACCTGGCAAACGGCTGGAGATAGACTCGAGCGCGTACGCAGAGAAGAATTGCGGAACATCGATCCCATGCGTGCCATAGTCCTGCTTTCCAGTCCGGCGGATTACACCGTTGAGCCGCGGGTTCCGAAGCCGACTTCCGGACTCGTTGAACAGCAGCGATGGTTTTCGAAAGCCCGCCGCCGTGATTGAACTCTTTCACGTTGCCGTTGAACTCCAAAAAACATGCTCCGCGGAAGATCTGGTTGTCATGAATGGTGCGAATTCTAACACGGAGAAATTAGCTTTGAAATGGTGCACAGTCTTTGTCACCATCGTTCGCCATGAATATCAAAAGCGTTCTTCGACTGTTCCTTGTTCTTGCGCCTGGCGCTCCGTTGGCGCTGGGATTTCAGCAGACGCCTTCCGCGCCCTTTGAAGGTATTCCCGGTGTTGTTGCAAAGTCTGAGACGGTGCAGCTCGTAAAGGAAGGGTTCAACTTTACCGAAGGGCCGGTCGGGACTGCGGATGGCGGACTGTATTTTTCCGACATCACCAACGCGAACCGCACCTACCGCATGGATCCCAAAGGCGGGATCACCGTTTATCGTGAACAGACCGGTGGCGGCAACGGTCTCGCGGTGAACAAGGCTGGCGAACTCTTCACGGTTGAAGGGGAGAGCAAGCGCTTGACGAAATTTGCCGGTGGAAAAGTCACCGTGCTTACGGAAGGCAGCGCCGGGAAACCACTGATGTCGCCGAATGACATCTTTCTCGATGCGAAGGGCGGCGTGTATTTTACCGACCCTGGTCCGCGTCCAGCCGTCGTGGGACGAACGGTGTACATCTATTACCTTCCGCCGGGGGCGAAGAGCCCCGTGGTTTTGGACGATACCTTCCTGCGGCCGAACGGAATCATTCTGCGTGTCAATGGCAAGACCCTGTACGCGAACGACGCCGTCAACGACTCCATCATGGCCTGGGACGTCCAGCCGGACGGGACGGTTAAAAATCGCCGTACGTTTGCGAAGCTGCGGGATATTCCTACTGGTCAGAACAGTGGTGGCGACGGTATCGCCGTTGACCGTGAGGATCGCCTCTACGTCACAGCCCTCACTGGCGTGCAGGTCTTCGACAAAGCAGGAAAATACCTTGGCAATATCCCGGTTCCACGCCAGCCGTCGAACCTGGCGTTTTCAGGTCCTGACCGAAGGATGCTATACATCACGGCCCGCGAAGGCTTGTATCGGCTGAAGACGCTGGCTCAGGGACCGGACCGGCCAGGAAAATGATTGCAAAGAGAATTGACGACGTGATTTTCCCGGGTCATGGCACACTGATGAAATGAGTAAAGACAAACGCGGCCGCGAAAAACGAAAACCGAAGCAAGTCAAGACGACGACGAAGAAGTAATCAAACGAGTCTTCGTCAGGGCCTTCCACCTGTTACAATCTCGGCTCAAATGAAAATTGCGTTTGTCGAAGATACGATACGCTTTTCCATTCCGCTGGGAATCACGGGCATCGCGGCTATGCTGCGTGAAGGAGGGCACGAACCCAGTCTGTTTGTGATTGGGAATGATCCAGACAAGACGATCGGCAGGATTGCTGCATCCCGGCCGGATGCGGTGGCATTCAGTGTCATTTCCGGTAGTCATCAGGGCTATTACGCGTTTGCCCAGCGGCTGAAAGACGCGACAGGGATTCCCACGATCTGGGGCGGTCCTCATCCGACGTTCTTTCCGGAAATGGTCGAACTGCCTTTCGCGGATGCTGTATGTGTCGGCGAAGCGGAGGAATCGTCGCTCGATTTCGCCAACCGCTTCGATGCTGAAGGCGGGAGGTTCCCTCTGGACGTTCCGAACTTCTGGGTAAAGCGCGGAGATAACATTCAGAAGAACCCGGTGCGGGCGCGCAACCGGTCGCTGGATGACCTGCCGTATCCCGCCCGCGATCTCTACACCAATCAATTTCCAGTTCTTCGCAACCACGGGATCAAACATTTCCTGGCCCACCGGGGCTGCCCCTACAAGTGCACCTATTGTTTCAATGAGTCCTTCAATCAGATCTATAAGGACCAGGCCGGGGACAGGAAGATATTCGTGTCGCGCACGCCCGACAGCATTGTGGATGAGATTCTTTGGTTGCGTGAGCGGGTTCCGGTCCGAATGGTTGCATTCGTCGACGATGTGTTCACGCTTCACCGCAGGTGGTCGCTCGAGTTTGCCGAAGTATATGCGCGCCGATGCCGCATTCCGTTCAGCATCAATACGCGCTTCGACAACGTCGATCCCGAGATCGTCTCTGCCATGGCGGATGCCGGACTGCGTCTCGTCTATGCCGGTGTGGAATCCGGCGACGAGTTCATCCGCAATACCGTCATGAAACGCCAGATGACCGAACAATCCATGATTGACGCGGCCGAGTTGTACAAGAAACACGGAGTCAAACTGCTTACAGAAAATGTAGTCGGCGTACCGGGCGAAACGTTGGATTCGGCAATGCGCACGCTGAGCGTGAACATGCGAGTCAAACCCGACATTGCAAATGCGTCGGTGTTTGCGCCGTATCCCAAACTGGAAATGACCCGTTATGCCGTGGAAAAAGGATACTTCGATGGCGACTTCGACCGGCTGAACTCCAACTACTATCATGACTCGGTTCTGAAGTTCGACGATCCTGCCGACAAGAACCGAATTTTGAATCTGCGTTGTTTCTTCAGCATCCTTTCGCACCATCCATGGCTGCTTCGTTTTGTGCGGCCGCTGCTGGAGATGAAGCCGAATGCGGTGTTTCGAACTTTTGGAGATCTGGTCGATGGCTATTATTTAAAGCGGTGTGTTGCGTATAAATTCTCGGCCGGAGATTTCCTGACCACGCTTCGTCACTTCATCGCGAATTACCGGCGTGGTTCTCCAGCAGGCCGAACGGCCGACGCGAAGCACCCCGTGATTGCAACGTCCGGCGTGCGGCAGGACCAGACGCAGTCGCCAACCTTCAGGAACTGAGGCGAAGTCTGTTGCCACTGTAAGGACAGTTGATCAAGAAATCCCTCTCCCAACGGGAGAGGGTCGGGTGAGGGTACCGCATGTAAATATTGTTA
>JBGPBY010000454.1:0-6071 GCA_041481485.1 Terriglobia bacterium
CTCGATGCCCGGAATAGTCACGCGTCCGTCCGCGTTGGCAGTAGCGGATTCGAATAGCGACGTTCGTTCGCGGGAAGCCGGAACCAACACGACTCGCGCGCCGGGCACGGGCTTTTGATTCGCGTCGAAGGCGCTGACCTGAATCTCGGCGGACTTTGAACTGACATACAATCCCAACGTCTGCCGCAAATTGCGTTTCTAGCGATGAAATTCATACCCTACGAAGGAACACAGAAGACTCCCAACATCATTGTGGATGGCACAGCCAATGAAGGGACCATATTGACGCTGTCGCACTGGCGGCAAAGTGGAACGCCGGAACCGTTGCTTGGCGACACGTCCGCGGAAATTGTCTTCAATTACCTCGATTCTCCTCAGTATCACGTCGATGCCTCCGTCGTTTCGAACAATCACTTCGATGAAGACGGATTGGTTGGCGTTTTCAGCCTGATTGATCCGGAATTTGCGATCCGCCACCGAGAGCTATTGATCGCCGTTGCAAATGCGGGAGACTTTGGAGTGGTCCGGAATCGACTTGCTGCCAAGATTGTATTCACGCTTTCCGCCTTTGCCGATCCGGAGCACTCGCCTTTGCCGAAACATATCTTCAAATTGCGATACCCGGAACTAGCGGCCTCACTCTATGAAGATCTTCTCAGGCGATTTCCCAGCATTGTCGAAAGAATTGACGACTACAAAACTTTGTGGTGCGACGAGGATGATTTCTGGAACGTCAGCGAATCTCTCTGCGATGCGCATAACGTGACGATCGAGGAAAGGCCGGAGCTGGATCTGGCGATCATCCGAATACCGGACGGTCTTTCAAACTCTTCCATGCACCGATTTACTCAAAGCGCAACTGCCTGTTGCCACCATTTTGCGATTCACAGCCGGACGAAGCGCTCGCGCCTGATTTATCTCCAGGGCAATCGTGTGGAGTTTCAGTATCGCTATGAAAGCTGGGTTCGCATGGCGGCTGCCAGGCCGCTATTGAGAGTCGATCTCGGTTCGCTTGCTGAAGAGTTGAACCACAGAGATGCCGCCAACGGGAAATGGAAGTTCGACGGAGTCGATCGAATTACTCCACGGCTTTGCCGGGAGGGAAGTGCAAGCATGCTGGCCTCCGCAGATGTCATTTCGAAAATTGAAGAGCATCTGCGCACCGATCCGGTCGCATGGAATCCTTATGAATCCGAGCCGCGTTAGCGGCGGCCCACTGTAGGCGCGGTCTATGACCGCGCACATATTTTCAGACTGGGATTCCTCGGATTGGTATCCAAAAACGATAGATTGTGCGCGGTCATAGACCGCGCCTACAGTGCGCTGTCGTCGCAGATTGCAAACTGACCCATTGCCGCTCAAGAAGTGCACAAACTTCAGTCAGTTCGCATCCTGGGACAGGATTAATACCGAGTAAGGTCCGACACCCACATTCGCTCGAGTTGGCATTCCGTCAGCGGGGTCGTTGCTCGTCACCGTGTGATAGCCCAGCTGGCCGCCGAAGTCGGAGCTGTAGCCCTGCCAGTCGCTGTTGAAACGAACACGCCATGAACCGGCTCGGGGAAAACCAATCGTGTAGCTTCCATAACTTCGATTGGCGAAGTTGGCAACGACAACGACGTCATCTCCTGGGCCGCCGTTTTCCCAACGATGGAAGGCGATCAGTTTGTTGTCATTATTCACGTGATGAACGTGAATGTTCTGTCCTCGTAACCCTCGCGTGTTGTTAAGCCAGTTGCGCCGAAGATGAATCAGGTCCTGGTACAGCATCTGAATCCCGGCGAACGTGTTCAGCTTGGACCAGTCCAGCGGAACGGTATCTCGAAAATACTGGTCTTCCAGAAATTCCTGGCCCTGAAAAATCATCGGAATTCCGGGAGCCGTAAACACGAGAGCTGCGCCCAGTGTGGAGCGTTTGCGTGAAAACCAGCTCGACGCGTTGCCTGGCCAGATTTCTTCGGGAACGCGGGAGTGGCCGTTGGCGACTTCGTCGTGCGATTCCGTGTAAATCACGCGCTGGATTGCATCGTCGTTATAGCGATATATCAGTGCGTCTCGCACTGCCCACATATCGCGCGCGGAATCGGATTGCCCGATAACAGCCGCGCGGATCGGATGCACGAACCCGGCATCCCACTGTGCGCCGAAGCCTGCACCGCCGGCGCCGGTGTCCTTCGTAATCCATTCGTTGTTTTGCAGGTCTTCGGCAATGGTGATTTTCCAGGGCTGTGACGCGCGGATTTCATTGTTGATCCATTGCAAAAGGTTCCAGCCATCGGGAAGTTCCCGGCCATTCACGCTGCGGATGTTTCCGACAGAATCAAGACGCAATCCATCGAGCCGGTACTTGTTCAGCCAGAAAAGCGCATTGTCGCGAATGAACTGGCGGACTTCCGAACGGCCATAATCCGGCCGGGTATCGCCCCAATCGGTGTGTGCACGCGACCTGTCATAAAAGTAAATTCCACCATCGTGATTGAGGTCGGACCATCCGTCAAAACGCCAGAGGTCCAGGTCTCCTGGTCCAAAATGGTTGTACACCACATCCAGAATGACCGCGATGCCGTGAGTATGCGCTGCCTTGACGAATTGATGCAGCCCCTTCGGCCCGCCCAGCGCAGTCTCCACGGAAAATGGCTGCGCCGGATTGTAGCCCCAGGAATAGTCAATTGGAAATTCGAGGACCGGCATCACCTCGATCGCATTGATGCCGAGATCGCGAAGATACGGAAGCTTTGGCAGGATTTCATCGAAAGTGCCGGGGCCCGAGCCAGGCGCATCGTTGAACGTTCCGACGTGCATTTCATAAATCACCAATTCATTCCACTGCGGTATCTGGAAATTGTCGCCCGTCCAGTCGAACGATGGATCGTGGATAATGGCGTTACCGGAAGAGTTTACAACTTCGCTGGCATAGGGATTTTTGTGCCAAATCAGCGGTTGCAGTCCATTGCGAATCACAAACTGATATTCATCGCCAACTCCGGCTCCCTGAATCTCCACCGACCAGAAGCCATTGCCTTCGCTGGCAAATGGATGTGCCGATGCACTCCAGTTATTAAACGTTCCCGCCGCAAACACTTGCGATGCAAACGGCGCCCAGACTCGAAACGCCACGCCTCCGGGAAAAAGAATCGTGCCCATACCTGGCCGGGAAGTTGGGGAGGGAGATGTATTTAGAATTGGCATAGTCCCTTATTGGATTCGAGCACGACGGATCGCGCAAGACGAAATTCGGAAATTCCGGGACGGGCGGGCGATTCCCCACTGTAGGGGCGGTCTATGACCGCCCGCAATTGAGAGGTCTGCATTTCTCTGAATTGTGGGCGGTCATAGACCGCCCCTACAGTGGGGACTTGCTCCCAACACGGGGTTGACTTGTGCCGCAGCATTCGGATAATTAAAAAATGGCGCAACGATGGCGTGTGCCATTGAAAAATGCCGGACTGACGAAGACGTCCAGTTGCCCCACTTCCCGGGGTGGTGGACGATTTTTTGTTTTACAACGAATTGCACGTTTTCTGGAGGGGACCCATGACAACTAAGAAACCGCGATTGGCCCGCACCACGGACTCGGTAAGCAAGGAAAGTCCAAAAGCGCCGTTGCGAAGGAAATCCACCAAGAAAAATTCGAACCATTCTCTATCCGACGACGAGATCGCCCGTAAGGCATACGAACTCTGGGAATATCGCGGACGCCCGGTGGGGTCACCGGAAGAGGACTGGTTTCGGGCCAAAAATGAACTGAGCATGAATGCCACTGCATAACGGTCCGGTTCGGCTATCGGTGTTCGGGTATTCCTGGCTTTGTAATTCCCTGTGCGAATTCATTGCGAAATTCTAAAAGACGCACAAACTATGGGGCATGAATCAGGGCGTCCGTAAGGCTCGAGCCAGGCCGTTGCCGGAGAAGACTTCTGCTTTTGCCGCCCAGTGGCTGTTCGTCTCGCTTTGCGCTTCAATCGGCTTCGAAACCCTCTTTTTCTACACCGGAATCGGAAATGCTTTTACGGTACCGAAGGCTGTGGCACTGCTTCTCGGTGCTGCCGTAGTGATTCCGCAAATCTGCCTGGTTCTTGCGCGACCACAACTGTCGAGGCCAATGCGTCTTCTGCTTGTATTGGCGGGTTTCCAGATTGCGGTAGTTGCTTTCTCCACGCTCCGTTCCATTAGCCCTGCCGTGAGTTTTTGGGGCGGGGACTGGCGGCGAATGGGTTGGATCGCCCAGTGTGCGATGTTGGCGATCGCGGTGTCGGTCCCGCTGGCAGTGGATTCCGATTGGCGGCGTTGGAAACGATTGCTGCAGTTCATTGCAATTGCCGGAATCATCAGCGCGGGTTACGGCATTCTTCAGTGGATGGATTGGGATCCGTTCCTTCCCGGCAATATGCGGCAGAAAATCATCGCCGAATTTGCAGGAGTGTACCGCTCTTCCGGAACCATCGGACAACCAGCCTATTTTGCAAACTACCTTCTCTATCCGTTTTTTTCTGCACTTGCTCTGGTTGTGCTGGAGAAGGGAGCGTCGCGGATTCTGAACATTTGCGGAATTGCCGTTATTGCGGCGGGCATCGGATTCACGGGTTCCCGAAACGGAATGCTGGGTTGTGCCGCAGGAGTTGCGGCCTTTGCCGTTTTCGCATTGCTTCGCCGCAGGTCGCCCGGCCTGGTCCTGGGACTGGTCCTTGCACTTTTGTTGTGCGTGGTAGTTGTGGAACGGAGCACTGTTGGAGCGTCAGTTTCGACTCCATCGAACGCGTCAGGAAGTATGCGGGCACTCGACTTCCTGCGATTCCGCCTTGCAAGTGCAGGCACTGATTCCGCGTCCATCGGCAGGATGGTGTTGTGGAGTGACGTGGTGTCTCAGATTCTGCCGAATGTCTGGCTCTCCGGCACGGGTCCCGGCATGTTTCGGGTCGCTTTTACGCGATTTCGTTCCAACAATTATTCGACGTTCGATCCCGATGTGCACTGGGAAAACGCGCACAACCTGTTTCTGGATCGACTCACCGAACAGGGTATCCCCGGGCTTCTCGCAATACTTTTTCTGATTGCCGCTTTTGTACTCAATGTTTCGATTTCGATCCGGCTGGCGGACAACCGTTCAGCGTATGCGGTTGCTGCGATAGGATCCGGGATGGTGGCCGTATTGGTTAGCCACAGTTTTATCGGTGAACTCATTCCCACGACTTTCTATTTTTATCTGTGGGTTGCGATATCGTTCGCGAGCCGTCAATGCGCGGAGAAGGTGAAATCACCACAGGCTCCAGCCCATAAGAAATCACTGTCACCGCGTATCGTTCTTGCAGCATCGCTGGTCGTTTCCGTCACTCTGATCTGGTATGCGGAGCGGAACTGGCGAAGTGAGTCGATGTTGCGAGCCGGCGAAGATGCGGTGAACTCGGGTAGCCTCAATGGTTTGCTGAACGCCAGAAGCGAAGCGGAGCGGTCGATGCCGTTCGTGGGAACGTATCATTTGGAATTTGCCCGGCTGCTGGCGACGTATCTTGGCAGACCGCACCCATCGCTGGATGGTAATTCGCGCCGGCGTATCGCAGGGGAGGGAATCGCTTCTGCCAGTTGGGCTCTTCAACGAACCGATCGGCCGATGCTGGCTCTACAGGACATGATTCTGCTGGCGGATATGAGCGGCGATTCCAGATTCGAAGGCTGGATTCAGGATCTCCGGAAAATGGATCCTTACTGGTATCGTCCACACGAAATGGCAGCAAGACTGATGCTGCGTCAGCGCAAATATGCCGACGCGTTACGTGAAGCGACGATTGCCCGTGAGTTGTCGCCGTTTACGCCGTCGACGATCGAAGTCTGGAAACAATTGCTCGCCATTCAGGGGTCGGAGTGAATGAATGTGGTTCCCAGCCGCGCTAGCGGCGGCAGATCCCTTAGTAGGCTGTTTCATAAATACGCACACGTATTCAGGGCGGCACAATAGCTGTAATCGCGATTCCCCAATGTAGGGGCGGTCTATTTCCGCCCCCCAATGCGGGGGGTGGAATACTTCCAAAATGTGGGGGGGCCTAGAACGCCCCGACCGGGGGGGGACGCGAGTA
>JBGPBY010000455.1:0-6059 GCA_041481485.1 Terriglobia bacterium
ACAACAGACAAACGTTCAATTGTAGACCCCGCCCTACCCCGGGGATACCTCTTCCCTACGGCAGTGCGAAAACGTAAATCCCGTTGGTGTTTGGAGGCGGCGGAGTAATGTTCGCCTGTGTGATGAGCCCAGCAGTCACGCCTCCGCGTCCGGTGAGCACGGCCACATACTGTTTGCCGTTGACCGAATACGTAATCGTGCTGCTCTGAATGCTGCCCGGCAGCACGGTCTGCCACAGCACTTTTCCGCTATCCGCATCGATTGCTCTGAAGTTTCGCGCCAGATCTCCCCAGAATACGACGTCGCCCGCCGTCGTGAGGGTCGCACCGTTTCCGGGAGCGCAGGTTTCAAACAATCGCGTGATTTCTCCGGTAGTCATGTTCACCTTAGCCACACCCGCAAATTTCTGAGGGTCGGACCCATCGCGCCGGATCGCTGTACGCCGTTCAGCAAGTGTCCCACCGCCGCCGGCCGCTCCTCCACGGCCTCCGGCCGGTGCAGCGCCTCCACGTCCCGCGCCGCCTCCTCCGGCCGGTGCAGCACCGCCTCGTCCAGCGCCTCCCCCATCGGCCGCCACGGGTGGCGCGCCAACTGCAGCCGTAGCCGCAGGCGCGTCAACCGGCGGCCCCTGACAAACCGATGGCGAAACTTCATAAGGAGCTGGTGGCAGGACCGTGCCGGCGGGCCCCTTGGATGTCATATCGAGGCAGTTGTCGACATAGGGGATATAAAGTGAGTTCTTGCCGGGATGATACGACATGGGCCAGTAGCTTTTCGTGTTGTAGGCACATATGACATGGCGCTGTCCGGGATTCGGATTGATGACATCGTCATTAATCCAGGTTTTGCCGTCCGGGTCGATGCGCTTGATCAGGAAGCGCGGCGTATCGTAAGGAAAAGGCGTTGCCCAGAGGAACTTGCCGTCGTTGCGATCCAGCATGAACAATCCCCCGCCTTCGCCGACGGAAACTGATACATCGTGTTGCTGATTTCTGGGAATCGAGGTGTTGATCCATTTCACATACTTCGGATCGGGATTCACCGCGGTTCTGAAAAGGATACGCTCGTTTGTGTAATCCTGATCCCAGTCGTCACCGGGCAAGTGCTGGTAATACCACAGCAACTTTCCAGTCTCCGGATTCAGCGCCACTGTCGAATTGCTGTAAAGGTCTGCCGGAGCGGAGAAACCAATGGCATTGGAATTCCCGCCATGGCGGTCCGATCGAGTATTCGGAATGGGATTGGCAACTCCCCAGTAAATGATTTTTTTAACGGGGTCGTAGCTTCCTCCGAGCCCCCATGTTGATGCTTGCCGGTTCGCCACCGGCGCGCCGCCCCAGGATTTGTCGCCGACCGGGTCGTCTTCGCCAGCAGCCGTAAAGAATTTCCAGAGTTCTTTCCCCGTCATCGGATCGTGCGCCGCGATGTAACAACCCTGCTGGGGCGGATTGCCGCACGTCCGCGCGGAAATCAGCTTGCTGCCTGCAATGTAGAGTCCGCCAGTCAGGCGGCCGCCATTGTTGACGGCCTTCGTTTCCCAGCGAACCGCGCCGGTCTTCATGTCCAGTGCGGCGATGGTCCCGTCCGTGCCGGGATAGAAGATCATGTCGCCGAACATGGCAAAGGTTTTAGTATTCGATGCACCTCCGGCTCTCCGATATTCCCAGAGGAGATTCCCATTTGTTGCATCCAGCGCCCACAGTACACCGCCCGCAGGCATTCCCGGAGGGCCCGGATTCATCACAAACAACACGCCGTCGTGAACCAGCGGAATGCTTTCCTGTGTACCGGTGACCATGTCTTTGGACCACGCCAGTTTTATCTGGCCGACGTTCTGTTTGGTGATCTGCTTCAGCGGACTGAAACGTTGCGCATCGTAGGTGCGGCTATACATCAGCCAGTCGTTGGGGCTGGGGTTTTCCAGCATCGCCTCGGTCACAGGACTGATCGTTTTAATCTGGGCGAGCGCGATCGAAGCAATCGACACCACCAGGATCGCAAGAACCAACAGCGCTTTACGAATCATTGCGAGTCTCCTCTCATTTCAGGCCGCGATATTCATGACACAGGCCATTAGCTAAGTCAAAGGTTCCGGCGCCCCACACCCTTTGGAACATATGTAGGGGCGGTCAATGACCGCCTGCAATTTTGAAGGATGCAACTCCAACGGTAGGGACAGTCGATCAAGAAATCCCTCTCCCAACGGGAGAGGGTCGGGTGAGGCGTACCGCACGTAACAATATTTACGTGCGGTACCCCTCACCGGCCGCTGCGCGGCCCCCTCTCCCGTTGGGAGAGGGATTTCTTGATAAACCGTTCCCACAGGTGTGACCGCATTCCTTCAGGAGAATCCGGAACGAATCCGCTGCGGGAAGAAATTGCGCATCATCTTTGAATTGCGGCTATATTAGGTAATTTGTACCGATGACGCGATCAACTTCAGGAACGGACAGAAAATGACAAATTCCCGATACTCCATTATTTATACCCATACCGATGAAGCGCCGGCGCTTGCGACCCTTTCCTTTTTGCCGATCGTGCAAACTTTTGCGCGACCCTGCGGAGTGGATGTGGAATCGCGGGACATCTCTCTAGCCGGACGAATCATTTCCAGTTTTCCGGAAAGGCTCACGGCAAATCAGCAGATCCCGGATGCGCTTGCCGAGCTGGGAAAACTGGCAACGCTTCCCGAAGCCAATATCATCAAGCTGCCCAATATCAGCGCTTCGCTTCCTCAATTGAAAGCCGCAATCATGGAGCTGCAAAAAAAGGGTTACGACCTGCCGGATTATCCGGATTCGCCGGCGAGCGAAGAAGAAAAGTCGGCGCGAATCCGCTACGACAAGGTGAAAGGCAGCGCCGTCAATCCGGTGCTGCGCGAAGGCAATTCGGACCGCCGCGCGCCCAGTGCCGTGAAACAGTATGCGCGAAAGAATCCGCACTCGATGGGCGTATGGTCTGCGGATTCCAAATCGCATGTTTCCCATATGACTGGAGGCGACTTTCGCTCCAATGAAAAATCAGTAACGATGACAAAGGCAGACACGCTGCGAATCGAACTGGCCGCAACGGACGGAAAGACTCAGATCCTGAAAGACAAGATCCCGGTCCTCGCCGGCGAAATCGTCGACGCCACCATGATGAGCATCCGCGCACTCGATGCATTTCTGGATAAGGAAATTCAGGACGCCAAAGACAAGGGAGTTCTCTTTTCGATTCACCTGAAGGCAACGATGATGAAGGTCTCCGATCCCATCATCTTTGGCCATGCCGTAAAAGTCTTTTTCAAGGACGTTTTCCAGAAACACGGAACCACATTGAACGCTCTTGGAGTGAATCCCAATAATGGACTCGGCAATCTGCTGGAGGCCATTCAGAAATTACCCGAGGGGCAGCGCCGCGAGATCGAAGCCGATATTCAGAGCGAATTCGAGCGGCGGCCGGAGCTGGCCATGGTGAATTCCAGCAAGGGCATCACGAACCTTCATGTACCGAGCGATGTCATTGTTGACGCATCAATGCCGGCCATGATCCGGACTTCCGGCCAGATGTGGAACAAGGCGGGAAAATCGCAGGACACCAAGGCCGTGATTCCGGATTCCAGCTATGCCGATATCTATCAGGCGACAATTGAATTCTGTAAGGCGAACGGCGCGTTCAATCCGGTAACCATGGGAACCGTGCCGAATGTCGGGCTGATGGCTCAGGCGGCCGAGGAGTATGGCTCGCACGACAAGACGTTCGAAGCCCAGGCAGACGGCGTCATTCGCGTTACGGATTCCAGTGGAACCACTTTGTTTGAACATCACGTCGAGAAAGGCGATATCTGGCGTATGTGTCAGACGAAAGACGCCGCCGTGAAGGACTGGGTAAAACTGGCGGTGTCGCGTGCCCGCGCGACAAAAACTCCAGCCATTTTCTGGCTCGACAAGACTCGGTCGCACGATGCTGAACTGATCCGAAAGGTGAACCAGTATCTTCCCGAGCACGACACCAGGGGTCTTCAAATTGAAATCATGTCTCCCGAGGATGCCACCCGTTTTACACTGAAACGCCTGAAAGCCGGTGAAGACACCATTTCGGTGACGGGGAATGTGCTGCGGGATTACCTTACGGACCTTTTCCCGATTCTCGAAGTCGGAACCAGCGCGAAAATGCTATCCATCGTTCCGTTGATGAATGGCGGCGGTATGTTCGAAACCGGTGCCGGAGGTTCGGCGCCGAAACACGTGCAGCAATTTCTCGAAGAAAATCATTTGAGATGGGATTCCCTCGGAGAATTCCTGGCGCTTGCCGTATCGTTCGAACACCTGAGTGAAGCGTCCGGCAACCGGAAGGCAAAGATTCTGGCCGATGCGCTGGACCGTGCGACGGAGAAACTGCTGGACAATCGCAAATCCCCCTCGGCCAAAGTTCCGGAACTGGATAATCGCGGCAGCCAGTTTTATTTGTCAATGTATTGGGCCCAGGAGATGGCAGCACAGAACGATGAAGTGGAATTGAAGACTCGATTTGAAAAGCTTGCAAAAGTACTTGGAGAAAACGAAACGAAGATTGTCGGGGAGCTCAACCGGGTTCAGGGCCATCCGGTGGATATCGGAGGCTACTATGCGCCGGTCTTTGAGCTTGCGGCTGCCGCAATGCGGCCAAGCACCACATTCAATACCCTGCTGGCATCGTTCTAAATGAGGATCTACGACGACATCGGAGTTCTCGTCCCTGAAGTGTACCTGCCCAAGCCCGGAGTCGATCCGCATCAGTGGGCAGTGATTGCGGTCGATCAATTTACATCGGAACCGGAGTACTGGGATCAGGTCGAGGAAATCGTCGGCGAGGCGCCCTCCACGCTGCACCTCACGTTGCCGGAAATCTATCTGGGATCGGCCGGTGAATCCGAACGCATTCATGACATTCGGAATACCATGCGGCAGTACCTCCGCGCCGGAATTCTGCAAAAGCGCGAAGGAGTCATTCTTGTCGAACGTAAATGCCATGGCAGAACCCGTCGAGGCCTCATGCTCTGCCTGGATCTTGAGAAATACGACTACACCGGCAAATCCTCCAGCCTGATCCGTGCCACCGAAGACACGATTGTGGAGCGCCTGCCGTCCCGCATGAAGATCCGTGATGGTGCCGCGCTGGAGCTGCCGCACATTCTGGTTTTGATTGACGATCCGGAACGCACCGTCATTGAACCCATTGCGCGGGAAAAAAGCCGGCTTCGGCCACTGTACAATTTCAATCTCATGCTCGATGGAGGCATTCTCGCCGGCTATGGGATTTCCGATGAAGCGCCCGTCATTGAAGCCCTTCGCAATCTCCTCAAGCCGGAGGCGTTCGCAAAGAAATACGGAATTGCCGCCGAAACACACGGCTTTTTGTATGCCGTCGGCGACGGAAATCATTCTCTCGCGTCGGCAAAGGCGGTTTGGGAAAAGGTCAAAACGCAGGTGGGCCCGGATCATCCCTCCCGGTACGCACTCGTCGAACTCGAAAATATTCATGACGAGGGCCTGATTCTTGAGCCCATTCACCGTGTGTTGTTTGAAGTGAAGGGAAACTTCAAAGGCGCGCTTGAAAAACTAATCGGTGAGAATCTGAAATGGATTCCAGTATCCGGCAGCGCGGAAATGATCCGAATGATCCATGAACACAATGATGCGAGCCAGAGAATTGGAATCATTGGCGGAGGAGATTCATTCTCCATTGCGGAAATCACCAGGGCCAGTTCGAATCTTGCAGCTGGAACGATCGAACCATTTCTCCAGAGTTTCCTGAAGAACGGCGGCGCGGAAAAGTTGGACTATATCCATGGCGATGAAGCGGTCATACGCCTCGGAAGTCAACCAGGCAACGTGGGGATCTACCTGCCGAAGCTGAAAAAATCAGATCTGTTCAAAACCGTGATCCTCGAGGGTTCTCTTCCCCGCAAGACCTTCTCTCTCGGCGAGCCTCGCGAGAAGCGCTTTTACATGGAAGCGCGGCGAATTTTTTAGCTGCAGTTCCCAGCCGCGTTAGCGGCGGCAGTTCGCTAGCCACCGGCGTCAGCCGGTGGAAAT
>JBGPBY010000456.1:0-6044 GCA_041481485.1 Terriglobia bacterium
AGCTGTAATCGCGATTTCCCACTGTGGGGGCGGTCTATGACCGCCCCCCATTGCGAGGAGTGCAATCCTTCCAAATTGTGGGCGGTCATAGACCGCCCTACTGTGGGGAATCGCGATTACGGCTTCGAACATACGTTGCAGTATTTAAGAAATGGGGCACTAAGGAACTGCCGCCGCTAACGCGGCTGGGGACATTCGCGCTCCGGCGTTCTCCGCGAAAAGCCCAGGGTAATTTCGACCCTATAAATCTCTTGCCTCTTGTGCGCTAACAGTAAAGAATTACGGCTATTAACGCTCAATTCAGGTTCCCGGGGACGGAGGCTTCAGTGAACAAGAGACTTATCCTGATCGGCAGTGCGATGGCCACGGCGCTGATTCTGGTTTCCAGCCAGTCCGGACAGACTGCGCGGCAGACCGGTCCATCATCGCCGCCGCCTGCAGCAGCTGTGGCAAATGCTCCAAAACCGGCCTTCGGCAGTACAAATGCGCGAGCGCTGCTGGATCAGTATTGCGTCAATTGTCACAACGTTGATGACCATATCGCCAATTTGTATGTTGACGACATTGACCTCAACCACGTCGCGCGGAATGCGGAAACCTTCGAAAAGATAGTTCGCAAACTCCGCGCCGGAATGATGCCACCGACCGGAGCGCCGCGTCCCGATGCTGCCGCTCGCGAGAGCCTGATCCGATGGATGGAAAACGAACTGGATCGCAATGCCCAACCCAATCTGGATCCTCCCGGATTGCACCGGCTGAATCGTACGGAATATGGCAATGCAATACGCGATTTGCTCGCCCTGGATGTGGATGCGACCAAGTTTCTTCCTGCCGACGACTCCAGTCATGGATTCGATAACATGGCGGGAACGCTGACCACATCTCCAGCACTGATGGAAGCCTATCTGTCCGCTGCCGGCAAAATCAGCCGTCTGGCCATGGGTGATGCCACGCCACCCAGACAAGCGGTGTTTGATGTGCCAGCAGATACGGCACAGAACTTCCGTATCGAAGGACTTCCGTTTGCAACACGCGGTGGAATTCTCATCAAGTATGTTTTCCCATCCGATGGTGAATACTCGTTCAAGGTCAAAGGCGTCACTGGCTACTTCCAGGCTGTCCTCGGTGGAGTCAAAGGGGAACAGCTTGAAGTCCTGGTCGATGGAGAACGCGTGAAGCTTTTCGATTGGGACCGCGAAATTTCCAATACGACGGGCAACGGCAGAGCCACCCAGAAAATTCCCGTCAGAGCAGGGCTGCATACCGTCGGCGTGACGTTTCTTGCCAGGAACGACATTCCCGGCAGCGAAGTGAACAAACCGTTCCAGCGAACGATGAATACTCCAGGATCCATTCCGGGATTCCTGTTCTATCCGCATGTCGGCCAGGTGGAAATTGAAGGTCCCTATAGCTCGGCCCCGGCAAAAGACACTTCGAGCCTCCGGAAAATCATGATTTGCCGTCCGAGTGCGTCCAGCGAAGAAGCCGCATGTGCGCGGACGATCATTTCAACGCTGGTGAAGCACGCGTATCGCCGGCCGGCGACCGCTTCCGATATGGCCTCGCTGCTGGATTTTTATCAAACCGGACGAACCGAGAACGGAACGTTCAATGAAGGGATCGAGGCCGCGCTGCAGCGCATTCTGGTCGATCCGGAATTCATTTATCGCGGAGAGGTGGAACCGGCCGCGGTCGCTCCCGGCAAGAGTTACCGCATCAGCGACATGGCCCTGGCTTCAAGACTCTCGTTCTTCCTGTGGAGCAGCATTCCCGATGATCAATTGCTCGACATTGCTGCTCAAGGGCGATTGAGAGATCCGGGCGTATTGGAAGCGCAGGTCAAGAGAATGCTCGCGGATCCGAAGTCCGAAGCCATGATCACAAACTTTACCGGCCAATGGCTCAATGTGCGTTCGCTGAAAGTGAGCGAGCCCGTTGCCAACATGTTCCCGGATTTCGATGACAACCTGCGGAATGCGTTTCAGAAGGAAATTGAATTGTTCTTCGGTAGCATGGTTCATGAAGACCACAGCGTTCTCGATCTGCTTACTGCAAACTACACCTACGTCAATGAGCGGTTAGCGAAGCATTACGGCATCCCCGAACTGTATGGTCCGCAGTTCCGCAAAGTTGTACTGCCTGCCACACTCGATATGCGCCGCGGACTTCTCGGAAAGGGCGCGCTGCTCACCGTGACATCGCAGGCGAACCGCACCTCACCAACTGCGCGCGGTAAATGGTTCCTGCAGACATTTCTCGGAATCAGCCCGCCGGATCCACCACCCAACGTCCCGGCGATTAAAGAAAAATCGGCAGACACGACTGGAAATTTGAAAGCGCCGACCATGCGTCAGACGATGGAAGCGCACCATTCGAATCCCTCGTGTAATACGTGCCATCAGATTTTCGAACCGCTGGGACTTGCAATGGAGAACTTCGATGCGGTTGCGGCCTGGCGCACAATGGATGAAGGTTTACCTATTGATGTCAGCGGAGTACTCGTGGATGGCACAAAGGTCAATGGCATCGCCAGCCTTCGCGATACGCTCATGCGCTACTCGCCTCAGTTTGAGCGAGTGGTGACCGAGAAACTCATGACATATGCGCTTGGACGCGGTGTGGAGTACCAGGATATGCCGCTCGTGCGCTCGATTGTGCGCGATTCCGCTGCCGGAAATTTCAAGTTCTCATCGATCATTTCGGGCATCGTCAAGAGTCCTGCATTTCAGATAAATATGAAGCCCGTCGCGACCTCGCTCAATAAATCGACCGATCAGCCTGGTGAAAAGAAGGGGAACTGACCATGTTCATAACGAAAAGACACTTGTCCCGCCGGACAATACTTCGTGGCGCCGGAGCCGCGCTGGCGTTGCCCTTCCTGGATGCCATGCTCCCGGCGGCAACGGCTCTCGCTCAATCGCCGGCAAGTCCAAAGCCGCGATTTGTCGGTTGCTTCGTTCCTCACGGCATGGCGCCGGGATACTGGGTTCCCAACAAGGAAGGAACCGATTTCGAATACCCGTTTAACTTCAAACCGCTCGAGCCGTATCGAAAATACGTGACGATCATGAGCGGACTGCATTCCCGATCGGCAGAGCCCCCTCCGGGTGTGACGGGCGCCGACCATTGGGTGGCGGCCGCCTTCATGTGCGCCAACAAGCCGAAGAAGACGGCTGGAGCCGATGTCTACAACGGAACGACAATCGATCAGATGATTGCTCAGAAAATCGGCCAGGAAAATCTGATGCCTTCGATGCAGCTTGCCGTTGAAGACCCTGGAGCAAATTCCAGCAACTGCGGCGAAGGTTACAGCTGCACTTACACCAATACAATTTCATGGTCCTCGCCGACCCAGCCGCTGCCGATGGAGTTAAATCCGCAGGTGGTGTTCGAACGCATGTTCGGCGATGGCAGCACCGTGGAAGAACGCGCGGCACGGCGGTCCCGGGACCGCAGCATTCTGGATTCATTGGGCGGCAGTTTGTCACGGCTGCGCAAAGAGTTCAGTTCGGAAGATAAACAAAGGCTCGATCAATACACCGAAGATGTGCGCGAAATCGAACGCCGGTTGCAGATTGCAATGAAGGCGTCGACCGTTGCGCCCACCGACATGCCGGTTCCCGTCGGAGTGCCGCAAACGTTTGATGAACACATCAAGCTGCAGTTTGACCTGATGGCGCTGGCGTTCCAGGCCGATATCACTCGCGTCGGTACACTGATATTCGCACGGGATCTGACGGGACGAACGTATCCGGCAAGCGAAGCCCCGACGTCCGGCTTCCATGGTGTTTCGCATCACGGCGAGGCCCCGGCACAAATCTTGAACCTGGCCAAAATTAATCAGTATCACGTGAAGATGATTGCCTACCTCACCGATCGGCTCAATCGGACTCAGGACGGAGATGGAACTCTGCTGGATCACTCCCTGATTCTTTACGGAACCAACATGGGCAACTCGAACCAGCATCTTCACTACGATGTTCCCCACATCCTGGTCGGTGGGGCCAACGGAAATCACAAAGGCGGCCGTCACCTGGCCTATCCATCAAAAACTGTACCCACTGGAAATCTACTGTTGAGCGTTCTTGATAAGTTCGACATTCATCAGGAAAGTATCGGCGATAGCACCGGGAGGCTCGAAAACCTGTGAACACTAAAAAACTTCTTCTACTGGCCTCAGGGTTCCTGACCGTTGGCTGGATGTCGATCGCAGCCTTGTCCGCGGGCCGCAGCGAGGTTGCCGATGCGGCGATGAGAGGCGACACGGCTGCCATTCGCACGCTCGTACAGCAAAAGGCCGATGTGAACGCGCCTCAGGCCGATGGCGCCACCGCGTTGCATTGGGCCGTGTATCGCGGCGACAAGACCATGGCGGATCTGCTGATCCGTGCAGGCGCCAACGTGAAGGCCGCCAACCGCGAGGGATCGACTCCGCTTTGGCTTGCCGCCACGAACGGAGATGCCGCCATTCTTTCCGCTCTTCTGACTGCGGGCGCCGATCCGAATGAAAAGCTGCCCGAGGGCCGCACGCCATTGATGGAGGCATCGCGCGCGGGCAGTGTTGACGCGATCCGGACGTTGCTTGATCATGGCGCCAACATCAACGCAAAAGAAACACTGCGCGGCACAACCGCATTGATGTGGGCAGCGGACGAAGGTCACGCTCCGGCAATTCAATTGTTGATCCAGCGCGGAGCCGATATCAAAGCTCAGTCTGATCTGGTGGAACGCGGACGCGGACCGGCGCTTGGGAAATCGGGCGATCCGAGAAAGCAAGTTGCCGCTCAGGGCGCTGCGCTCGCTGCAGGACAGGCCGCACCGGATCTTGGGGCACTTCGGGCAGTCGCTGACGGAACCGCTCCTCCATTACCGGCGGCGCAGGGACGTGGTGGTGGAAACGCCGGGCGTGGCGGCGGACAACGCGGTGGAGCCGGCCGTGGCGGTGGTCGAGGCGGTGGCAACGCTGCTGCAGCGGGAGACGCCGCTGGCGGAGATCAGGCCGGCGCCGATGATGCTGCTGCAGCAACGGGCGCAGTCGCAGGCGGTGGTGGCGGCCGAGGTCAGGCGGCAAAGGACGGTGGAGCTCTGACGCCGCTGGTGTATGCGGTCCGTTCCGGCGATCTGGAATCGGTAAAGGTACTTCTTGCGGCCGGCGCGGACATCAATCAGACCACGGGTTACGGCTGGAGTCCGCTGTTGGCTGCCACTCAGAATCGATATTACAAGCTGGGCGCATACCTTCTCGATCATGGCGCTGATGTGAATCTGGCCAACAAGGGCGGATGGGTACCGCTGTATTTGGCGACGGACAATCGCAATATCGAGTCCGGAGATTACCCGGTCCGCAAGGGCGACATGGATCATCTGGATTTCATCAAGCTCCTGATCGCCAAGGGAGCCAACGTCAATGCCCGCATCAAGGACAGCACCGAAACACGAACGGTCTTTACCAACCAGTGGCTCGATGAAAATGGCGCCACCGCGTTTCTGCGCGCCTCGCAATCGGGCGATGTCGTGCTCATGAAGCTTCTTCTCGAAAATGGCGCCGACCCGAAGATCACGACCACGCTGAACGTGAACGCGCTGCAGGTTGCCGCGGGAATCGGCTGGGTCGAGGGAATTACATACGAATGGTCGCACCAGTCGACGCTTGAAGCCGCAAAAATGTTGCTGGATCTCGGTATCGATCCCAATGTTCAATCCGACACGGGGCGCACCGCACTGATGGGCGCCGCCCATAAAGGCCGTTCCGATGTCGCTCAGCTTCTCTTCGATCGCGGAGCCAAGCTCGATGTGAGGGATTACGGCAATACCGACAACCGCGGCGGCAAACTCGCGGTGCACACCTGGCAGGCGGTGGATTACGCCGACGGCCTCGTCCGCGTCGGCGTGCAGTCGGCGATTGGACATCCCGATACCGGTTTGCTTCTACGAAAATTGATGGCAGCCTCCGGAATTCCAGAGAAAGATATTCCGCAGATGGGCCGCACGCTGGAATCCATCTGCATCACCGAAGCCTGCGAGTAATGTAGGGGCGGTCTATG
>JBGPBY010000457.1:0-6036 GCA_041481485.1 Terriglobia bacterium
CTTGACCAACACCACCCCGGCCGCTCCAACAAGGTGGCTTCGCACTTTTTTCTTCATGTCGCGGCCACCCCTCCTCAGCTGAGGAGGGGATTTCCCCCTGGACCTGCAATTCCTTCACAGCTTCAATGACCGCGCCTACAGTGTCTTGCCCAGAATTCGCGCGACCGCCTGCGAGACGGGCTCAAAGGAATGCAGTTCGGTTACTTCATTTACATTTGTCATCGGTCGCGCCTGCCCATGCCTGTTGAACCATACAGCGCGAATTCCGGCATTGCGGGCACCAAGGATATCGACATCCCATGAATCTCCGACCATCACGGCGTTGTGCGAATTGCATTCGAGTTGCTGCAAAGCAATTTGAAAAATTTCGAGGCTTGGTTTGACATGTCTGGTCTCTTCGGAAGTCACAAGGAAATCCACCAGGGGAGTCATGCCACAGGCATCCAGTTTGCCCTTTTGTTCTTCGGTAAAATTGTTGGTGACGATGGCAATCCGAGCCTGCCGGCTCAATTCTTCGAGCAGCGGCACTGCACCGGGCACTGCCTGGCGAGAGCGGCGATAAACCTCCAGCCGCTCGGCGGACAATTGGCGTGCACGTTCGATGTCGATCGTTTCACCACAGCCGGCAAAGAGCAGTTGAATGCGTTGGATCCGCGATTCTTCGAGGCTTAGAGTTCCCGCAAGCACCAAAGCATGCTTCTCCGTGAGCAGGCGAAAATCCTCACGCTCGAGATGGTCCAGCGGATACTGACGAAAACTCGCATGAGTTTCTTGTATGTGCTGAAGAGCGCAGCGTGCGGCGTAACGATGGTCAAACAGCGTGTCGTCCAGGTCGAATAGGACTGCGCGAACTGCCATGGACATCAGCGGTTGGCTTGTGCCGCGCGTTTCGATGTCGAACGTGCGGACGATTCGAAGGCTTCCCGCAGCCAATCCGTCAATGGGGATTCGACTTCGTCGCGATGAACAACGTGCACCAGATGCGCAATTTTGGATTTTGACGAATGATCAGACTTTCGTATCTGCGGCGCTTTGACTTCGCGGCGAAGGAAGAACCACACTTCGAGGTACTTTCTCTTCGGGCGGACGAAGAAGTAACACACGTCTCGCGAAAACATGATGGATTTGTGCGAAGCATAGATCCGCTGATCCCCAAATTCGACGGCGGTTTCACGCAATCGTTCCCAGGCATCGACAAGATCTTCGGAGAGATCGGCAGTCAGTGTTTCCTCAGTGGTGGACCAACAGTCGTGCGCCTCATCCGCCTCGATCCACTTCCCGCAGTGATAGCACTCCCTGCCGGCTGACTTTGGTTTTGCTGCATTTTTCATGTGTCGACGCAATCGATCAAGAAAGATGTCATGCGAGGCATCTCCCTATTGTAGGGGCGGTCTATGACCGCCCACAATTTCACAGGCTTAGAAATCGCGGGCGGTCATAGACCGCCCCTACAAGGGGACACCCGTCAATATAGTCGAAAATTCACGGTGACACTGAGGCGGACCGCCACTGGCTGGCCGTTCACGGTTCCGGGCCGGAACCGCCACTGCTTGACGGCGTCGATTGCCGGCTGCCTCAGCAGTGCATCACCGCTGACGACAGTGATCCCATCGACTCCTCCATCGGCGGTCACTATCACGGACAGCACAACCTCTCCTTGAACGCGAGCCGCCCGGGCTGCGTCGTTGTAGGAGGGTTCGACCTTCGTGATGATTTGCGGGGGCACCGATCCCGATAACGGAGGCGCGGGTGGAGGTGGCGGTGGCGGTGGCGGGCCCAGCACAATACCCCCCGGGACTCCTCCTACGACGCCGCCGACAACGCCGACACCCTGCCCCACGTTAATAAGGTTAGGAGTAATTACGGTTAATGTCGACGCCGTCAGAGCCACATGAATTTCATCAGTATCCGCACTGGATAGTTTGATCGGATCGTGCAACAGATCCGTCGTTCCATAGGTGAGTGACTTTACGGCATACCCCGGGACGTTCAACGTGATCCGGCGTTCGCCTTCAGGCAGCAAAACTTTGAATGAACCGTCCGGCTGTGTGACTGCAGCAACGGAACTGGTAACACCGCCAGTACCAGCCGCCGGCAAAGCAAAGTTGAGCCGCGGCAAAGTCCCTAGTCCCTCCACAATGACGCGGCCGGTCACATTCCTCATGGCTGGAAGCGCGATCTCGACGCTCGTGTCCCTGTTCGCAACCAGCACTGTGGTCGCAGGAATCGGCATCAGCGGTGTGATTCGCGCTGTGTATGATCCCGGCAGAACCATCGGAAATTCAAAGGAGCCATCGGATTTTACCGGAACATCCAGCGCGTCGACACCGATAGTGTTTGTTCCGGTAAGCGACAATCGTATCGGGCCGATATCTGAAGCGTTGGAGATTCCGGTCACCTTACCGCTAACCTTGACCCATGGTGGAGGCGACAAGACACCAAGGGTTACCACGACAGGCGCAACCGGTGAAGTCGCTACGGCATTCAACCGGTTGGTAAGCATGTCCGTCGAACCGGAAGTGATGGACTTCAGAACATAGCCCGCAGGAAGCCCACTCCACGCCACGCGGTATTCTCCCTCCGGAATTTGAGTATTAATGGAACCATTGCTCAGTATCGACGCCCCGGCTGGATTGGATCCGCCACTGAATGGAATAAAGTTCAATGTGAGCCGCGGGCGCAGGCCACCGCCTTCAACCACCAGCGAACCCGATATCGGCACCATTGCCACCAGAGCGACATTCACGTCATCGATGTCTTTGTCGGCAACGACGACAGTGACGGGCCGGGCGAGCGTACCGGCGCTCACAAAGATGTTGTAGCTGCCCGGACGTACTTTCTGGAATTCAAATGTTCCGTCGGAATTGACTGTCGTATCCGGAAGAGGCGTGGAGCTACCGGACAACAAGATTCGCTGAGGTCCGGTCGTTGGCTGCGATGCCGGACGACTGACGCGGCCCTTCACCGTAACGCCAAAACCGGTCACCATGACGAAGTCGACTCCGCGCACCGTGTTGGCCGATGTCACATTGATGGCCGTTGCCGTGTTGAGGGAATTTACTCCGGGATAGTACGACGGCGTCTCCACGAACCCGGCTATCACGTAGTAGCGTCCCGGCGGGACATTCTCAATGCGATAGCGGCCGGCATTGTCGGTTTGAGTGAGACCCACAATCGTTGATGAACTCGTGACGAGTTGCCCGGTCTCGGGCGCCGCCAACGCTCCAACGCGGACTCCGGCCGCAGGCATTCCATCTCGCGATGTGACTTGCCCGATCACCACACCGGGTTGCAGCTGCGCTTGCATCAGAATCGCAGCCATCAGAACGAGCGCCATCATGTGAGGATCCTCCCCCGCGGTAGTGTGAAAGAATCATACGCGGGATTCACTGGAAAGTTTAGGGCGCCCTTCACTAAACCACGGGCTTACGCCCGTGGCTAGCGGACTGTCGCCGCTACGCGGCTGGGAAAAAAGCTGCGTAGCAGCGGCAGTTCGCTAGCCCCCGGCGTGAGCCGGGGGGAATGATTTACAGCCCCGCCTTGAGTGCCGGAGGCACGACAGTCCCCCTCCTCGTCGCATGGAGAATCGTGCGTTTGTAGCGATATCCCGACGGCCGCACAATGCCGGCGTGTATTCCCGCTCGAAACACTTCTCCAAACCCGAGTTTCTTCAACAACTGCACGAAGCACGGCTCGTTGGGCTGCCACCATAGAATTTCATCCTCCGCGATGGTCTCACCGCCTCGATACATCATCAGCGGTTGGCCGTCCGCGGACTCGGGCATTTCCTGGGCCAGCACCAACGTCCCGCGGCACACGCTGGCGGCCGCGGCCAGCGCCTCCAACGGGTTCAGCGTATGAATCAGGATGTCTCCGAGGAAAACCAAATCAAACGCGGGGCTGCGCTCCAGTGCCGCCGGAATTTCGTAAATCGTCGCTGCACACCGCTGGAGTGAAATATCCAGCTGCCGGCGGCAAAACTCAAACGGCCCCTCCAGAAGGAAGAAGGACATCTCTTCGGCCGTGTATCTTCGGCTGCTTCCGAGCATGGTTTCGATTTTCGCGATTTGCTCTTCCACGCTCTGCCCGGGAAACCGATCCAGCGCACGCAACGACGGAATCTCCAGCGACGTCACCTCCGCGCCGCGTTTTGCAAATTCAAACGCGAAGAATCCCGTTGCGGAACCCACATCGAGCACACGCATCCCACGCATGGTTCCGGGGAATTGAAATTCGGCAATCGTCCTGCGGTAGTCGTGCACACCGGGAGTCACCAACCCATTCGGAAGATCGATAGTGTGATACCAGTAGTAGCTGGATAAATCGCCAAATCCCAGCGCGGCGGCCTTTTGGTTGAATGCGCTGGTATCTTCGGCGAGCTGCGATGCGATGGTTTGGTCCTGCATTCCGCAATTATGAGTCAATCGGAGAATCGCTGCTCCACGCACGATACAATTTCACGGAGTGACCGCATCAACAAACAACATTCCACTGGTTTTCATTCACGGCATCAAGGGCAGTGTACTGATCGATTCCGTTGGCAGCCGACGATGGCTGACGATATCGCAGGCACTTGGCCTTTCCGCTCCGAATCTGCGTCTGCCGCTTCGTTGGAATGGAGACGTTCAGGCAAGCGACGGCATCACGTCACCCAGGCCACTGGAATCCGTGGCGTGGCACGACGTTTATACTCCATTTCTCAAATGGGCAGCCGCTTCAGGCCGCAGATTTCATGCGTTTTCCTACGACTGGCGGCGAGACAATCTGGAAACTGCGGAGTTGTTCATCCGAACTCTGGAAAAGATCAGCGCCGAAAACGGAAACACACGAATTCAGGTCGTAGCTCATAGTCTCGGAGGCCTTATTTCCTTCGTTGCGCTGAACCGACGGCCGGAATTGTTTCACAGCGTGCTTTTCGCCGGTGTGCCGTTCGGTTCGTCCATCAGTTTTCTCGCGGATCTGCATGCCGGGACGTCGAATGGATTCAATTCCCGGATTCTCAGTCCTCAGGTTTACTTCAGTTTTGCGTCGCCCTATGTGTTTTTCCCAACGAACCCACTCGAATCGCGGCTCGTCGATACATCAGGTAATTCCATCGAGCACGACTGGTATTCTGCCGAAGACTGGGCACGGCAGAAGTTGGGGATCTTCTCCTTCTCGCCCCCCGGCGGAGTCTCCGAAGAACAGTGGACGCATTTGCGGAACGCGCTGAAACGAGGACGCCAGTTACGAAGAGAAATTGCCGCATCCAATTCGCTGCAGTACCCGCCCATTGCGGTTCTCGCGGGGCAGACACTTCCAACGGTGACTGCGGTTGTGCACAACGGCCCGCATTCAGTCCGAGGATGGGATTTTGTCTCCGCTCGCCGCGATTCCGGCGATAACCGGATTGCGTCCGCGGCTGCGCTTCCGCCGCAGGGCATTCCGCACATGATGTTCAATAGTTCGCGTGCCCACGATGAATTGCTGAACGACACGGCACAGGTGCAATCGATTTTGGAAAAATTGCTGGCGCAATAGCGATTGGCGGACGGCATCGGGCATTTGACAGCGGCGGCGACGCGGTCCGCCAAACAGAGAATACTTCTCTAAAATGCCTCAATAAATCGCACGATGTAGATCATTCAGTGTCTGCGCGTCGACGAGATACTTCACAGCGTGTCCGTGGATTCGGATTCAATCGGAATGAAATAGTCTTTCTCGGGGCAAGCAAACAGCCAATCAACCAGTCCTTCATTAGCCGGCACTGTCTGGCGAACGATCCGGTATTCACCTCGATCGAGACGCTCGACTTCGAATTCCTGTCCTGCCTCAATGTTGTCCTTTTGCCGAAATTCAGCAGGCAACACAATTTGCCCCTTTGAAGAAACTATTGGACTTTCGACAGCCGCCATCTGACAACATGGGCGACGGGTAGTGGGTCAGTTTGAAATCTGCGGCCTGCTGTAGGCGCGGTCTATGACCGCGCACAATCTCTCGTTTTATGGATTCTCAATTCGAGGAATTCCGGTCTGAAAAACTGTGCGCGGTCATAGA
>JBGPBY010000458.1:0-6033 GCA_041481485.1 Terriglobia bacterium
GAATCGCGATTACAGCTTCGAACATACGTTGCTGTATTTAAGAAATGGGGCACTTCGTCCCTAATTCAGGCTCAAATCCAAATTCACGTCCTGCTCTTCCAGAACGACAGTTCTGCTGACCGTTCCGATGCCGAAGGCGAAAACTTCCACGGCATAACTTCCAGGAAGGAGGTCGGGTATCTCGAACCGGCCATCATTGTCGAGGGGAACGGCAGAGGAGTAGTTTCCGTTGACTACAACCCGGCCCGCATTCATCGGCAGGTGCGTGTCGGTGTCGACAATCTGGCCGCGGATCGAATGAAGCGGCAATCGCGATCCTGCCGGATGATTGCCCGCGGAAAGCAAAACGGCAGATTCCGGCGCAGTCAATGGCATCGTCGAAATTTCTTCGAGGTTCACATCGGAAATATTTTGATCGCCGACAATAAGGACGGCTCCCTGTGGGCGTTCACCCGAAGGATTGTCGCGAGACACGATGGTCTGGACTCCGGGCGGAACTCCACGAAACTCGAAAGTTCCATCGGCATAAACAGTGCCCGGCTGCCCTGAAATATAGATCGACCGCCTTGCCGTGCCTCGAACACGGCCGACGACGCGTGCTCCGGATGGTTGCGTTGACGCCGGAGCGGCGAGGATCACCGAAACGGTCTGTGACGTCGGCAGCGCCCTGGCGAAATTCGAAACGGCAAGCTGCATGGGACTTCTTTTCAGATCCACGGCGCCAAATGTCAGAGACTTGAGTTCATAGCCATCCGGGAGGTCCTCGACGCTGATTCGAAATTCGTTGAAGGCCGGAACGTTCGCGCCCAGGGTCGTGGTGCTCAGAGTCACGTTGAGTTCGTTCAGATCGACATCCACGATTTCACCGGTGGCCCGCGTGAACCGCAGCATCGGAAAGTGTCCGCCGGAAAATAACGGTATCTTTCCCCCACCCTCGACCTGCATTTGGATGGGAACGACCCAGGTTGCTACGCCGGTCGATGGCGCCGCTCGTCCGGCGCTTGCATTGTTCAGGACAAAATCGACACCGGAAAGCGTGAGGCCGGACGCTACCGACACCACCGCGCCGTCAGCGGCCTGCACCGTACCCGGATAGAACGTCGGAGTATCGACGCGTCCGGCAATAATGTAGTACCGCCCCGGCGGAATGTTTTCGAGTCGATACTTCCCTGCCGCATCGGTTTCGCCGAGTCCCGCGAGGGAAGATACCCCCGCCAGATCTCGAATTTCGTCGGGCCGGGCCAGCGCCGCCACACGAACTCCCGCGGCGGGCGTCCCATTTACAGAACGCAGTGTTCCGGTGATCGTGCCACCGGGATCGACGCCCACCCCGGCTCCTTGGGCCATCAATAATCCTATAGCGACTAAATAAGCAAACATGACGATGCTCTGTGGATATTAAGATAAGTCCGCTCGAAAGGAGAGACCGGAATGGGACGAACGATCGAACTCACAGCGAAGGACGGGCATCGCTTCTCGGCGTATCATGCCGATCCGGCGGGTAAGCCCAAAGGCGCAGTCCTTATCATTCAGGAAATCTGGGGCGTGAATGACCACATTCGCAAGGTCGCAGACGGATACGCCGCAGATGGCTATCTCGCAATCGCACCTGCAATTTTCGATCGCGTGGAACGGGGTCTCGCCATGGATGCGTATACCGGCGAGACACGGACCAAAGGCTTACAGACAGTGCAGAAGATCAATCCTGACGATTCTCTTCTCGATATTGCTGCCACCGTCACTGCCGGATCCGCTGCCGGCAAGGTGGGTATTGTCGGGTTCTGCATGGGCGGGCGGCTCGCCTGGCTCTCGGCATCCCATGTTGAAGGACTCAGTGCAGCCGTTGGCTACTATGGCGGCGGAATTCCGGGCATGAAAGCCGAACAGCCTCGATGTCCTGTGATGCTGCATTTCGGAGAGAGGGATCAACATATTCCCGTCGCCTCCGTCGAGGATTTCAAGAAGGCGCATCCGGCACTGCCGGTTTACCTGTATCCCGCCGATCACGGTTTTAACTGCGACCAACGTGGCGCCTATGATGCGCCCTCGGCGAAACTCGCAAGGGAACGAACACTGGAGTTTCTGCAAAAGCATCTTCTGTGTGAATGAATGCGATTCCGACCCAACTTTCGTAGACGCGAGCTGTAAATGAATGCGATTCCCACTGTAGGGGCGGTCTATGACCGCCCGCAATTCGGAGGAATGCAGGCCTCTCAATTGTGGGCGGTCATAGACCGTCCCTACAGTCGGAACCGCATTCATTCGCAATGTGCGCGGTCATAGACCGCGCCTACAGTCCGCATCCACCCGGTCTCCTTTTTGTCCAGGTTCGGGGTACAATTCCGGCGGCTCAATCTCAAACAGGGGACCGGCGATGCGCATGCGTTCGATCGCAGTTTGTTTGATAACTGCGCTCCTCCTTACAACAGCCCTGCAGGCAGCGGATACACTGCCAACATCACTTACAGATCAAGCATTCTGGAAAATGATCACCGATTTTTCGGAACCGGGCGGTACATTCGCCTTTGAGATGTTCATGTCGAATGAGGTGACCTTTCAGGAGATCCTGCCGGATCTCTTACGGCGTGTATCGCCAGGAGGCGTCTACCTCGGCGTCGCGCCGGAGCAAAATTTCACGTACATCACCGCGCTGCGTCCGAAGATGGCATTCATCATCGATATCCGGCGCGAAAACATGGTCGAGCATCTGATGTACAAGGCGATGTTTGAACTGTCTCCGACTCGAGCCGACTTTCTTTCGAGGCTGTTCTCCAGACCCATGCCGGTGGGATTCGATTCCCAGTCATCGATCGAGAAGTTGTTTTCCACGCTCAGCGGCAGCAAGTCCGATTCGCGGCTGCTCAACCAGAATCTGACGGACATCAAAACCAATCTGGAAAAAACGCATGGATTTGTTTTGACTGCAAACGATCGCCGCACCATCGACTACATTGCCAAGTCGTTCAATCAGGGCGGCCCCGATGCGCACCTCACAACCTACGGCACCAGCTTCCGATTGCTCATGATGGAAACAGACAGCCAGAACCGGAACAGAAATTTTCTGGTCTCGGATGCGAACTACCAGTTTGTCCGGCAAATGCAGCAGAGGAATCTCATTATTCCCGTTGTCGGGGATTTTGCCGGCCCGAAAGCGATGCGTACAGTTGCAGCTTACATCCGGGAACACAACGCGGAAGTCACGGCCTTCTATGTTTCGAATGTTGAAGAATACATTTCGTCACCGTACTCCGTGTGGACGTCGTACTGCCGGAATATCGCAACTCTTCCAGCCAACAGTTCGAGCACCTTTATTCGCTTCGGACGCGGCGGCCTCGGATCCTCTCTTCGCCCGATGATGCCGTTCATGAAGAAATGCGTGCCGGATTAGGTATACAGAATTCCGTACAGAGCGGTTATGATTCCGGAATATTCAGGAGGGAACCGATGACATTGCTCTGGCGCCGATTACCTGGAATCCTCTTCGTCTGTTTCCTGTCAGGCTCGCTTACGCTGGCTTCGCAGGCTCGAACGCAAAGTGTCACTGACGGAGTCTATTCCTCCGAACAGGCCACGCGTGGGCAGGCGCTGTACGCAACTCAATGTTCGAAATGCCACGGGGGAACTCTCGGAGGCCAGGTTGGACCGCCACTGGCCGGCAACGATTTCAACGCGAAATGGTCCAGCCAGACTCTCCTGGATCTTGCCAACAAGATTCGACGGACGATGCCGAGTGACCAACCAGATCGGCCGACCGATCCGCAAACAGCAGACCTTGTGGCCTACATTCTTCAATCCGGGAAATTCCCCAGCGGACGCTCGGCACTTTTGATGGAAGATGCGGCGCTGAAGCAGGTCACTTTCCCTGCTACTGCCGTTGCCCAGACCCAGAGTCCGGCAGGCCCATCGTCTCTTCTCCCCGCCACCGGCAATCTGGCTCAAGTGATGCGCGGAATACTGTTCCCCAGCTCCAATATCATTTTCACTGTGCAATCCGTTGATCCTGGCGTAAAAAAGAAGCCGTCAAATACTGGAGCCGAAGTGGGATTTGACTGGCTGGTATGGGGTGGCGACGTATACAAGGGATGGGAAGTCGTCGACTATGCCGCCGTCGCCATTGGCGAATCCGCCCAGCTGATGCTCACTCCAGGGCGGACCTGCGAGAACGGCAAGCCTGTTCCCATCAACGATCCGGACTGGATCAAGTTCACCAAGGAACTGGCAGACGCCGGCAAGGCTGCATACAAAGCGTCGCAGACGCGGAACCAGGAAATTACCAGCGACTCGACCAATCAGCTCAACGACTCGTGTTCACATTGCCATGGGGTTTTTCGCGGCCGGACGCACTGCGTGAAACGTTGACAGGGGTTTTGGGAAATCGCCGGCACTAAACCAGTAATTTCAGAGTTTTTCGAGAACTTCGGAACAGGCCAGCCAGTCGTTTGCGCAGGGCTGGAGCAGGTTCTTCAGAATTTCAGGTTCGTGGATTTCCGGACTGAGCCAGTCGTCGATCTGTTCCTTCGCCAGAATCACGGGCATTCGATCGTGAATTGGCGACATGAACTGGTTCGCCGAAGTGGTGAGTATTGAAAACGAATGGCGTGCTTCCGCTGTCCCGGCCCGCCACGTGTCCCAGATTCCCGCAACATTCATGATCGATTTGTCCTGAAGGTGAATCCGATACGCGCGTTTGGCACCACCCTCCTTTTTCCACTCGTAGAACCCGCTCAGCGGAACGATGCAGCGCTGCCGCACTACAATGCCACGAAACAATCGGCTCTCAAATATCGTCTCGCTCTTCGCATTAATGGTGGTCAGCTTGGTTTTGAATTCCGGCTCCCAGCGCGGCACCAGCTGCCAGCGCATGAAGTCGAATTGCCGCTCACCGTCGACTGTCCTCAAAATCGGAGACGTCTGCGTTGGGCGCAGATTCGAATTCGGAGTGACCTCGGGTAATATCACCGGACGTTTATTGAGATATTGGAAATAGAGTTCGTCCGCCGTGTAAGTTTCGTAGGCTCTTCCACACATGCCGAGTCATCATAGCAGAACATGGACTCGCGGCTTTATCTGCCAAAACTCAATGAGCCACCACATACGGTCCTCGAGTATCTCGTGATTCGCTTCCCCCACATTGACGCGCAATTGTGGCGGGATCGCTCCGACAGAGGGCTCATTCGATTTGAAGACGGGAGTGTGTTGAAGCGCGATGCGCCATACAGACACGGGCGCACCGTGATTTACTCGAAAGAAGTGGCGAATGAACCACAGGCTGAGGAACCAGAGATCGTCCTTTATCGTGATGAGAATATTCTTGTCGCGGATAAACCTCCGGGCATGGTGGTAACGCCGGCAGGAAATCATGTGCAGCGTTCCCTGCTGGTACGGCTTCGGCAAGCTACGGGATTGCCGGAACTCACTCCAATGCATCGCCTCGATCGTGAAACGACGGGTCTCGTTTTATTCGCAATCCATGGGGAGTCGCGGCCGCTCTATCATCGGTTGTTCGCCAGAAACCTCGTTGAGCGGGAATATCGGGCGGTGTGTCATCTCGAATGTCCGGTAACCCAGCGGAATTGGAGAGTGGCAAATCGCATGGAACAGGGCGAGCCCTGGTATCGTCGGAGGATTGCGTTGGATGAAGGTCCTGTCAATGCAGTCACGCGAATTGAGCTGCAGGAAACCGCCGGCAAACTTGGAGTCTTTACACTGTGGCCGGAAACGGGAAAGAAGCATCAGCTTCGAGTCCACATGGCTTCCATCGGATTTCCGATTGTGGGGGATCCACTTTATCCGCTAGTCCGAGAAGTTCAGATTGGCGACCTTCCGATGCAGCTTCTCGCGTATCGGCTGGCTTTTGTCGATCCTGTGAGCGGGCAAAACCATAGCTTCTGCTCCGTGCGGAGTTTGGAGGGGGGCCTGTGAAGTAGTGAAGGAATGCTATCAAGAAATCCCTCTCCCAACGGGAGAGGGGGCCGCGCAGCGGCCGGTGAGGGGTACCGCAAGTAACAATATTTACTTGCGGTACCCCTCACC
>JBGPBY010000459.1:0-6012 GCA_041481485.1 Terriglobia bacterium
ATCGCCGCGGCCCTTTCTCAGCTCAACGCTCTATTTCAATCTCGATTTGAGGAAGCCCGATGAGTCATCCCTCAAACACAACTTTATTGACAAGAGCCGCCTCAGGAATGGGTTACCGTAGATGGAATTCATCCGGTATTGAAGCTGACCCTTCCGGATTGCCTGGATGATCTCTTCCTGCGTCAGTCCGAACTCCTCCTGCGCGGTCTTATCGCTGAGAGTCTTTCCCTTGCGCTGCCATTCGCCAGTCATGTCTTCCACAAACCCATCCTCCCGGGTTCGACGCCGTGTTGTAGAGTCACCGCACCTTGATTAATCCCGGATTCTTGTGTCCGCTCGGAAAGGCTGCTACTTCGCCTGAACGATACGGGAAATCATGCTCGCCCATTGGTGCACGAATTGGTCCACAAAATTCTGAGGAAAGCCTGGCCGGTTTCTGGAGCCGCCACGCTTGAGACGTTTTCCGCTAGCGTTGCGTTCGCCGAGCCATACCTCGATTGCATGTCCCGCCGCCTCGGCTGGGAATTCAGGAGCCCACTGCAGGACTTCGTCTTTGCTTTCTTGCGCGAACCGGTACAGGCCGAGTACAACGCCCTTGCACGTCTCCAGAGCTTCCGCCTCGAGATCAAGAGCGGCCTGGCGCTTGATGTCCTCGATAAAAGGTTCGACGGCTGAATCAAGAATCTCCAGAGCCGCCTCGCCCGGTTCGACGTAACCCCATTCATGCCTGCCTGATCGCGCGAACACGTCGTCGATGTCCACCCCTGCCACAGCATCTTCGACCTCGAAAGCCGTGTCCTCGAAAGAGACCTCAGCAAGAACAGCTTTCGCAATCCGCTCGGCCTCATTAGCAAGATCCGTACGTGCTTTCAGCAGCCGGCGCAACACCTCCGCAGCCTCTTCCGGCTTTAAATGCTCCATCAGAATCCGAGAGCTGTTCGACGGCGCCGTCTTGTTCTCTCCACTTCGCATCGTGATAGTCATGCCTCACTCAACCGGCAACAACGCCTCTTCCGCGACAGGTGCAAACTGCGCTGAAAGGAAGCCCAATACCGTCAAGCTTCGGATCGTATGCAAGAGTTCGTGTTCACGCAGTGGCGGTCTGCGTCTTTTCTTCCATTGCATCAGTGCTGCAAGTCGTCGAGACGACCGACAGGTGCGGCCCCCTCCCAGTCATAGTCCAGTGATGTGCCATGATGAATCTTCGGTTTTCGGCGAAGTACTTTTCCTTGCGCTCAACCATTTGATCAATGATTTTACGGAAATCGGTCGCCGTATCGGCGGGTACCGCTTTGGAAAGCAGACCGTCAAGAGACTCTTTGCGGAGACCTGCGGGAAGCAGCGTAATATTCCAGGCAATAAGACCAAGCAGGACTACTTTTTGGAATTCTTCGTGGGCATCCGCCGACGCTGTATACGGTGCCACGAAGTCCAGCAACAGTTCGGACATCTTCTCCTGCCGGGTCGCATCCCAATTGATATCTGTCTCGGCATCCACAACACCGGTCGATATGAGCTTCCTTTTCAGTTCGTGATCTATCCCGTGCTGGCGGTATCTCCACTTTTTATTCGCGCGAGATGACATATGCCTCCTTTTATGAAGTTGGATTTGAGAAATAGTATCGGGTTGGGGAGACAAGTCAGGTCTGCTATATCGCCTCAAAATACAACCGCTCAGGAGTTCCGGTAACCTTCCCAATAACGCGTTGCGTGTCGACAGCGACACACGAAAGTCCTCAGCTGCTGGCTTCTCGGGCGGTCTGAAGTAGCTTACTTGAGGTCCGGCAATTCCTCGAGTGCGATGCGCAGTCTTATGGATCGTCCCAAACCCGGAGTCCTCTCGATCAGGCCCTTGGACTCCAGAGTGAGCACCATTTGGTGCACCGATGGTGGCGTCACCGCAAAGTATCGTTCCATGTCCGCCTCCGCCGGCGCGCGACCGTCGACTTTCGTATAGTGATAGATGAAAGACAAGTACTGCCCTTGTTTGTCCGTGAATCGTGTTGCCATCGTCGTTGCCGATTGTACGTGACTTCTTGCGGAAATAGAGAGCGCTTCGCGCGAGAGCACCGGATTCATGCAACGGCGCCTGATGCGAATCCGATTATTTAATAGGTCTGGGGAGTCAAGGCAGGTCTGCAATATCGCTTTCAAAGAGCGCTTTAGTCTTTTTGGGCCGGGCAGCCGGCGAGGAATTGCTCAGCCCTGAGATTGGCGATAGTAGAGGACTTGTTTCATCTCTTCAAACGCGAGCAAGTACTTCGGGAAAATGATGTCGCGGCCAAGAATATTTCGAGGCAGATTTGCAAATCCGATCTGGCATCCAAAACGGTTTCGACCCTCCTACACAATCTCCAAGTCGAGATCAACCAGATAAACCGTGAGCGGTCCGCCGCCAGTTTGGATCGTGATGGACTGAAACGTGTTGAGATCGCCAATCCCCAGACTTTCCGCAAATTCTGACCTAAATATCGTTCTGGTACTTCCCGTATCCAGCAGTGCTGGGAAACGCGGAGTACTATTGGCGTTGGAGTGGAGGATCACCTCGAACACAGGCGCCGGAGCGAAGAATCCTGGCGCACGCCGATATCGCAGTTGGCCATCGAAAGTTACTGTGATCAATGCCGCGTCAGGCCAGAATGAAATCGCGTTCAGAGGTATTGGGAACGTAATGGACGAAGCAGTCTTTCAGACCGCGCTTCTGAATTTCCGCATCGATTTCGCGATAATCGCGCGAGTGTTTCAACAATTGATCGCCGTGCAGCGACAGCCATTCGCCCGAAAATTCAGAGAGTTCTTCAAAGCGTCTCTCGAGCGTGTCTAGTTCTGTTCATTCGAAATCCCACGTCTCGCTAACGGCACGTATACATTACGTCCCAATGTACCGAACGCGATGATGCCAACAGGCACATCCATCACCGTGTCGAACAAGGATATTGAAGGAATACAGGTCCCAATCTCCGTAATGGTCACAGTCCAGGGAAAAGTCCGCGTCGAAAACGGCGGACCGCTCCCGCCGTTTCTGATTCTCCTGCGTCCTGTGGAAAATGCTCCAGTACGTTCGACGGTGTTTGGGATCGATTCAGCTCCGCGCGCATCGGTTCAGAGCGACGGGAGCTTCATGCTAACGTATCCCGAGGGACAATACCGTGCGGATATTTTGAATCTTCCGGCAGGATATTCGGTTCGCTCCTTCACTGCCGGGACTTTGGACCTCGTCAAGAATGTTCTGACGTTGTCGCGCGCGGCCATCCCGAGTCTCGAACTGGTTGTGGCTGCACCCTCAGATCCCGCACTGGCCTGGGGAAGAGTCAGCGGAAAACTTATCGGTGCGGTACCAGTGGCGCCCGATCCATCGGACCGTAGCCTTATACGCCCGGAAAACTCCCAACGATTTGGAGGGGAATTGCGATTCATGACCGGTAAGGAGCGTATCGTGCTTCTCACGATGCGATCGACCGGACATTACGAAACCGAAATCAAACCGGATGGATCCTTTGAATTTCCGACAGTGCTTCCGGGCGAATACTTCCTTCGCCTGGTTCCCGTGTCTCCGGACCTTCAGCCAGAAAGAATCACCGTAAAGGCGGGGGACAACATCGAACTGCAGCCCATCATCAAGCCATAGGCGGTGGGATCCGTGGTTTGGGGTGAACCGGCGGGGTCAGTCGCTCTTTCTTTCAATGGCGCTCATGAGTTACGCCATCCTCGCCACGCGTTTGGATTTCGCATGACGCGGCATCTTTTCCATCCGGGTCGTCTCGGCGGAGAGGAACCTTGCCGCCCAGCTTCGAGAGCCGGTAGTAGCGGCGGCGCTGATCGTCGAGTTCCGCATCCGGGCGAAGAGAGGATTCCGTAATCATGCCCGAACTGAGCAACCGCTTAATGGACGTATATAGCGTTCCGGGACCGAGCCGAACCGAGCCTTCGGTCAACTCCTCCACATGCAGCATGATGGCGTAGCCGTGGCCTTCGTCATCCGCCAGCGCCAGCAGAATGTGAAAATCCGCGTGATTGAGTGGAAGATATTCCTCGTACATGAGCCCGCCTCCCTGTCTACATCGAAGTTCGATACATATTCCATCGATATTCGACACAGTCAATCGTTTGCCAGTGCGGAGAAGATTTCGTAGGAGCGAAGACGCGCCGCATGATCGTAGATTGCCGAAGCGATCATCAATTCATCAGCGGCGGTCTCCTCGATGAATCGATGGATGCGGGCGCGAACCGTTTCTGCGGATCCAACAAACGAGCACGCCAGCATTGCCGATGCCTGGAACTTTTCCGCCGCAGACCAGTACGATTCTATATCGTCGATTGGAGGCCGTAATTTGCCGCGCGTCCCGCGAACGATGTTCGTAAACGCCTGCTGTGGGGACGTGAAGAGACGGCGCGCTTCCGCATCATTATCAGCAACGATGCCGGTTACTCCGATCATCAGGTATGGCCGATCGCATTGCGGCGAAGGTTTGAACTGCGTGCGATAGATTTCAATCGCCTCCGTCAGGTGGGCGGGCGCGAAATGCGCCGCGAAGGCGTAGGGCAGTCCATATGCCGCAGCCAGCTGCGCCCCAAAGAGACTCGATCCCAGTATCCAGATCGGAACCTTCGTGCCGGCGCCGGGTACAGCCTGCACCGCCTGCCCCGGTTGAACGTCTCCGAGAAGCGACTGCAGTTCGCGAACATCCTGCGGAAATCGTTCCGCACTTTCGAAATCCCGGCGAAGGGCCTTGAGCGTCCGGCCGTCGGTACCGGGTGCGCGGCCGAGTCCGAGATCGATGCGGCCGGGAAAGAGCGATTCGAGAGTGCCGAACTGTTCGGCAATCACCAGCGGTGCATGATTGGGAAGCATGATGCCGCCGGAGCCGACGCGGATCGAATGCGTCCCACCCGCAATATGACCAATCACGACGGACGTCGCCGCACTGGCGATACCGATCATATTGTGATGTTCGGCCAGCCAGAAGCGTCGGTACCCCCATCGCTCCACGTGTTGCGCCAGATCCAGCGAGTTGCGCAGCGCATCGGCCGGCGTAGAGCCTTCCGTGATGAATGCAAGATCGAGAACGGAGAACGGAACCATCTCCGTATATTAATTGGCCGCGGATACCCGAGCTACCTCAGATATCGAACGCATTCCGGCTCGGACTCTCCGCGCCAGGCTTTCCGTTCGCTCCAGTCCACACCGCGACTGGCTGCCTATGCGTATCGACCGGTCGATCGAATGCAGGTATGAATTCTTCTACGAAAGTTCTTCCTATAGAGTTGTACTTAAGAGACGAAACATGACGCTATCCGCGTAATTGGTTGCCGCTTTACTCATTTGCGGTTCGGCATTCGCCCAATCCCAAAGTCCCGAAGCCGGCGCTTGGGGCGACGCTGTCGAAGGCGTCCAGATGCGCCTCGCGGCAGCCCAATTGGCGACGCCGCAAGTGCCGGTGTTCGAGCTGCAACTACGCAACCGCGGAGCCGACACGTGACGTATGTTGCCGAGGCTGTGAATAGCCGTGCAGACATCGAAATCGACGGCGTTTCGTATGAAGGAGCCAGACCCTTTTTATCGCTCGGTCCACGATTTCTCCCGGTAATCGCTTGACCGGTTGAACTTCGCCCAGTTACCGTGCAATTTCGTCCATTGAAGGAAAGGTCTATTCGCGCGAGTGCAATCCATATGATAACCGGCGAGATTAAGAGCCAGATCGATCAAATCTGGAATGCGTTCTGGTCCGGTGGAATCTCCAATCCACTGGAAGTTATCGAGCAAATTACATATCTGCTTTTTCTGCGGCGTCTGGATGACCTGCACACGCTTGAAGAAAACAAAGCGGCAACCCTGAAGAAGCCGATGGAACGCCGTATCTTTCCAAAGGGGAAGGACGCACGAGGCCAGGCCTACGAAGACGTGCGCTGGTCCCGTTTCAAGAACATGGCTCCGTCGGATATGTATACCGTTGTCAGCGAGCACGTCTTCCCTTTTCTCCGAACGCTGGGCGGCGACGACTCCACCTACGC
>JBGPBY010000460.1:0-5961 GCA_041481485.1 Terriglobia bacterium
AGAGCGCTGTCCCCATGGCAGCTCAGGCGCAGGGTCAACCCGGGCGCATTGCCGGCCATCCGGATTTCAGCGGGATCTGGGAGGCCAACAACAGCGCGAACTGGGATCTCCTCACGCATGAATCCCGTCCTCTTGTCGGGCAGCCCGGCCTGACTGCCAACTCGGTCGTTCTTGCGGCCCCGGTTGTGGGTCTTGGCGCGTTGGGTTGGGTTCCTCCGGGTACCGGAATTGTGGAAAATAACGAGATCCCGTACCTTCCTTGGGCCGCGCAGCGCAAGAACGAAAACCAGGAGCACTGGATCGATCGCGACCCCGAGATCAAATGCTTCCAGCCCGGAATTCCCCGTGCAATGTACATGCCGCATCCGTTTCAGATTATCCAGAGCGGAACAAAAATGCAGATGATCTTCGAATATGCGAATGCGCAGCGAACGATTCATTTGAACAAGATGGAAGAGTATCCGAACGTCGCCTACATGGGATACTCCGTCGGCCGCTGGGAAGGCGATACACTCGTCGTCGATGTGACCGACTTCACGGACGCCACATGGTTCGATCGCGCGGGGGATTTTCACAGCGATGCGCTGCACGTTGTGGAGCGTTACACACCGATGGGCCGCGACGTGATCCGATATGACGCCACCATCGACGATCCTCAGGTCTTCTCGCGTCCCTGGAAAATCAGCATGCCGCTGTACCGGCGTCTGGATCAATACGCGCAGGTCATGGAATTCCGCTGCGTCGAAGGGGTGGAAGAAACCATATACGGACACCTGCGCAAGGAACAGTTGGTGAAACACTGGGCCGGCAATACAATGACAGTCGATATCACACGCACGATTCCACCGGGCGAAGCGGTATATGAACGTTATGTATCGGGCAATCCGCCGCCACCGAAATAATATTGGGGAGGTTTGTTATGCGAAATAAGCAGACTCTGGGAGCCTTGGCGGCCGCAGCCATTTTGGTTTTGTCGCAGTCGCCGGTATGGGCCCATCATGCCTTTTCGGCAGAATTCGACGGGAACAAGCCTATCAAATTCGTGAACGCCACGGTAACCAAGGTGGAGTTGATCAATCCTCATAGCTGGATTCACGTGGATGTGAAAACGGCCGACGGCAAAATCGAAAACTGGGCCATCGAAGCGGGCAGCCCCAATATTCTCCTGCGCCGAGGAATCACCAAGACAACGCTGAAGATCGGAGACAAGATCGTCGTCGACGGTTACCAATCGAAGGACGGTTCGCATCGCGCGAACGGCAGGGATCTCACGCTGCCCAACGGAACGCAACTGTTCCTTGGTTCTTCTTCCGGTACTGGCGCTCCGTACGAAGTACAACGCCCGGGCGTCGACACCGAGAAGTAGGAAAGGAAGGTCATCATGCGCGGCCGATTTATTGCGTCAATGGGTCTGCTGGCCATTCTGCTGGCCGTTGTTTCATGGGCGGCAGTTTCCATGGCCGGTCAAAACGCATCGCAGACCAGACCGGTCACCGCCGCGCCGCAACCTGCGGCGGCTGCACCGAAACCTGTGGCTGCAGCCCCGAAGCCTGCAGCCGCGACTCAGACGTCAGACACGCTGAAAGCCGGACCCGCACCGAGAACGCCGTGGGGAACTCCAGACCTTCAGGGTGTCTGGTTCGTGTTGACATCGGTTCCGCTCGAACGTACGCCGGCAAACGCAAACAAAGAGTTCCTCACTGATGAAGAAGTTGCTGCTTTGGACAAAGGCAAAGAAGTGAGTCCCGGCCGCAACGCGCGAAATGCAAACGGGGCACAGGATGTCGAAGGAGCATACAACGCCGTCTTCAATTCCATTTTGAAAACCGGGAAACGCACATCAATGATCATCGACCCGCCTGATGGCAGAATTCCGGCCCGCGTTGGGGCGGCTCCGCAGGGCCGCGGTGGACGTGGCGGGGGTGCAGCTCCAGGTGCGGCAGCTCCCGCCGGTCAAGCTGCTGGAGCAGCGGTTCCGGCTGCAGTCGCGGCATTGGGCGGCGTAGCCCCCGCAGGTGCGGCTGCTAATGCTGCCGGTGGGGGCGGTGGACGTGGTGGTGGTGGCGGCGGTGGTCGAGGCGCCGGTGCAGGCGGACGAGGTGGAGGAAGTCCCAACGACAATCCCGAAACTCTCCTGCAGTCCCCGCGCTGTCTCGGAGTCGAACTGGCATTCCTTCCCCTCAATACCGCCTTTGCGCAGGGAACGGTGATGCAGCTCGTGCAGTCTCCGAAATCGCTTGGAATGTACATGGAAGATGATCATGCGGGCGGCGGCAACCGGGTCATTATCATCGATTCGAAGCCGCATCTTACATCGAGCGTCAAAACCTATCTTGGGGATTCCCGCGCGCACTGGATGGGCAACTCGCTGATCGTCGAAACGACGAACGTCGCTCACCCCAGTGTCAACCGTGTGAATGCGAACCCGGATACCTTCAAAATGACCGAACGATTCACGCGTGTCGATTCGAACAATCTGAAACGCGAAATCACTTTTGAAGATCCGCAGACATGGACGCGGCCCTGGACTGTGCTGATCGAAATGGGAAAAACTGACGATCGCCGCCACATGATTTTTGATTCTGCCTGTCACGAAGGGAACTACGGAATGGTTGGCGTTCTCGCCGGTGCGCGCAAGGAAGAACAAGCGGCGAAAAAGTAAGCCGGATTGACTACTCCTTCACAGACGCCAAATAGCGCAGGACCACGGCTGTTTGCGCTGCTGGCGGTTCTTGCGGCAGCCAGCGGCGCGGCGGCGCTCATTTACGAGATCGTCTGGTTCCAGATTCTCGAACTCTCGATCGGTTCATCTGCGGTTTCGCTTGCCGTCATTCTCGCGACGTTTATGGGCGGGACCTGTCTTGGCGCCCTGCTTCTGCCCCGTTTCATTTCACCACGGTACAACACGCTACGCACGTATGCCTGGATCGAGCTTGGCATCGGGATTTTCGGAATGCTCGCATGGTTTCTCATACCCCTTGCAGGCAGCGTCTATACGGCGTGGGGCGGCTTTGGCTTCTCAGGATTTCTGTTACGTGGACTGGTTGCGGCGATCTGTCTTCTGCCTCCGACGATGCTGATGGGCGCCACGCTTCCAGCATTGTCCCGGACTGAAATCTCATCCAGCATTTCTCGAATCGGCGGCTTCTACGCGGCCAACATTGCCGGAGCGGTGTTCGGTTGCCTGTTGTCCGGATTCTATTTGCTGCGGGAGTTCGATGTGATGGTGGCGTCGTTCGTTGCCGCATCCATCAATGCGGCTGTGGCACTGGCCGCATTCGCAATGTCTCGTTCAATTTCGAGTCCGGTTCCGTTGTTATCTTCCGGCAGGGAGGAAGCGAGTTCGGAAATCTCCGAAGAAAATGCCGCAGTCTATGTTGCCATCGCCTTGTCGGGCTTCTGTGCTCTGGCCTCCGAAGCCATCTGGACTCGCACGCTGGGACTGCTGTTCGGCGCGTCGGTCTATACGCTCTCGATCATTGTGGCGGTTTTTCTCATCGGACTTGGAATTGGCAGCGGACTGGGCAGTCTGCTTTGCCGTGTGATCGTGCGTCCGGCACGTGTGCTCGGTTATTGCCAGTTACTTGCGGCATGCGGCATCGCATGGACCGCGGTGAACGTTGCGGGATCGCTTCCGTACTGGCCCATCGATCCTTCTATCGCCACGAACAGTTGGTTCAGCCTTCAGCTCGATCTCGATCGCGCACTCTGGGCACTATTGCCGCCGACGATTTTGTGGGGCGCGAGTTTTCCGCTGGCTCTCGCAGCGGCTGCTCCGGCCAAAGATCCCGCCCGCTTGTGGGCCCGGGTGTACACGGCCAATACTCTTGGCGCCATTGCCGGAGCGCTCGCGGCAAGTCTGTTGCTGATCGGCTGGGCAGGTTCTCAACATGCGCAACAATTGCTGATTGCGATGTCGACGCTCGGCGCACTGGTGCTGATCATTCCTCGAGGATTGAAACGTAGCGCAGCAGGCATTCTGGCTGTTCTGCTCTGCGGGATCCTGGTTTACGCCGTTCCCCCAATTCCGGACGTTCTCGTTGCTCATGGGCGATATGCGCCGTCATGGAACGGCAAAGGCGACATCATTTATTCCCGTGAAGGCATGAACGCATCGGTCGCCGTTTCCAGTTTCCCGGGCGGCGCCCTGACCTTTCACGTGGCCGGCAAGATTCAGGCATCGAACGTACCGCGCGACATGCGGCTCCAGCGCATGTTGGGCCATCTGACGACACTTGCCGCACTGCACCCCCGTTCCGTACTGGTCATCGGTTGCGGTGCGGGAATTACTGCCGGGGCGGTATCGATCGATCCGGAAGTCGAGCGGGAAACCATTGTGGAAATCGAACCGCTGGTGCCCGAGGCCGCATCACTGCATTTCAGCAAGGAGAACTTCGATGTGGTGCATAGCTCCAAAGTTCAAATTCGAATTGACGATGGCCGCCACTATCTTTTGACTTCGAATGAAAAATTCGACGCCATTACCGCAGACCCACTCGATCCCTGGGTGAAAGGCGCAGCCAGTCTCTACACGCTGGAATTTTTCGAAGCTGCAAGAAAACATCTGAACCCCGGCGGTGTGATCACGATGTACATCCAGCTCTTCGAAACCAACGACGACGCGGTGCGCAGCGCCGTCTCGACTTTCTTTGAAGTGTTTCCGGAAGGGACCGTGTGGGGAAATACGGTCGAGGGCAAAGGCCACGATATGGTCTTGCTGGGAACGGCCGGACCGCTGCGCATCAATCTCGATGAGATGGAAAAGCGATGGAATCCGGTGGCGTTGTCGTTCGCCGCTGTGGGAATAAATTCTCCAATGGATTTGTTGGCCACATACGCCGGCCGTGGATCCGACCTCATGGAATGGCGAAAAGGCGCCGCGCTCAACCGCGACCGGAATCTGCGGATGCAATATCTGGCGGGAATGGGACTGGACCTCGACGAGAGCGCCGCAATCTATGAAAGGATGCTGGTCTATCGCCGGTTTCCGGAGGACCTGTTTGAGGGTACGCCGGAACGGCTGCAAGAATTGCGTTCCGCGATGATGAGGTAATTCCCTTAGTCCCCCATCTGACAAATGAGCATTGAACATTGAACAATGAACATTTCCCCGGAAAAATGTTCATTGTTCAATGTTCAATGTTCATTTGTCAGATGGGGGGCAAGTCACGGCGAACATGCCTCCGCCCACCCTTCCCGGCACGCCAGTGCGGCCAGTTCTACCGGTTCGCGCGCGCGAATCTCCCCTTTGCTTCCCCTCAGCACAATCGGGTAATCGTGAACTTCCGGTTCGGCATGCGCCAATGCTTCACCACTTCCGCTTAGCGCGCGAAGATTCTGACATGCAGCCTGCAGGCCCAAATCACATCCTTGCTGAAACGGTTCAGCGGCGCCGCCGATATTCGCCCGGCGCAGATCCTCCCCCGAACGCGACAGCGCAATATGCAGCAATCCTGCTTCGTTGCAGGACCAGGCGGAGCCGTGATCGCAGAAGGTCAGCTGCATGTCCGCGAGGTATGGACACGCATAGGGCCGGTCTTCTTCGCAGGCCTGCCGCCAGAACGGCAGCCACTGCCCAGGATGATTGTCACCCACTCCTTGCACGGCGCTGAGGACCACAAACACAGTGGCCCAGATGGACATGAACGCGAGATGGCGCCGGTACGGCATTAGCGATTGTCCAATCGCGGCCGGGTCCAAGGACCGCAGCCACTTCGAGCGCGCCGCACGATCGATGGCGCGTACCGACAGGTTCAGGAATGGAACCTGAAGCAGCTTGTCATAAAACGTCGGCATTCCCGCGCTACCCAGAACTTGATACAACGCGACTGCGCTCAGCCCGTACAGCGATCCGTAAATGATGCGCCCCAGTTCGCTACGCGGCGATGTCGCCGGATCGTTAAATAGCAGATGCATTCCCAGGAACACCGAAATCGGAATGTACGAATCGTAGAAAAAATA
>JBGPBY010000461.1:0-5957 GCA_041481485.1 Terriglobia bacterium
AAAAAGGAACCTTAAAAAGACACCGCGCCGAGCCCAGCCGCAGCGGTATGTTCACTCTGATTACCGAAAACATCAACTAACGAGCGGATGAGTGGAGTGTTGCTCTGTCACCACCCGTAGGTCACTTGGCCGTATAACCGCTAATACGTCCAAATCCTATCGCGCCGATTCCGCGTGCCGTTCATTGCTTCGATGATTACTGCGTGATACACCATTGTCGACTGCCGCTATAGGGATAATGATTTCGACGAGACCCGTATCCTTGTGCCCATTTCTGGGTAACTACCATTCGAGACATGGTCTGTGAAACCCCAGGGAGGCCAACTCCATGAACACGCGTCTTGTACTTCCGGCAATTGTCCTAACAATGATCTTTGTCGGCGTGAATCCACTGGCTGCACATCATTCGTTTAGTGGAGAGTTCGACGTGACAAGACCCACCACCTTCAAGGGATGGTCGTTAAGGTGAGATGGGCGTATCCGCATGTGCAGTTCACGATCAGGGGAAGGGATCGTACCGGCGCGATCATTGATTTGCGCGTTGAAGGCAGTTCGCCCACGATCCTGAAACTTCTTGGTTGGACCAAAGAGACGCTGATGCCGGGAATGAACATTCGCGTCGGTGGATACCCCGCCAAAAACAACGAATACAACGATTTTGGAAGTACCACCGTAACGATCATTTCGACCCAACGCGTTCTGAAAACTCCGGCCTGTTGGACGGCTTGGAGCAGTGCTCCTCCTGAACTCGTGCCATCGAATATTACGATTACGCTCGCCGATGTTGAAAATATGAATGCTCACTGTCCGGTTCTGGAGGTGCCCTAGTTAAGGCGTGGACAATTCCTCCATATTTGATCTGAATCTGCTCGAACAATCGCGCACATTGGCCACGCCCGTTCGCGTTTCGGAGCGATCGCAAGTATTCGCGGACGTGCGGGCGATTCGGTCTCGGTAATTGCCTAAGGATTGTGATGAAACCGACGCCCTTGTGAAATATTTTGTCCTCAATCTTCATTACCAATAACGTTGCGTCGCGTCCTGGAACATGCAGGAATAGAAGAAATGTCTGGCCGATAGATATTAGATGTCGGACGAAATATTTAATCGTTTCGCTTTACCTGAGGAAATGAAGATGTCAATCCGTCTTCGCCGAAAGTGGCTTGCTTTGCTGGTTTGTGGAAAGATCGCAGCGGCGTCTTGCGTTTTTGGAGCCGTCTCGAACGAGTCCAGGCCGCGCGTCTCGGTCGGAATCAAGGCCGGCGGGTCGCTGACGAGGAAGTTTTTGAGATTTGTTGATTATATTAATAGTGACGCCGGCACGAAGCGCTACACCATCGGCCCGGTAATGGATATTGCTCTCCCGCGGGGTTTGGGCCTCGAAGTTGGCGCCATGTACAAGCGCAGCGATGAGCAAAGTTTTTCGGCCACATTGCTCAGCATTGTCGATACTGATGAAGGTCCCGCCGCCAGCTTTCGATACAACCGTGTTTCCACAGTCGGTCGAAGCTGGGAGTTCCCCGTTGCGGGCCAGTATCGTTTTTCATTGCGTTCGATGCGGCCGTACGTGGAAGGCGGCGTTTCCTACAATCACCTGCACAATATTTATGAGCCGCTGCCCAGTTTCTCCGGTCAAGCGGAGCGGTCGCCCTCGCTCCACTTGGTAAATCGCAAGGGCGTTTTGCTCGGGGGCGGCGCTGACATCAAGCTACACATGATTCATGTGACTCCAGGGCTGCGCTACACCCATTACGACAAGGGCGATCCTTTTCTCATCGCTCCAAACGCCGTCGATTTCCTTGTCGGCTTCACGTTGTAACGCAAACTTTCAGGCTGATCCACCGATTCACGGTCGCAAGTACTGAATCGTTTGGCTTAACATCTCGATCGGGGTGTACGCGGCGGAGAGGCCGCCCCTGGGCACTCAGACCGGCGGCCCCAAACCAAGTAAGGTCCGTCGTTATCGGGAAAGCCCACCCAGTACTACAGGATCCTTCGTCTCGCGAACGATCTCCTGGAAAGTTGGCCGGCGTCCGGATTTTATCTGGCTAATGAACTCGCTCATGGGTGCGACGGTGCTGACATTGGTCATTCCCGGCATCCACCATGACAAACCTCTCGCCGGGTTGCCCAGGATGTGGCGGATAAACATGCTGGAAGAGTCCACGGGAAGCGTGGTGACGTTGGCGTAGAACGTCTGTTTCTGCGGGTCACTGAGATAGGTTTCGACGTTGGAGATGTAAAACACCCCCACGTTTGCTTTGTGCTCGGTAAGGTAGCGGCCTACATTGCGGATCACGGCCGGCCCGGCGAAATCGCCCACTAACGGAACGATCAGGTTCTTCCGCTGCATTTCGCGCACGTACAGGTAGTTTTCTTCAGTTGCCAGGAAGGACGAGTTGCGGCCTGTAATATCGGTGGTATTCATCAGCCGGGAGTAGGTCGCCTCTGCGGGAGGCCCGACCGCGGGAGTTGGGCTCGCAAAATTGTAGTTGATGCCCGGGCCGCCACGAGAAAAAACCTGATAGACCTTCTCGATGTTGCTGAAGTCCTCGCTACTGAGTTCATAACCATGCCTGGTCATGTACGCTTTGATGGCCAGCAGGTTCTTTGCCAGGAGATCGGAATCCACTTTGGCGTTCTCGTAGGCGGCAAACAGCGCTGCCGGTGTCGTTTTCGTGTCGAGGTTCGCGGGCCGCACACGGGAGAACAGATTACTCACGAAGTCTGCGCGGTTGGGAGACATCTCGAAGAGCGCTTTGTACAACAACAGCTCGACCATGTTCTGCCGACGGATGTCGATGACGAACGCGAGCTTCGACTGCAACACCGCCGCATACGTGAAATTCTGCTCGGGACCTACGCCGATATAAACGCCACCCGGCTTCGTGGTCGCCTTGAGTGCCGGAACGACGTCCTGATATTGAAGCTCGTTCGAGACGAAATTTTCGTAGGGATACGCGCCGCCCGGCTCGGAGAGGTCCACGATCATCCGCCAGAAATCCTTGTCGCTGATTTCGGAGGGCAACACTGTGGTCTGGACAGCCATTGCTCCCACTAACATCGGCAGAAGGCTTGTAACTGCGACAACGATCGCGGCTGTAAAGAGTGATCTGCGAAAAATCATAGAACCTCCAAATGCGGAACAGCTTTGATGTGATGGACGCGATGGTGCCAGAGTATAGCGCTGTCGATTGCCACCCGGCCAGCCTGCTATAGAGCTCGGGTTCCAGCAGCCACCCACCGGGCGGCAGCATCGGCGCTATCGTCGGGCCGCGTATTGAATGCAATTGCCGCGCCTGGGGCAGCCTTACGAATAGCATTGATGACGAGTTCGAATAATGCAAGGTTGCGGGGCGGCAGGCGCACACCGCCTCCGACGACCACACAATCATAGTTCGTTGAACGTAACTGACGCTCTATTGCGGGTCCGGCGGTTTTGTCCGGGCGGATGGAACAAAGGTCGGACTCCCATCCGCGATCAGTGAACTGCTTCATAGCAACTGCGATGCCGGCGTGAATCTTCTCAACGCTCATACCCGGTGGCAATGCAGGATCAGAAAAATCCACAGTCTCCGGATCGAGGCCGAGCAGCAAAATCCGTGTCATCCGTTCTCCCTTGTTCTGGCGTTCGCTTGGCGGCACCGTTACAACCAGCTTCGCCGGAATGTGCGAGGTGATCATAACCGCCATACCCAGCCGAATCTCGAACAATATTGCCGCCCGCGCACATATTTTTGAAGTGCCCCACTTAGGCCGTCGGATTTCTTCCTGTTTCCGTTTGTCGTTGAGTTGTTCCAGGGGAACGGCGTTCCATTGGTATTTCTTCATCGTTTCTTCTCTCCGCGTTTCCGGCGCACGGCGTTTATTGACCGGGAAGTGGGACTCCGATAGATTACGCTTACTTTTTCCCGAGTCACGTTGTCGTTTGCAGAGCATACAGAGGAGGAGGAAATGGAACGATTTATTGCCTTGCGGTTAGGGATTGCAGCTCTGTTGTTGTTCACCGGAGTGGCCTCGGCGCAATGGCTGAATCTCCCGCTGCCGGGAACGCCGCGCACCGCAGACGGCAAGCCGAATCTGACTGCACCTGCACCGATTGCCGGCAACGGCAAGCCGGACTTGTCCGGGATCTGGCGAACTGCTGACGGGCGGCTGCTTGGAAATCTCGCGGCGGCAGAACCGGGCGGCGCACCGTTCCAGCCGTGGGCCGCTGCGTTATATAAGGAACGTCAGGACAATCTCGCAAAGGACCGGCCTACGGGGAAGTGTCTGCCGCACGGCATTCCGGACGCCATGATGGTGCGCAGCGGCCCATTCAAAATCGTTCAGACTCCAGCCGTCACGCTGATTCTTTACGAAGAAATGAATCACTATCGGCAGGTATTCAGCGATGGCCGCGATTTTCCACCGGATATGAATCCGGCATGGTTTGGTTACTCGGTTGGAAAATGGGATGGCAGCACGTTCGTTGTCGAAACAAAGGGCTTCAATGACAGGTCGTGGCTGGACGATCCGGGCCATCCGCATAGTGAAGATATGCACGTCACCGAAAGGTTCACGCGCCGGGACTTCGGTCATCTTGATGTTCAGATCACCATCGACGATGCCAAAACCTACACGCGTCCATGGTCCGTCAACGCGCGTTTCGAACTGATGCCCGATACCGAACTGATCGAAAACATCTGCGAAGATAAAGACACACCGCACATGGTCGGCAGGTAAGTCGCTTCTCGCAAGACTGCAGACGCGGTCCATTCAGTTTGAAGCGGCTCTCTCAATCAAGCCACGCTGCTAGAATATGCCTGTGAGGCATGAAACCGAAGTTGCCATCCGGGCGGCGAAGGCAGCCCAACGACTCGCGGAGTCGCGTGCAGGTGCAGCGGAAATCACATCGAAAGGCGGGATTGATCTGGTGACCGCTGCGGACATCGCATGTGAGGACGCCATTCGAGAAGAATTGCTGCGCGAGTTTCCAGAATATCCGGTCATTGGCGAAGAGCGCGGCGGAGCGCCCATTGCCGGACGGCCGTATTGGCTGGTCGACCCGATTTGCGGCACGCGCCACTTCGCGTCGAATATCCCTCTCTATTGTCACAACATCGCGCTCGTCGAAAATGGGGAGGTCGTTGCCGCTGCGATCGGCGTCGGCAAATCCTCAGAAATTCTCTTCGCCGAGAAAGACAAAGGTGGATGGATTCAAACTCCGGATGAACAGCGGCGGCTATCGGTATCGGACCAGAGCCATGCCATCTGGATCGACGGCGGTCCGCGAGTGGCAGACGTCGTGCGTCAGGCCATTCTCATGAAGCGCTGGTATGTGTGGATGTATTCGACGACGTTGTCTCTCGCCCACCTCGCAGACGGCCGCATTGCCGGGATTCTGCATCTCGGACCGCCAAGGAAAGAACGCGCCGGAAGCGTCCACTTTGCCGCAGGCTGTCTGGTTGCCAGTGAAGCGGGGGCGATTGTCATGGACCTCGAAACGGGAAAGCCCTGGGATTTGCTGACCCGTTCCTATCTGCTGGCGTCGACTCCTGTCATGCGCGACGAGTTGTTGGATCTGGTGAATACCAAAGTCTGTCCCTGAATTCGGATCATCATTACAGGAACTCACACCCGCGAGCCACATTCGTTAACAAGCTCATAACCGCTGTTTTAAAAGACCGACATTCTCCATTCACGATTCCCACCGAAGCTTAGGACTCGCTAGCTCTTGCCGGATCTTATCCATGGAGCTTGATCTACCACCCCGTATCTGCGCCGCTGTTGTGGCTTCGTTACATTTTTCTTTATGGCGCAGCCACCCCTTTTGGCAAGGAAAGGCAATTGCACCCCGAAGCCCGGATGCGGGGAAAAAATACGTGACCCTATTTGTGAAGTGCTGTACTAAGCTGCAGGAAATACCAACGTATCTATTTATGCACAAAAGCATATGTCCGGTAACGCGCATGCCC
>JBGPBY010000462.1:0-5952 GCA_041481485.1 Terriglobia bacterium
GGGCGGTCATAGACCGCCCCTACAGTCGGAATCGCATTCCTTAACAGCATCAATGTCCGTCCCGGAATTTCCCTACGAAGTCGCCGGCTGAACCTTATCCGGCGGGTTCAGGACTTCTGTAATGCGCACTGCATAACAGCCATCCACAACGACAACTTCTCCTTTTGCGAAAGCCTTGCCATTGACGAAGACTTCAACGGGATCTTCTGCGCTTCGGTCCAGTTCCACGAGGGCGCCCTGATCGAGCTTCAGGATTTCCTCGAAGATCATCTGTTTTGCTCCGAACCGAACGGTGATCGGAACTTCCATATCCATGACCAGACCCAGCCCGGCATCGGACGAATCCATTTGTTTACTCATCTCGCGCTTCCCTCTTCATGTGAAATCAACCTCACCGACTTTTGACCGTCCGATTGCACCAGGCTTGCGCAAAAGGACCGCCTGCCCGCCACGTTCATCACTATGAAATCCTGAACCTTTACATCCAGCAGCACGACATCGTTTACGGAGATTCCCGTCAGTTCTTTCAGCGGAATCTTTGTCGTTGGCAATTCTGCGGTGAGCTGCAGCGACGCGCGCAACAACCGGGTAAACGCCTTCCGGGAATCGCTCCTATGCTGGGAATGGTCGCCTTCGGAGTTTTTTTCCAGCTTTCCTTTGATCGGCTCCACGACTGAAAGAGGAATACAAATCTGTACTTGAGACTGAAGCTGATCGATCTTCACCTGAAATGTTGCGGCGATCATGATCTGGTCCGGATCCGAGATCTGCAGGGCCTCCGGCCGTAAGTCCGAACCGGAAATGCGGAAGCGAAATTCCGTGACCGTGCTCCACACTTCCTCGAGATTCCGTAGCCATACTCCAACGACATCGTCCAGGATATTTCGTTCGATTTCCGTTATCGTGCGGCTGTCGGACCCCGCAGCGCCACCGGATCCGCCAGTCAACCTGTCAATCAGATGGAATGCCAATTCAAGATTGCACTGAATCCCCGCAGTTGCGTCCATTGGGCTGATCGCGACCGCTGCGAGATATGTCGACTCCGGGAGTGTCGAAATAAAGTCGCCGTAATTCAGTTGCTCCACCGAGACCAGGGTGACTTCCGCCGCGGACCGGAGTCTGCCCGAAATTCCGGCTGCCATTCCTGTGGCAAATTTTTCGTGCATTGTCCGAAGGGATTCCATCATTCCCTTCGAAAGACGGTCCCGGCGACGGAAGTCAAAGGCCATCGGAGAAGTCGCGTTTCCCGTACCCGGCTGCTTTCCCTTTCGGGAGCCGCCAGAAGGGCTCAACAACGCATTCATTTCTTCCTGCGACAAGCGTTTATCCATGACTCATCTCGCTAGCACGGCCGTACCGGACTGAATAAGGAATCCCACCAGACGTCCATTTCGTTCATCGACCGGCGCGCCTCGCAGTAGCTATGCAGCTTCCTGGCCAGAAGGTTCATGCGTTTGGATGCCACGGTATTGGGAAAGAGTTTCACAAACGGCGTCTGAAATTTCACTGCCTCGCCGACGTTCTTATCCTTTTCTATAAATCCAAAAAGTTCCAGCGGCCGGCTGAGAAATTGCCGCGACACCTGGTCGATTTGATTGTGAACGTGCAGCGCTTCGTCCCTGCCGCTGACGGAATTGACAAGAATCGAGACGCGTTTACGCGACTCGTGATGCGCCAGAATTTTCACCATCAGATATGCATCGACAATCGCAGTGGGCTCCGGTGTCGTCACGACCATTACCAGTCCGGCCGCCAGGAGAAAATTGATCACATTGCCTGAGATTCCGGCAGCGGTGTCGATCAGCAGGTAATCAATGTCTTCCGCCAGGCGCGAGAGACCATGTATCAGCTTCAATTGCTGCTGCGTGGTTAACGACGCCAGTTGTTCGACTCCGGAACTCGCCGGAATGATACGCACTCCGTCGGGCCCGTCCACCACGAGATCTTCGAGGTTGGATTGCCCGAAAATGAAATCGCGCACGTTGCGCTTTGGGGCAAGCCCCAGGAGCACGTCGATATTCGCAAGTCCGAAATCCGCATCCAGAATCAGTACCCGCTTTCCCAGATTCGCCAGGGACACCGCAAGGTTGGCAACAACATTTGTTTTGCCCACTCCCCCCTTGCCGCTGGTAATGGCGATTGCCGCCGGCTGATTCCTACGTCTCGGCTCCAGATCACTTAGTCGCGATTGACGCACCATGTCACTGAGACTGGACGCCTGATTGACCATTAAATTCATCTCCCCACCTGTACTTCCTCTTCACGTTCTTCCGATTCCGACAGAATCTCCGCTGACCGGCACCCGGTCAGAAATTGTTCCCAAATCCGACGGTCGCCGCGGCCAAGCGCAAGGCGCGCGATCTGATCGGCCGCAGGTTGCGCGATATCCTGCGGCACATCCTGACCGACGGTCACATAAGCCAGCGGTTTCCCGCTGCGAACCAAAGCGCTGATCATGGGACCGTGCACTTCGGTGTCATCGAGTTTTGTAAAAATGATCCAATTCGGATCGAAGCTTTGAAATTTGCTGATGGCGCTTTCCAGGTCGTCTTCCTTGGTGGTTGCGCTGAGAACAAGAGCCTTTTTCACATCCACAGCCTTTGAGAAGTACCTCGACCACTGCTTCTGATGCGCAAGCTCGCGATGGCTGCGCCCGGCGGTATCCATCAAAATGACGTCCCGATCCGCAAAGCTCCGAATTGCGTCCGTCATTTCCTGCGTCCCGTTTACAACCTGCAACGGAATTCCAATGATTTCCGCGTATGTCCGCAATTGCTCGGCGGCGGCGATCCGATAGGTGTCGTTCGTGATGAGCGCAACCTTCAGCCGGAACTCCAGCGCAGCCCTTGCGGCAAGTTTTGCAACCGTCGTGGTCTTTCCAACTCCGGTGGGACCGACCAGAGCGATGATCTGCGGATGGCCGACACTCGATGTGGGAAGAATTCCTGGATCTGTCTGAATTCGTGCAATTAGATTTCCCAGAACTCTATCCTTCAAATTCTCCGTCCCGGCATTCGCTGAACTCTTTTGTGGCAAGGATGCATCATCGAGACAGGAGCCGGCGAAACCCGGGTTAAAGCCGCAGTTCAGGAGATCTGCAAATACTTCCCTGGCGGAAGCAGAAGAGAATCGGCGCGAAGCCTGAACGATCACGTTCCGCGGCTGAGACTGTGCGGCAGCAGTTTCGACGAAGCGGCGCAGTTCCCGGATCTCGTCCAGCACGGTATTCTGCTCAGTCACTCGGGAGACAACTTTCGGCCCTGTGGACTTTGCCGGCGGAGTATAGGTCAGCGACACGAGATCCGGACTTTCCCCTGTTTCCGTCGCAGGAGCGATTGAAACACCAGCTTGCGTGAAGTCCACGCCGGCCGTGACTTCGAAGGTTGTTTTCCCCAATACACCAAACCGTCGTTTCGGTGGGATTTCCTTTTGCCCCAGGATGAACGCTTCAGGCCCGAGTTCCTTTTTTATATTTGCGAGCGCCTCAGCAATAGTTAAAGCGCGGTAGGTTTTAATTTTCATATCTTCACATCAGCCGATGGTACCCAGCGACAGCACCTTCACATTGTTCGGAATTTCGTTATGAGACAGCACGACAAGATTCGGAAGAATGCGCTCCGTCAGGCGCTTCAGGTGAATTCGGATATTTGCAGAGGTCAGAAGGACCAACTGCGACTTCCCAATAGCGTGCTGCAACGAGCTGTTGACCTTTCGCAGAATCTCGTCCATGGCCTTCGGCTCCAGAATCAGGAAAAAGCCTTTCTCGGTGTGTGTGATTCCCTTCGCGACCGTTTGCTCGATATCCGGGCTGAGCGTGAACAGCATCAGCTCATTTCTGTCATTGACCGCACCCTTGCAGATCGATCGCGCAAGAGCCTGCCGCACATATTCGGTGATCAGATCCGGGTCTTTTGTCATGGCGGTGCCATCGGCAATGTTTTCCAGTATTGTCCCGAGGTCACGAATGGAAACCCGCTCGCGCAGGAGGTTCTGAAGCACCTTTTGAACTTCGCCGACAGAAACCACTTTCGGAATTGTTTCTTCGACCAGCTTCTGATGTGTTTCTCCCAGATGATCCAGCAGCCCCTTGGTCTCCTGGCGTCCGAGCAGCTCGTGAATTTTCGACTTGATGACTTCAGAGAGGTGCGTGGCGAGAACAGTCGGCGGATCCACCACCGTATAGCCCGCCATTTGAGCACGTTCTTTCTCGGGTGACTTGATCCACACTGCCGGAAGATTGAACGTGGGATCGGTTGTGGGAACTCCGGAAATCTCTTCGCGGACCGAACCGCTTTTGATGGCCAGCAGACTGTCCAGACTGAGATCACCGCGGGCAATTTACACGCCCTTGAGAAGAATCGAATATTCCCGTGGATTGAGGCGGAAGTTATCCGTAATGTGAATCGGCGGAACGATCACGCCGAGATCCAGCGCGATCTGACGCCGAATGGCTTTTACGCGTGCCAGTACGTCACCGCCCTGATTATTGTCGATCAGCGGAATCAATGCATAGCCCACTTCCAGAGCCAGCGGATCCACTTTCAGCAGAGATTCCAGATTCTCCTGTGTCGTTTGCTGCCTGCTCGAATCTTTTGCCTGCACTTCCGCCAGTTCGAGCTCCTGCTTGTTCTTGAGATTGACGATGTAGGCGACGGCGCCGACAGCAGCGGCCAACAATAAGAACGCCAGTTTCGGCAATCCCGGAATGAGTCCGAGTCCGAGAAGGACGACTGCACCGATCGCCACCGGCCGGGGATTCTTGAGCAACTCGCGGGAAACGTCGTCGCTCAGGTTGGATTCCGACGCAGCACGGGTTGTGATGAGACCGCCCGCGACAGATATCAGTAATGCGGGAATTGCAGTGACCAGGCCGTCACCGATTGTTAAGACCGTGAATGTCTGCAGTGCATCGGTAATCGACATGTTGTACTGCAGAACGCCGATTACAATTCCGGCAATAATGTTGATCGATGTAATAATGACGGCCGCAATTGCATCCCGCTGCGTGAACTTGATGGCGCCGTCCATCGCTCCATAGAATTCCGTTTCCCGCTGAAGTTGCTTGCGCCGCGTCCGCGCTTCTTCTTCATTGATGAGACCCGAATTCAATTCCGCGTCGATCGACATCTGCTTTCCAGGCAACGAATCGAGAGTGAATCGTGCCGTGACTTCGGCAATGCGCGTCGCACCGTGATTTACCACGATGTATTGAATCGCCAGCAGCACGAGAAACATCACAATGCCGATGACGTAATTGCCGCCGATCACAAATTGCCCGAAGGATTGAATCACCCGGCCGGCCGCGCTGACACCGTCACTGCCATGCATCAAAATGAGGCGGCTCGCGGCGATGTTCAGCGAAAGCCGGAACAGGGTGACAACCAGCAGAAGCGACGGAAAGACGGAGAAGCTGACCGGCTGCTGGATGTACATCGAAACCATCAGAATGACGACCGACAGCGTGATGTCCAGGGTCACCAGCAGGTCGAGCATCACCGACGGCATCGGAACGATCATGACGGCAATAATGCAGATCACTGCCGCCGGCATCAGGAGATGCGAGTTCTTCGCCAGGAAGTTCAAGAGCGGCTGAATTGAAGTCTCCGTTGCTGCCATTCCACGACGGAGAAGGCAACCGCTATGCCAATCATGCAGCACGGCAATCGAGTCAACTATTTGTAGAGATTTACCCTCTTAAGCCTTTGATAAACTGGGTCTTCCAATTACAATTCCGCCCTGACCGCTGAACCTGGCCAACGACAGCATTCGGCAAGCTCGTCAATAAAACCGAATCTGCGTCAAACATTCGCGGGTCCCACGGAACGGACAGCAGACTGTAGTTGATTCCCCAGTGTAGGGGCGGTCTATGACCGCCCCCAATTGTGAGGGTTGCAGCCCACCAAATTTTGGGCGGTGATAGACCCCCCCAACACGGGGGAGTGCGACCGCGCA
>JBGPBY010000463.1:0-5928 GCA_041481485.1 Terriglobia bacterium
CCGATCTCCGGCCTTCGGCCGCCCTCTCCCGTTGGGAGAGGGATTTCTTGGTCCACTACCCCTGCAGTCGCTCGTGCCTCCGCACGACTTGCCAAAGATTTATGCCGCGAAGCGCTGAACCCAAAGTTTGGCGCATGACCTGCTTGGGTCGTTGCGGAGGATTTATGGCATACCCAACAAAAGACCTGCGGCATCTCCTGCAAAATCCTGGGGGTACATCATGATGCCTCATGAAACCAGGCAGAAAGGAGATGGCAAGACAGGTCCACAGATGTTGCCTCATGATGCCAGCAGAGTGAACCCCGATGACGATCACGACCTGATTTACTGGTCTTCCCGCTTTGATTGCACACGGGAACAGTTGCGCAGCGCCATTGAAAAAGTGGGAAATTCCGTGACGGCCGTGGAAAAGGAATTATTGGCGGAGAAATAATTTCATGAGAGTGTTCCATTGCAGCCATTGCCAGCAGTTGGTGTTTTTTGAAAACAGCGTTTGCATCAACTGCGGACACACGCTGGCATTTCTTCCGGATATCGGGGTCATGAGTTCGCTTGTGACGGACGGAGAAGGATGGAAATCTCCACACTCCCAAACTTCATATCGCCTCTGCGACAACTACAGCAAGGAAAACGTTTGCAACTGGGCCGTTACGATGGCGGATTCGCAATCTCTGTGCGTTTCCTGCCGGTTGACTCAGGTGATTCCGGACCTTGGTAGACACCGTGAGGCCTGGCATCGCCTGGAGGTGGCGAAGCGCCGTCTACTTTATAATCTCCTCGATCTGGGATGCCCGATTGAAGAACGATCCGACGAGCCGCCGTACGGTCTGGCCTTTCAATTTTTGGCGGATCCGGAATCCCCTGAAGCGAATCCTGTGCTCACCGGTCATTGTGACGGAATCATCACGGTCAATATTGCCGAAGCCGATGACCCCGAGCGCGAACGCCGCCGTTGCGAAATGCATGAACCCTATCGAACTCTGCTTGGACACTTCCGCCATGAGATCGGCCATTACTATTGGGATCGTCTGATTCGTGACAGCGTGAGACTCGATGCCTGGCGGAATGGCTTCGGTGACGAACGGCGAAGCTATCCCGACGCTCTCCAGGAGCACTATCAGAACGGACCGCCGCAGGATTGGCAGCAGCGGTTTGTCAGCGCGTATGCCAGCGCCCACCCCTGGGAAGACTGGGCCGAAACATGGGCTCATTATCTCCACATGACGGACACACTCGAAATCGCGGTGGACTGCGGACTCTCTCTGCGGCCGCGCCGGCCAGACGAACCCAAACTCGATGCCCGTCGCCTTCCTGGCCGAACTCAGAGCTTCGATACACTCATCGAGCACTGGTTGTCGCTGACTTACGTGCTCAATAATCTCAGCCGGGGCCTGGGCTTACCCGATAGCTATCCGTTTGTTCTTTCCGCGCCGGCGATCGAGAAGCTTCGGTTTGTACATGAAACCATCGATGAAGCTGCGGACTGACTGATCACCTACGAAGTGGTGCCTTTAGTCCTGGCTCCATTTTTTCGCAGCGAATTTCGAAGCGATTTTTCAAGACCTGGTTTTTCCCTTAGTGTTTTCTTCAGAAAGCGCAGCACCGACGACTCGAGTGCTGACAGACCGGCGAGCGGCCTTTTATTATCCGCCTCTGTCCACAGGCTCCGGGCCATGTAGCCTTCGAACACAGCCGGATGGATGTAGCACTTGCGGCAAACGGCGGCCGTATTCCCCAACTGCCCGGCGACGAATTGGACTGCCGCGGCCATGTTTTTCTTAATCATCTTCTGCGAAGTGCATGGAGGCATTCCCGTAAGCGCTTCTGCGGCGAGGACCGTCCCGTTCCATGTCCGGAAATCTTTTGCCGTGAAATCGTCATGGCTGACTTCACGGATATAGACATTAACGTGCATGGAATCGATGGACTGCACTTCGCCATTTTCATCGATATATTGAAACAGCTCATATCCGGGAAGATCGCGAAGTTGCCGTACGATGCGTGCAAGCCGCCTGTTCTCGACGGAGATTTCGTGGCGCACTCCGCTCTTGCCGCGGAAGAAGAAATCGATGCGTTTACTGCTGACGCGGACGTGGCGATCTCTCAGAGTAGTCAAGCCAAAGGAATTGTTTTGCCGGCTGTATTCTTCGTTGCCCACCCGAATTGAAGTCGTTTCGAGCAGCCGCACAATCGTAGCGATCACCTTTTCCCGCTTCAGTTCTCTGATGTTCAAATCCCGTGACACACGTGCACGTATCCTGGGAAGCGCCTCGCCGAAGATAACCAGACGATGATACTTTGTACTGTCGCGCGTTTCGCGCCAGCGCGAATGATATCGATACTGTTTTCGGCCGCGTGCGTCGCGTCCGACAGCCTGGAGATGGCTCTGAGGGTCCCGCGAAATCCACACGTCCGTCCATGCCGGTGGAATCACCAGACTTCGAATTCGCTTCAGGATCTCTTTGTCACGCATCAGCTTGCCGTCAGCGTTCCTGTAGCGAAAATTCTTACCGCTTCCGATCCGGCGGATTCCAGGAGTTCGATCGGAAATGTAACGCAAGCCTGCAATTTTTGCCGAATCTACTGGGTCTGTCGTAAGTAAGTAATAATTTCTCGCCATCAATGCACATTCCAGCACGAAGCACATTCCAGCACGAAAGCGTCCAATTCTCAGCCGGATCGCCCTCTTTCGACACATGGTCTTCTGGACCAAACCGCAGGGACCGTCGAATTCCCAGCCGCGTTAGCGGCGGCAGTCCTTTAGCCACCGGCGTCAGCCGGTGGAATATCCATAAATGAAATACAGAGTGCCGGAGGCACGACAGATCTGTGGATTTCCGATTCTTATTATTTCGAGCGGCCAGAGTCGATTCGGCTGGCTTGATGTTACGTTGTGTCTATGAAAAAGAACATTATCACCGCAATGTTCAATCGAAAGATGGGAACAGTGCTACTGCACGGGTTCTCCTCTGGCCTTCCACTGGGGTTGACGACCTCGCTTCTGCAGGGCTGGATGGCGAAGGAAAAAGTGGACCTGACGACCATCGGACTCTTCGCATTGGTGGGTGTTCCTTACACCATCAAGTTTCTATGGGCACCATTGATGGACCGGTACGTCCCACCACTGCTTGGGCGCCGCCGCGGCTGGATTCTGGTTGCACAGATTGTCCTGATGATCTCGATATGCATGCTGGGTTTCACGAATCCCGCGTCTTCTCCCTACACGACGGCATTGTTCGCCCTATTAGTCGCGTTCTTCAGCGCGAGCCAGGACATAGCGATTGATGCATATCGCACGGATTTATTGCATACCCAGGAGACTGGCGTCGGAGCGTCTCTGTATGTGGCGGGATACCGTGTCGGCTTTCCGATTTTTTCTTCAAGCATCGGATTTATCCTGTCCGATTACCTGCCATGGAGCACCATCTATATGATCATGGCCGGAGGCATGCTGATCGGCGTCGCCGCTACATTGATGGGTCCGGAACCTGAAGTGAAAGTGAGTCATCCTTCAAAGCTGAAGGATGCGATCATTCTCCCTTTCGTGGAATTCTTCAAGCGCACAGGCGCCGGCGAGATTCTTGTCTTCGTCGTTCTTTATCGCCTGACCGACGTGATCGGCACCGCATTGTTGACAGCGTTTCTGGTGAAGACCGGATTCAGCGGGCTCACGATCGGAACTGCGAAAGGCCTTCTTTGGATCCCACTCTTGATCGGTGGAATCATTGGCGGAGCAACGATGCTGAAGATCGGGGTCTACCGCTCGCTCTGGGTATTTGGAATTCTTGCAGCTCTCTCAAACCTCTTCTATATGGCGCTGGCTTCTGCCGGACCCAGCGTTCCTATGCTCGCGGCTGCACTTTCGTTTGATTACCTGTGCAACGGCATGGCGACTTCCGCGTTTTCTGCTTTCCTGATGACCGCTGTGAACAAGAAATACACTGCGACTCAATTTGCGCTACTCACCAGCTTTATGGCTCAGGCTCGGGTATACCTTGCAGCTCCGGCCGGGTGGTTTGCGGATCGGATGGGTTGGCAGACATACTTCCTGTTCTCGATGTTCCTGGCTTTGCCAGGACTCTTGATGCTGTTCCGGTTCAAGCGCTGGACGCTGGGCGTGCCAACCAGGGAAGCAGTTCAGGCTGATTAGGTCATCCTCAATTCGAGCCCCTGCACATGAAACGCAAAGCGGTCTTCCGCACTCTAACTCTTGGAATCCTGATTGTTTTTCAGGAGGCACTTTTCCGAATTGTCTTTCCGCTCCCGGAAGTCGGCAACTTTAATCGCGTCACATACGCCGATATCGGAATCAGTGGCAGCGAAGACTCCGTTCTTGCCAGTCACAAACCCATCAGCAATGCCCGTTTCTTTTGGAACTCCGCTCCTGATCATGCCCATTTTGTTCATACGCTCAACCTGTATGGTTTCCGCGATCGGGACTGGCATACACGAAAGTCCACAGGAGTGAGGCGAGTCGCTTTTGTGGGTGACAGCTTTGTCGAAGGTTTTATGGCTGCCGATGGAGAAACGATATCAGACGGGTACGCCCATGCGGCAAAGGATAGCGGTATTGGCGTTGAGGCCATGAATTTTGGAATTGGCGGGACGGGTATTCAAAATTATCTGCCGCTCATTCGCGATCTCATTCCGATATTTCGGCCTGACGAGTTAGTTCTGGTCATCTACGCCAATGATTTGCCTTATACGTGGCCAGGAGAGAGCTGGACTATGAACCCGCTTCAGCCTCAATCGGTAAGTCGTTGGGTGCCTCGGATGGTGCAAGTTCTCACCAGACTCATCCATCACGAGCCCGTCCCAGCGCGTTGGAAGGGAACCCCTCGGCGATTTGTACCTGCTGTCCCAGACCCCGCAAGCCCATGGACTCAGCATGAGTCCGACCTTTCAATGCAAGTGACCTCTGAGCTCGCAACCGCAATGAAAGCGGGAGACTTTAATCCCTTTGTGCCTGGCTCTTTTGAATTCATGGAACTCAACCTGAAAAAACCTTTTGAACTTGCGCCGATGGTCGCATCAATCCAGAAGTACGCAGCTCGATATGGAACGCAGTTGCGGGTCGTCTATGTTCCGCTCTCGGATCAGGTGACTGATCACTATTTGGAATATCACCGCAAATATAGCCTTAAATCAAAAGTCACTACATTTACGACCGAAGATTACCAGCTGCATTCTCGCCTCCTAAGAAGAGATTGTGAGAAGGCTGGCATCGAATTCCTGGATACGACGCCGATCCTGAAGGCTCGTGAAGATCGAGGCATTCACAACAGTTGGAACTACGATGAACACATGAAAGGCGAAAGCTACCTGTCGTTGGGTGGCGAGATCTTCAAACGCTGGCCAGCGGCGGGTGGGGGCCAGTGAATCATTCCCGATCAGATGTGGCCGACTGATCCTGTTCCCCAGGAACGGCATCTTGTCCATGACCATCTCGAACCCGGCGGCTGCAGCGCATATCCCTTTTATTCGGCCCCGACTTGACTGGGCGACCCAGGCCGACGATGAAAACGTTCTCATCCCGGAAAGAACTCCGATCCCAACAGACTTGAAAATTGCTCTCTTTAGATTTTGCTTCATGGGAAACCTCGGCAAGTGGTTATCCGGGGAGGAGTCGGGAGGTGCCATCGCGCGTCGGAACTGAGCGCCAGAGGCTCGCTCACAACAGCTCCAACCTTACTGCATCATTGTTGATTTATAAGATGAGCGTAGCATGGAAAACTCCATGCCCAAGGCTGCCAGTCGGAGCAGGCATGAACTACGCCCACGCCTCAATGCAATTCCTACCCTAAGGACAGTCGATCAAGTAATCCCTCTCCCAACGGGAGAGGGTCGGGTGAGGGGTAACCCACCTAAAAAATTTTTAATTCGGTACCCCTCAACCAAACCACAACCCGTGGGGGGGGGGTTTATTTA
>JBGPBY010000464.1:0-5905 GCA_041481485.1 Terriglobia bacterium
AAATCCCTCTCCCAACGGGAGAGGGCGGCCGAAGGCCGGGTGAGGGGTACCGCAAGTAAATATTGTTACTTGTGGTACCCCTCACCGGCCGCTGTGCGGCCCCCTCTCCCGTTGGGAGAGGGATTTCTTGATCGCCTGTCGCTACATTCGGCATTGCATTCCTTCACATCTTGATAGACCGCGCCTACAGTCACATTCCCCGTTGGGAGGGGATCTTACCCCTGAGCGGAAATTGGGGGGCCGTCCCGGAATGGCGTCAGACCGCAGCGCATTTCACGATGATTTCCCGATTCGTCGGGAAAACCCATTTGCGGGCTTCGAATTTGCAGCTGCGAATCATCGCGGAAACCGCCTGAATGTTTGGCACAAACCAGCATGAGGCATCGCCTCCGTATTTCTCTTCGATAAAGCTCAGCGACGGGAATTGGGGATGGCGCAACAGAGCATCGCCAAAAGCGACATCCCGGGTATGTTCGTACTTCAACTCGAGAAGTTCCTTCTGATGGTCCAGTGTCACTGTTTGAAAAATCATCGTTCCGGAACAGACTGCCCGGACGGCTTCCAATGCCACCAGTGGATGCCGGAGGTGATAGAACACGCCCATGAAAAGAACAAGGTCAAACTGCTCGGAGGCGAGCTGAGCCAGGTTGTATACCGAAAATTCCCTGAAATCGACGTCAAGCTTCAGAACCTGGGCCGCGAATTTTGCCTGCGTTATCGCTCTTGACTGTTCGCCGGAGTCTATTCCGACGACTGTCTGCGCTCCCTTTTCCTTGAGTTTTAGAGAGAAAAAGCCTGAGCTGCATCCGACGTCGAGGCACTTCAGCCCTCGAAGATCCGGAAGCAGGGGCTCCACTTCCCTCCACCGGCGTTCTGGGTAATCCGGGCCCGGTTCTCCTGCGGGATTTGTCCAAACATTTTTTGCGATTTCAAAATTATGAAACCATGGCCCAAGGGTTTCTATTTGATCGACCAAGGCCTTAAGATCCGTTCCACGAAAACTGCGTGCGGATTCCATACGGCTAAACTGGCGAGCCTGGATAGGAGAAAATAGCCGGCGCATCGAGGTTGGTATAACTCAATCAGGCGGAATGGATCCTGTGAAGGTACGCTTCCTGCACAGGATCTCGTGTGTGAATTGCACGTTCAGATGCAGCAATAAGGCAACGCGGCAACGCCTCAACTGTTCCGCCAATCTAGCGGCGTTTCGAGGTTTTCGCTTTCTTCGCCTTGGGTTTTGCCGCCGCCTTCTTTGCGGGTTTTGCTGCTTTCTTTACGACTTTCTTCGCAACGACTTTCTTCGCAACGGTTTTCTTCGCAACCGCTTTTTTCGCCGACGCGCTGGAAGTCTTCACGGCCTTCTTCGCCGGTTTTTTCGCGGCCATTTTTGTCGTCTTTTTCGCCGGCTTGGCGGCCTTCTTCGCTGGCGCTTTTGCTGCGGCTGCCGGGGCTGGTTTCTTTACCGCAGTTTTCTTTGCCGGCATTTTCTTCGCCGCAGGAGCTGGCCGGGCTGGTGCGTCCGTCATGTCGTCCGAACCGGGGTCATCGTATTCGATTACCGTTTCACTGAAGGACACCGTGATGGGTTCTTCCACTAGCAGATCGTCCTGGTCTATTTCGGCATCCGACTCTGCCTCCGGATCAGCATCGAAATCCAGTCCCAGGTCCAGATCGTCATCGTTTCTCATGAGCTTCTCCTTATTAATGAGGCAATGCAACGAGGACATTCTAACGCGAATTACAAAAGACAAATCACTCAAGAAATGAGTTCACGGAATTTTTTTCTCAGACATGTTTTAATGGCGCATGAGCAAACGAGTCGCCGTCCTCACCAGTGGAGGGGACGCCCCCGGAATGAATGCCGCGGTTCGCGCCGTCGTTCGAACCGGCATCCACTATGGATACGAAATGTACGGCGTCCAGCGCGGGTTCGCAGGGCTTGTCGCCGGTGACATCGCGCCGCTCAGCGCGCGCGATGTCGACGATATCATGCAATTCGCCGGCACCGTACTGGGTTCGGCAAGGTGTCCGGATTTTGCCACCGACTCCGGAAGGAGAGAAGGTCTTCGCCAACTTCAGGCCCTCGAGATCGAATCGGTAGTCATCATAGGAGGAAATGGTTCCCAGCAGGGCGCGTATGCACTGTCGAAACTGGGTCTGCACGTCGTCGGGGTGGCATCCACGATCGATAACGACTTGCTGGGTTCGGACGTCACCATCGGCGTCGATACGGCCCTGAACATTGCGCTGGAGGCAATCGACCGGCTTCGCACCACTGCCTCTTCGCATCACCGCGGCCTGCTCGTCGAAGTCATGGGGCGAAACTGCGGCTATCTCGCACTGATGGCCGGACTGGCCGGCGGCGCCGAAGCCATCGTCATTCCGGAACGGGAGCTGGACCCCGAAACCATTGCTGAACTGCTGCGGAACGCTTACCAGCGCGGAAAGAAACATGCACTGATCGTGGTGGCCGAAGGCTCACGAAACAACGCCGACCGGCTGACCCATTACTTCCAGAAAAACGAGCTGCACCTTGGATTCGAGTTGAGGGCCACAATCCTCGGACACGTTCAGCGCGGCGGAGTGCCCACCGCTTTTGACCGGCTTCTCGCCACCCGGCTGGGTGTCGCGGCCATTGAATTACTGGTTCAGGGCAATCACGGAGTACTGTCCGGGTGGGTCGACGGACAGTGCCATTCGACTCCACTGGCCGAGGTAGCAGGCAAAATCAAGCAGCCTGATCTTTCACTGCTGGACATGGCGGGAATCCTTTCCCGTTAGGGGTCGCCTAACTGACATATGACAATTGACCTTTGATAAAGCTCTATCAATGGTCAATTGTCATATGTCAGTTCATGCCCCCAATCACGATGCAGCCGCGTGGGCCTTATAGCTGCTGCTCCCTTCGGTCGAAAGCAGAACCCAGAATGCGTAGATCCCCAGCGCAGTTCCAAATGGAAATGCGATCACCATGAATCCCGCTAGGATGAGCGTCAAAACTCGCGCCCAGTCCCGGTATTTCAGCAGACCGATTCCCGCCGCGGCAATTCCAATCGGAACAGGCAGGAACAATAGGCTGAAAAATCCAAACATCGGTCCGACGAGGAAAATGTGGCGGGCCCCCCCGAAGAGCCGACCGAAGATGCCGAAAAACCCAAGAAAAATGACGCTCGGTATGACGACAAAAAACGCTGCGATGATCAATATCCAAGCGAGAACCCGGACGTGGGTATCCCAGCTCGTGCCCGCGGATTGCGGCCCGGTGGGAACCTGAACCGGGTCCGAATCCTTGCCGCACTTGCTGCAATAGCGCTCCCCAGACTCCATGTTATTCCCGCACTGTCCACACAACATTTTCTTACCCTCGCTTCCGGATTCGGACTTCGCCATTCCGTGTTTCGACTTTGATGGAGGGTCCGCCGGTCCCCACGCTGCCGGTTGCTGCATGATCGGCGCCTTCCTTGTTCTGGCGAAGTTCGGGAAAGTCCGTATGGATCTCTCCAAAATGAGTCTTTATGTCCGCACCGAACGATGCGTTCCCGGAAATCTCCAGTGTAACGCTGCCAAACTCGGTGGAAATGTTGACGTCTCTCGCCGGGGACTGCGTGAATGCGACGCCGATGTCGCCATTTCGATTCCTAACGTTGACAGCACCCCTCGGATCGCGGATATCGATATTCTGAAACCTGCTTTCGACGTCGAGATCCTTATCCACATGAAGAACATCCACGGAATTGTTGCTGCCGCTGATTTTCAAATTGCCATGTACATTGCTCACGACGATCGGAGCAAATGAGTTTTCGATAGTCACGGAGTCGCTGACATTGTCCAGATGTACCTCACCGTGATTGCTGTGAATCTGGACTGAGCCCGTTACGTCGCGAATATCGACATCCCCGAAACCATTTTTTACTTCCTGAGCTCCCGTCAAATCCCTCAATGCGACTTTACCATTGCGGTTTTCCACCGAAACGTTCGCACGCTTCGGCACATGCACCGACAACGTTACCTTGAACCGGCGATCCATGTTGGAACGAATCTGAAATCTTGAGCCGTCGTTCGTGATCGAGAATCCAAACTGCGACGAGAGTTTCTCCGCTTCGTCGTTGTCTCGCGCGCGGACCGATTTATCGACATCCAACGTGATGAAGTCGCCATCCGAGGCAGTGACCTCCACATCACCGTTGCGGTTCGAGATTTCAATGGAGGAATCCTGCGGGGCGTCCCGGCGCTGGTGTTCGGAATACTTGTAGTAGTTTCCAGTCAGATCCCATAGATCGATATCCCCGATGTTAAACACCTTTCCAACATCAGGAATCATGTTGGCGGCCAGTGTGATCAGGCTCCCGAGCAAAATCACGAATACAACCGCAGTCACATCTGCTGCGGTAAACAACGGTTCGTTCCAGCCGCCGGAACGCATCCGGAAGTAATCTACGAGTTTGAAGACTCCCCAGACTATGAGAACAACCGGCCAGTAGCGGACCGCTCCGGGCCAGAACCGAATTGCATATCCCAGATTGTGTGCCAGTATGAGGGCGCCGACGACGACGAACACCAAACCCCAGAAAATGGATCCTGAAATCCTGCCTGTCACGGATTGGCCTTTCCTGCGGGATTTTCAGGCGGCGGGCCGCCCTCTTTTTTCTGAAACGACTCCACGATTTTCACCACGCCGATCACGATCAGGATGATCGGCCACATTTGTCCGAAGCTGAATCGGTTGGGGAAAATATTGCTCAGCAGAAACAGCACTCCCAGCACAATCAGAATCAGCGGACCCATCATTGGCTTTTGGTCTCCCTGGAACGAAGCAGAAGCACGACCCCCACGGCGATCAGAACGCAGGGCCAGAGCGCAGCGGCATGAACGGTGAATACTTCGTAAGTGCTCAATAGGTACAAACTGCCCAGAACAACCAGACCGATTCCGCCCCAGAACTCCTTATTTCGAATTGCGCCGGTGTGCGCGCTGAGCTGCTCGTAAAACTGATCGATAGGCGTGACAATGTGAACACCCTGCGCCTGGAGTTTTCGTTTTTTCGCAGTGTAATAAGCCTCAAACGGCATGTAGAAATAGAACGCAACCGCCATCAGAAATCCCAGACTGGTGAGCATTCCAAAAATCAGGACATGAATGGCTGCTTTGAAGTATTCGCCATTGTAAATAGCACCCACTCCAGGAATCAGACCCAGCGCAAACGCAGTTTCAGGGTCATTTCCGGCAACAGTCTGCGTGGTGGCACTCGGCTTCTTGACCGACGCCGCCAGACAATCTTCGCAATAGACGCTGTTTCGAACCATGCGAACGCAACCGGTACACAGCGCATGTCCACACTGGGTACAGAATGAAGTGCTTTCGACCTCCGGGTGATGGGTGCAGTGCATCAGGAATTCTCCCGAAACTGCTCGATGCCGGACTCAATCCTGGAATGAATCTCCATGATGACTGGTGAGCGGTAGTAACTGCGGATCGCGCGATCATAGGCACAGCTGATCGCACCTTCGGCACGATCGAAAACGGCTTCTCGCACCGAACTTCCCCCGATCCAACCAATAACCACGGCTGCGGTAAAGATCGCCAGGGCGGTCCGGGGTTCTCCAAGGGAGCGCCACACCGACGTCAACAATTCGCGTAACGATTTAGGCGGAGGAATTGGGCTGGAGTTCGCCAGAATTCGAGCGGCGAGCCATGGCGGAGGATCATAGGAGGGAAATGACTTTCCCGTGTCGATGAGTTGCGTCAGAACGGCAAAAAGTTCGTTGCAGGAATTACAGGAATGCAAATGCGCAGCGACTTCGCCCCTTTTGCCGACTTCAAGCGCATTCTCGATGTATTCCGACAGGCTTGTTTCACATTCCTGACAATTCATAAATTCGTTCTCTACTGTAGGGGCGGTCTATGA
>JBGPBY010000465.1:0-5903 GCA_041481485.1 Terriglobia bacterium
CCTTGGCGATAATGATCTCGATGGCGTCACATTAGGACTCAGTTCCACGGTTCACGTGCCAACACACGTCATGCTCGACGACCGGAAGCCCGGAGATACCGGGGACGATCCGGATCTGGAAAACATAGTTTTCAATCTACTGTCCGATCCTCTGCTGCCGGGTCCGCCGGCGGACGTCTATGGTCCATTCAGCAATGGGAACTTGTCGCTTGGTGTGCTGTTGCATCAGGACTATCGCATCGCAAATCTTGAAGTCCGCATACCTGCCGGTGGTTCGCTTCCACCGCGGTTGCGTAACGTCTATTTCAAGTCCATCCGGATGGGAGCCACAGACGTAATGAACGACGGATTCCGAGTCGATGACGCCGAAAATATCCTTCCCATTGAAATTATTTTCGGTACTCGATCCGGAAGCATCTCAGGCACCGTGCTGGATGATAGGCAAAGACCCGGAGCCAACGCCACTGTGGTGCTGGTTCCCGATGCGAGCCGCCGCCGCTGGCCGGACTCGCTGCGAACGGTTACCACCGATATCGCAGGTCGTTTCTCGATCGGCCGGATCGCACCGGGAAAGTATTTTTTGTTTTCATGGGAAGAAGTTGATGACGGAGCATGGACAGATCCGGAATTCATGAAGAAATACGAAGGCCGCGGCAATCCGATTGTCGTTAATGAAGGAGAAAACACCGTTCTGAACTTCACCCAGAACTGATCACACTTGTCTTGGGGCAGTCGCGTTCCCAGCCGCGTTAGCGGCGGCAGTTCGCTAGCCACCGGCGTGAGCCGGTGGAATGGCATCTCGCGAGAAACAGAGTGCCGTAGGCACGACAGATCTATAGATCGGATTGGTCCAGTATGTTCATGCCTCTGTTAGGCGAGTAGGGTCATGGGATGGTCGCGCTTCGGAGAACTGATGTGGAGAGTATCGGAGTTATAGATCTGTCGTGCCTATGGCACTCTGTTTTTCTATAGACGGATATTCCACCGGCTGACGCCGGTGGCTAACGAACTGCCGCCGCTAACGCGGCTGGGAATGCGACTGCCCCTACGGTCCGCGTTCCGACAAGTGGAGAGAAGGTGGACCAAAGGGCCAGTTGAGGGGACAAAAATATGAAGAGGACTCCCACACAGATTCGAACCAGGGTCCGCCTGCTGCTCGCCTTCTTCATCGCAGGTCTGGTGCTTAGCGGACTCACTGCGTTTCCACTTGTGACTGAGCTCGACGTTTTGAGTTCCATTCTCGGGGTCAATCCATCCACGCCTCCAGCGGAATACACGGGTCTTCGGCATTGGATCAGTCTCGTAGCGGCAGGTCTCCATGAAACCCAGGGGAAGTATCCGTTCATCGCTTACGGAACCGACTGGCTGGCATTCGCACATCTCGTGATCGCAGTTGCTTTCATCGGACCCTTTCGCGATCCGGTCCGCAATGTGTGGATTGTTACGTTCGGAATCATTGCCTGCGTTGGCGTTATTCCGCTGGCCCTGATTGCGGGAGCAATTCGTCACATTCCGCTTTATTGGCGGCTCATCGACTGCAGCTTCGGAGTGTTCGGTCTAATTCCGCTCTTGCTCGTTCGCAGAGATATCGCGGCATTGCAGGAAATTGAAAACGCAGACTTCAAGACGGGCCGGTGACAGTCTTGCCATGTGCCTCGCCTGTCGCAACTGAACGACGATCGGTAATCGAACGAAGCTTTCGCGCCCCTTCATCTTCGCAACTGTAGGGGCGGTCTATGACCGCCCACAATTCTGAGGAATGCAATCCCACAGATTGCGGGCGGTCATAGACCGCCCCTACAGTCGGAACCGCATTCATTCATTGTCCATCAATTTGCCGTGGGCGGTCATAGACCGGCCCTTCAGCATCATTCAGATTGACACGCGTACCGGCTTGTACTAAAACGTCAGCTGTTTCGGCCATCCCACCACAGCACCTCAAGCCGAAATCTGGATTAGGAGGTTCGCATGGCTAGCGGTTTTCTTCGCCACCAACGTGCAAGATTGGTATTAGTCTTTTTGGCATCGCTGTTTCTCTTCGCATTTGCAGCCGATGCATCGGCAGCACTCACTGCGACTTTTAATGGTCCGCGTGAGGATGTGGTCAGCGAAACCGTCCTGTCTCCGGATGGACGGCCGGACTTTAATATCAAGGTGGCCGGGTTGCGCTCCGTGCCCGTCGAGATGGAAATCCTGTCCGATACGGGTGGCGTCTGGAAGGTTCCCTTTAATGGCCTGAACTGGGTGATCGCACTCCGGAACTACAGTAATGGGTCCGGAGATCTCTACTTCTCACAATTTTCAAGCAACCGATTTACGCTCTCGGTACGCTACTCGGATGGGACCACGGATCAGGCTATTGTGGCGAATCCGACTGACCAGCCGCACACCCTGACCGCGACTTTCCTGGGGTTAGGCGTGGATACCGTGGGCGAGTTGGCCATTGCGCCCGATGGCCGGCCTGATTTCCGTATCGCACTTACCGGTCTGCATTCGATACCGACTCAAATGCAAATCCTCTCGGACACCGGCGGGATTTGGCAAATGCCGTTCAATAGCTACAACTGGGTAATTGCACTGTCGAACTTCAATGCTGGAAGCGGAGATCTGTACTTCTCGCCGTTCAACAGCAGTACGTTCAAAGTTCTGGTGTCTTACGCCGATGGCAGTACGGATCAGGCGGACGCAGTCAACCAGACTTCCAGCAATCAGGTCGATGTCCGGCGGCTGCTGGAACAAGCGACATTTGGCCCAACGGCGGCGTTGACATCCAGTGTTCAAACCAACGGCATCGAAAGTTTCTTTTTTCAGCAACTGTACGCACCGATGCAAGCCTATCCCGACCTCGCGTTTTGGCCGCAAACCCGTCCGGCGACGTGCACGGGGGACTGCAACAGGGATAACTACACCTTTTACCAGGTACAGCGGCATTTCTTTGCCAATGCACTTTCCGGCCAGGATCAGTTGCGGCAGCGTGTTGCCTTCGGCCTGAGTCAGATCATGGTCACATCTCAGACGGATATAACGATGCCGGCGTGGATGCGGAGTTACCAGCAGCTGCTCTATCAGGGAGCGTTTGGCAATTTCCGTCAATTGCTCTACGACGTTACATTGCATCCGTCCATGGGCCGCTTCCTCGACATGGTGAATAACCGTTGCCAAAAGGGCACTCCCGTCAACGTCAACATTTGCCGCAACGGACTCACATCATTACCTAATGAAAACTATGCCCGCGAAGTTCTGCAGCTGTTTTCCATCGGCACCTTCGTCCTGAATCAGGATGGGACACGAAAGCTGGACTCGAACAACAACCCGATTGCCACTTACGACCAAAAGACAGTGGAAGAGTTTGCGCGTGTGTTTACCGGTTGGATATTGGCGCCGAACCTTCCCGCACCTGCCGATTCTGGCGCAACCACAGTGCCCAATTACCGGGATCCGATGGTGCAACATCTCGATACATCCAATCGCGAGGATTATCACGACCGTGGCGAAAAGACGTTGTTGAATGGAGTCCATCTATCGGCGGGAAGAACGGCCGCTCAGGATTTAAGCGACGCCATCGACAATATCGCGTATCACCCCAATGTCGCGCCGTTCATCAGCAGACAATTGATCCAGCAATTGGTCACGAGCAATCCCAGTGCGGCTTATGTCGGCCGTATCGTGACAGTCTGGAACGACAATCGCTATTCGAACACGCAGCTGTTCGAAGTTGTGAAAGCGATTCTGATGGACGCAGAAGCGCGCGGCGGTAACATCGATCCCATAGCCCAGCCGAACTACGGCAAGCTCCGCGAGCCGGTACTTTTCATGACGAACATACTTCGCATGCTGAATGGAGTCAGCGACGGAGTTCTGAACAGCCCTGGCAGCGGAATCGGCACCTCCGATATGAGCGAGGACCTTTTTAACGCACCGTCCGTGTTCAACTACTTTCCGCCGAGCGCACGTGTTCCCGCAGAAAATGCGGTGGGTCCGGAGTTTGCGATTTACACGTCGTTGACAGCGCTGCGACATGACAACTTCGTCAATCAGGTGGTCTTTTCGACCATCGCACCGTCATTGCCCGACAGGCCGCTCGGAACTTCGATTGACCTGACGCCTTTCAATTCTCTGGCAGCCAATCCGGACCAGTTGTTGGATACCCTCAACACTCTGATGTTGCACGGTTCCATGTCGGCAGAAATGCGCCAGACCATAAAGTCCGCCATTACACCGATTGCCGCAACCAACGCGATATTGCGAGTGCGTACGGCTGTTTATCTGATTGCGTCATCTTTGCAATTTCAGATTCAACGTTAGAAGAGGAGCTTGCCATGGCACACACGAGACGAGAATTTCTCTGCAGGTTCGGCAGTATGGGAGCAGCAGCCATTGCGATGGAACGCTTCGGCATCATGAACGCGTTAGCCCAGTCCGCCGATTACAAAGCGCTGGTGTGCATTTTTCTGTTCGGCGGAAACGATGCCAACAACATGGTCATGCCCTATACCGACTACGCGAGTTATTCGACTGCACGCCTCGCTTCAGGTATCGCCATACCGAAAGACAGCCTGCTGCAGGTTTCACCGCCCAGTCTCCCCGGCAGCGTGTTTGGTTTTCACCCGGGCATGACCGGCATGCAGGAACTGTGGAACATGGGCAAACTCGGCGTGGTCTGCAATGTTGGCCCTCTGGTGGAACCGACATCCCGATCGACCTATCAGAACAGCTCGGTGCGTATACCGCTCAATCTCTTTTCGCATTCCGACCAGCAAAACCAATGGCAGACTTCGGTATCGAATGGCCAGAGTTCCGCGGGTTGGGGAGGGCGCATCGCCGACAAGACCGCAGGAATGAATCCCGTAAGCTTCCCCGCGATTACTTCCGTAAGTTCAACGCCGATTTTCACCAGCGGAAACGTCCAGCGGCCTCTGGCAATTGCGCCGGCTCCAACAGGTCTGAATGCCTCGTTGCAGTTGAATGGCTTCTCCGCGACCCAGTCTGTTCGCGATGCGGATCCGCGCTATATCGCTCTTCAGAATCTTCTGCTCGTGGATCAGAATTTCACACTCATCCGCGGAGGCAGCCGCGTCAGCAGTGAATCCATTTCAGTGGAGAAGTCATTGCGCGCTGCCGGAAATCCGACCATCGCTCCATTCCCGCTCAATCCGCGTACGACTCTCGGCAATCAGCTTGAACAAGTCGCGAAGTTGATCAGTATTCGCAGTACGCTTGGCATGAACCGGCAAATCTTTTTCTGTTCTCTGGGCGGATTTGATACTCACACCGGCCAGGTCACCAGCAGCACCGCAACGACAACCGGAACGCAGGCGAGCCTCCTGGCGCAGGTGAGCGGGGCGATGCGCGCATTCTACGACGCGACGGAGGCAATGGGTGTGGCTTCACAGGTCGCGACGTTTACACTTTCCGACTTTTCCCGTACTTTCGTTCCCAATGGCACACTGGGTACGGATCACGCCTGGGCGGCCCATCAATTTGTGATGGGGGGCGCGTTGCGCGGCAGTGACTTTTACGGCCTGCCCACTTCAAATGGGACGGTTTTTCCGACTCTTGTCGCAGGCACAGGAGACGATACCGACAATGGCTCCGGTGCCCGCGGCCGCTTCGTGCCGTCGGTGGCCGTCGATCAGTTCGGTGCGACACTGGCATCATGGTTCGGCGTCAGCGACGCCGACCTGCCCGCGGTCTTCCCGAACATCAACAATTACGGGGTCAAGAACCTCTTTTTCCTGTGAGCTTGACCGCTCGGGATTAGCGTACCGCCGTGCTGTAGGCGCGGTCTATGACCGCGCACAATCTCTCGTTTATGGATACCCAGCCTTAAAAAACTGTGCGCGGTCATAGACCGCGCCTACAGTGGGCCGCAGATTTCAAACTGATCCATTACGATAAGAACA